>JAFGLA010000058.1 GCA_016928295.1 Opitutales bacterium
CGCCCAAGGGGGAATCCCGTCAACGCGCTCGGCTCCACGCTGCTTGGCCTCATCCTCGCCCCTTGCACGATTGTGTTCATCAGCATGATGATTTACCGCTTCGGGGCGGAAGGGCCGGGCCTGATGCTGGCGCTCTGGTTGGTCATGGCGGCAAAGTTCACGGACATGGGCGCACTGCTTACAGGCTTGGCAATAGGGCGGCACAAGATGGCCCCCGTGTTAAGCCCCAAGAAGACCTGGGAAGGCGCCTTTGGCGGCATATTTATATCCATGGCGTGCAGCGCCGCCTTTGCCCACTGGATGCCCGCAGGCAGCCTGCCCGCGGCGTTTACGCCGGTAGTGGCCGCCTACATGGCCTTTCCGATAGCCATAGCTGCCATATTTGCGGACCTGCTTGAAAGCGCGTTCAAGCGCGAAAGCGGCGTGAAGGACTCCGGCAGCATACTGCCCGGCATCGGCGGCATATTCGACCTTACGGACAGCTTCATGCTGACTGCGCCGCTTGCCTACTACATGGCCGTGTACATTCTCGGCTAGATTTCCAGCGAACATGAGCGTCAAAAACGTAGTCCTCATTGGTGCGACCGGCTCGATAGGCAAGAACACCCTTCGCGTAATTGCCGCGCACCCGGACAGGCTCCGCCTTGTGGGGGCGGCAAACCGCAGCCGCTGCGAGGACCTTGAGGCCATCGGGAAACACTTTGGCGTGAAGCGGCTCGTATGCTGCTCTCGCGACGGCGAAAAAGCCCTTTGCGAACTGGCCGCCCTGCCGGAGGCGGACATCGTCGTAATGGCCGCCGGGGGAACCGTGTGCCTTGCCCCGACTCTGGCCGCAATCGAGGCAGGCAAGACGATTGCGTTGGCAAGCAAGGAAGTCCTCGTCATGGCAGGGGCCTTTGTCATGGAGGCGGCGCGGCGCAAGGGCGTTCGCATCCTGCCCGTGGACAGCGAGCACAACGCCATTTTCCAGTGTCTTGACGGCAGGGCGGGGGGAGTGGAGAAGCTCATTCTCACCGCGTCGGGCGGCCCGTTCAGAGACGCCAGCATCGAGGAGATGCGCAGCGCCACGCCCGAGCAGGCCCTGAGGCACCCGAACTGGTCCATGGGGCCGAAAATCACGATAGACTCCGCCACCATGGTGAACAAGGGGCTGGAGATGATAGAGGCGCGCTGGCTCTTCGACGTGGCGCCGGAAAAGATAGAAGTCACCATCCATCCCCAGAGCATCGTTCATTCGATGGTGGAGTTTGTCGATGGTTCGATACTCGCCCAGCTTGCCCCGCCGAGCATGACCTTTGCCATACAGCACGCGCTGCTCTACCCGGAAAGACGGCGCGGAGTCGAGGCCCCGCTGGACTTTGCCCGCGCGATGAGCCTCAGCTTTTCTCCGCCAAACCCCGTGAAGTTTCCGGCTCTATCCCTCGCAAGGCAGGCCATGCTTGCGGGCGGTAGCGCACCAGCCGTGTTCAACGCGGCGAACGAAGTGGCCGTGGACGCTTTCATAAAGGGTGAAATACCCTTTCTTGCCATCGCTTCCATAATTGAGCAGACTTTGTCAAGGGTCCCCATTTTGCAGCCTGAAAGCCTTGAAGAGCTTCTGGAAGCTGACGCGAGGGCCAGAACAGAGGCAAGAGCGGCAATAAAATAATGAATGTAAACGAATTACAGGGCTTTTTCGGCGACACTGCATATGCCGTGCTGGCGTTTGTGTTTTTCTGTGCCTCCATATTGATCCACGAATACGGGCACTTTGTCGCGGCGCGCTGGAGGGGACTCGTCGTGGAGCGTTTTTCCATCGGCTTTGGCCCGCGCCTGTTCGGATGGAAACGCAACGGCGTGGACTACCGCTTTTCGGCCATTCCTTTGGGCGGCTATGTCGCCTTGCCGCAACTTGCCGGAGTTAGCACTCTTGAGGGTACAAGCGAGCACGACGGCCAATCCCTGCCCCCGATAAGCTCCACGGACAAAATCATCGTTTCCGTGGCCGGGCCTTTGTTCAACGTGCTTTTCGCGCTGTTGCTAGGCCTCATTATCTGGGTTGTGGGAAAGCCTGTGGATGCGTCCATGATGACGACGACCGTGGGCTATGCCGCGCGCGAGGTTATGGATGCGGACGGCGAATGGGTGAGCGGCCCTGCCAGAGAGGCGGGCGTATTGCCCGGGGACCGCATCATTTCAATAGACGGGACGCCCGTTAATGAATGGACGGACATCGTTCAGGCTGTGGCTACGAGCAGCGGATACGATTCCGATGGTTCCCGCTCCTTGAATCTTGAAATAAGCAGGGCCGTGGAGCTGGAGCGCGACGGGCAGATAGTATCGCTCAGCGTTAAGCCGATACTTGGCAAGGGGACTGGGCTGAGGGAAATCGGCATTCTTCCCCTCCGTCCGGCTGTTGTCGGTTCGGTATTCGAGAATTCTCCGGCTGAAAAGGCAGGCTTGCAAAGCGGGGACAGGATTGTTGCCGTGGACGGCGAACGCATAGGCCACATACTCGCCGCAGGGCGCATAATTTCCAAGACTCCGCCGGAGCCGCACACGCTCAGCGTTCAGCGCGGCGGGGAAATAGTGGAGCTTACGATGACGCCCGTTCTCGTGGACGACGGCTCGGGCAACAAGCGCCCGATGATCGGCATACGCTGGGGCAGCGACGACAAGGTGATCGTTCACCAAGATCCGATTACGCAGGTATCTGGCGCCATTTACATGACTTTCGATGTTCTGAAGGCATTGCTTAACCCGAAAAGCGACGTGAGCGTAAAGGACATGAGCGGGCCGGTGGGTATTGCCCACGCCTTGTTTATTTCCGCGAGGGAAGGGGTGATCATCCTGCTCTTTTTCGTCCTGTTCATAAACGTGAATCTCGCGATTGTGAACCTTTTGCCGATTCCCGTCCTCGACGGCGGGCACATCTGCTTCGCCTTCTTGGAAAAGTTGTTCGGCAAGCCCGTGCCCCAGCGGATTATCGCGAATAGTCAGGCATTGTTCGTTTTGCTGTTCTTGGGCGCGATGGCCTACATCACCATGCACGACATTATTCGTGAGGTGGACATGGCCGGGACGCGAAAGGAAATCCGCGCTGCGGAAAAACAGCCCGATCCGGTGTTCTCGCAGGAAGCGGCTGGCGGGGCGTCAAGTGACGCTTCTGCCGAATCTGCTTCGCAAACCGCTGGTGATTAAGCACTTGTCCGAGGTTCAGGGGCGCGTTCCAGCCGTTTTATGCTCATTATGAAAAAAGTGCGCTCAAATGCACTTTTTTCGGAATTTCGGAATAATGGGCCTGTTGAGTGCTTCTTTACCTGTGAAAGCAGCGAAGGAAACGACGTTCGCCGGAGAAGAGGAAACAGACGCTTGGTTAGGCGCGGCAAAGACCGGACTTGACAAAGCGGACGAAAAGGTCCAAGCTCTGGCATCAGATAAGTTCTTTTACAGTTCAACACACGCAAGGCAGATTCCAAATGTGCTCTTGAGCGGCAATACGGCGGAGAGATTCGTCAAGGTGCCGACAGGAAAAACTTTTGCGGTTCCGTGGTTACCGCTCCGACTTTCCCGAATCCAATTCGGGGGAAACCAAAACAGGAGATCACAAACCATGATCCACACCAAAATGAATACTCAGGCACTGAGGAATCACAAGGCCCGTCCGGCTCGGAAGATTCCGGGCCTCCGTGAGCGCCTTTCGGATAGCCGTATGGTTACTTCGATGGCGCGCACTGACTTCATGGGTCTTGGTGGTTTGCGCTAATATAAAATAGAAATCAACTGGGCGGAAGAAGCGATTCTTCCGCCTTTTTTTATTGTCGTCTCAGGGAGCGCCCAGGCGATTTTTCGCGATATCCAAAACACCGTGGGTTATTGACACAGCCTAAACATAAGTAACGTCCAGCGCTTGAGTTATTCATTTTTGGAAATAACTTTTCTCAATGAGTAAAGCCAGCCTCTCCCGAAGTGTTATAATGTCTTACACGATAGTCGTATGTGCCAGCGTGTTGGGCCTTATCGCCATACTCCTTATGGAGCGGCACAGTGCGTCCTTGCAAACCGTGATGCGTCAGGAAGCCGACATCGCGCTGGAAGCCACATCCATGTATGCGCAAGGGCTTCAAATGGGGCAGGCCACGCGCAACGCCATACTTGAGCCAAAGAATCCCAAGGCCTTTGAAAACCACGCCAAAGCCGTCGATAGCTTCTCCAAAGTGGTTGCCACATTGAAGAACGTGTGCGCGGAAATGGCGGACGATCACGGGCATCGCGTCGCTCTTTCGCGTATTGAAAGCGAATGGAATGACGATGTCTCCATTCAAAAGCGCATACTGGAGCTGAGCAAGGCGGGAGATTTTGATGCAGCCGTGGAAATGCTGAGAACGGAAGAGACGCCCAAGTGGCGCTTGTACAAGGACTTGATAATAGAACTCGTGGACAATGCGCGCAAATCCGAGGCTCTTGCCTTTGGAAGAATGGAAGAGATGCGCAGCCTTTCCAGAGTGTTATACGTTCTTGGAGGGGTGGGGCTTATTGTGGTATCCGTCATGGGGCTGATGTTTACGCGCATAAAGGTGCGTCGTTCCACAGAGCAGTTTGAGACGCTGGCCGAGATTGGCCGCGCTATTCCCGAGGCCATTTCTGTCGTTGCCGACGGGGCGCAGAAAGACGCCGAGCACGCCAGTATGCAGGCCGCAGCCATTGAGGAGACATCCGCCACGATGGAGGAGATTTCAGGGCAGGTTCGCTCCGCAGGCGACAGCGCCAGAGAGGCAGTCGAGCTTGTTCGCAAGGCGCGCAGCGATGTGGAAACGGGCAACAAGAGCGCCGTCGCATTGGCCGAGGTCATGACGCGCACGAGCAAGGCCTCAGACGAGATTGCGGACATAGTGAAAACCATCGACGCGATTGCGTTTCAGACGAACATTCTAGCCCTCAATGCCGCAGTGGAAGCCGCACGCGCGGGTGAATACGGCGCTGGCTTCTCCGTAGTGGCCGAAGAGGTGCGCGCCCTTGCCCAGCGCAGCGCCAGTGCTGCCAAGGAGACTGCGACGCGAATCGAGCAGGCTCTTGTAAACAGCCGCGAAGGTGCGCAGAGGACGGAGCAGCTCGTGGGCGTTCTATCCCAAATTGACGGCGGAGCGGAGTCTTTGGTCAGGCTGATCGAGAGCCTTTCCGGCGCGCTTGAAGAGCAGTCGCGGGGCATCGAGCAGATAAATGCCGCCGTTCACGATATGGACAAATCCGTCCAAAGCGGTGCGGCCGAGGCCGAAATGCTCGCATCCGCGGCGCAGGATTTGTCGCGCAACGGAGAAGTGCTCAACGTATCGATTGTGGAATTGCGGGGCCTCTTGATAGGCGCTGCCAATTCGGGCAAAGATTTCGCACCGCGCCGCGGCAGTGCAAGAATGCTGCGCAGCTAAGCCCTGTCTTGCCTCGCGTCTATCAAGGCCCCAAAGTTGACGCATGGAGCGAATCAGCGCAGGGCTGTTGATGTACGAGGGCAGGGGCGACGCTTTGCGCGTTCTAATCGTGCACCCGGCAGGCCCGTACGCGAAAAAGAAGGACATCGGCCACTGGTCCATTCCCAAGGGCGAAATTGACGAAGGTGAAGACCTGTTGACCTGCGCTAGGCGGGAGTTTCGAGAAGAAACCGGCCACGATGCGGGCGAAGGCCCGTTCATTCCTCTTGGCTCAATCCGCCAAAAAGGAGGCAAACTCGTGCACTGCTGGGCCTTTGAAGGGCACTGGGACGAGGCAAACTTCTCAAGCAACAGCTTTGAAATGGAATGGCCCCCGAAGTCCGGCCGCGTCCAGAGCTACCCGGAAGTGGACCGCGCGGAAATGCTCCCGCCAACGGCCGCCAAATACAGGATAAAGGAAACGCAGCGCCCCTTTATCGACCGCTTGGAAGAGTGGCAAAGCGAGGCAGGGCGCTAGGGCGCGTCTATTTGCAGTCCTTTGAGAAGGGCTGTATGCCCGTGGCGCTACCTTGTGCAGAACTTTCTTATCTGCTTGATAAGTGTATTCAGCCTTGCGGGCGCTTCGGCTTTGATTGTGACGCCGTTGTCGAGCGTCACTTCGCTTAGCCATGCCGAGGGCGCTTCGTAAATAGGCTGCTCTGTTTCGCGGTCGCCTTCCCAGTGCTTTTTCAGGCGGGAGAGGAACATCGGGGATTCGCGGCAGTAGTGCGTTTCGCCTAGGATGCGGATTCCAAGTTCCGAGGCGTGCAGGGGGAGCTGGTCGGCACGGTAGTAATTGGTCGTCGCTTCCCAGAGATTGTAGCGGCCCAGCTTTTCGATGCGTTTGAAGCTCGTGCAGGTCTTTTTGCCGCTCCTGTGCGAGATAAGCGCCATGGGCATCTGGTTATGCCGCGCAACGGGCAGGTCGCAGCTTGCTTCGTCGTCCACGGGGCCGCCGAAGGCTACCAGGCGAAAGCGCAGGGTCCAGAGGTTCGAGCCGAAGTTGTTGCGCGCCGTGTTGGCGATCTCCGCATTGTGCGCGAATATGGCCACTCCGGCGATGCCCGGGTCCATGTGGAATATGGGCTGCACCGGCTCGCTCGCCTTGAGGCCAAGGCGCAACAGTTCCGGCTTTTCCGCCGCAAGCTGTTCGTTGATGGCGTCGCTCAGTACGGGGCGGTTCATATACCAGGGATGCGGCCCGTTGAGGATGTGCGGCGACTTTTCAAGCGCGAGCAGGCCCCCCTCGTTGTAAAGAACGCGAAGGCGCAGGTTCTGTTCGCCCAGCAGGGGCGCGGGGAAGCCTATCGCGGTGGTGGCTTTGCTCGATGTGTTGGCTTCGTTGTCCTGTGCGTTCATTTTTGCTGTAAATGTTCTCTAGTGGCTGGAAACAATAAAACCCTTCCGGTCCCGCCGGAAGGGTATTGTCAAAAAAACTGTTTGGCGGCCTCCGGCCTCAATTAGGCTGCGGGGGCGGCTGCTTTGGCGAGCTTTGCAACGCGGGCCTTGATGCGGTTGGCCTTGTTGTGGTGGATAACGCCGCGCTTTGCAGCCTTGTCCAGTGCCGAGGAGTATTCACCGCTGGCCGTTGCCAGTGCACCGGCTTCACCGGCTGTGGCGTTGGAAAGGACCTTCTTGCGGAGGGTGCGGATACGGCTGATGACGACGCGGTTGCGTTCTGTGCGCGTCTTGATGCGGCGGATATCCTTCTTGGATGACTTGATGTTTGCCATTGCTCTAGAAAATTGTGCGAAAGGGAGCCACTATACGTGTTGGGTCGAGAATGAGAAGCCTAAAATGCGCCTTTTTTCGTGCCCTTGTTTTGTGTTCTGAATCCCTGTTAAGCAGCTTATCGGGCTGATGGCTACACAAATATGCCGCCCCCTATCATGCGCTCCCCTTCGTAGAGCGCGCAGATTTGCCCCGCCGCAATGGCTCTTTGAGGCGTGGAGAAGCTGATTCGTGCCGTGTTTCCTTCGAGCGGCTCGTAGAGGCTTTTTACCGAAGGGTCGCGGTAGCGTGGGCGGACGAGAAGCTCCCGCGTCTCCTTAACTGGTTCTTCAAGCCAGTTGGGCGAGGTCATTAACATGTGACTCTGGAACAGCCCATCGGCGTCCGGCTTTTCAAAGGTAACGACGAGCTGGTTCTTTTCCCCGTCCTTGGCCACGACGACGTAGTGCTCGTTGTCCGTGTTGGAAGGGATGCCTATGCCCCGCCTTTGCCCGAGCGTATATAAATGCAGACCCTTGTGCTTGCCGAGGACGCGGCCCGAAGTGTCCACAATTTCGCCCGGGCTGTCGGGAATGTAGTGGCGCAGAAAGTCAGCAATTTTCACCTGCCCGATAAAGCAGATGCCCTGACTGTCCTTTTTGTCCGCGTTGGGCAGCTTTGCCCTTTGCGCCAGTTCCCTGAGCTGCGGCTTTGTCAGGTGCCCCACGGGGAACAGAGACTCGGCGAGTTGTTCCTTTCTTACCATTGCAAGGAAGTAGGACTGGTCCTTGTTCTTGTCCACGCCCTCGAAAAGCCCCATCCCGCGCCCGTCCTTCATGTCCGTGCGGCGGCAGTAATGGCCCGTTGCCACGTGGTCAAAGCCGTTCGAAAGGGCGTAGTCGCGCAGCACGCCGAATTTCATCTCGCGGTTGCACATCACGTCCGGGTTTGGCGTTAGGCCCCTGCGGTAGCCATCGACGAGGTACTCCACGACGCGCTCGCGATAGTCGCGTATGAAGTTGCACACCGTGAAAGGGATGCCGAGGTGTTCGGCCACGGCGCGCGCATCCGTGATGTCTTCTTCCCAAGGGCAGTGCGCCTCGATGTTTTCCTCGTTGATCCAGTTTTTCATGTACGCGCCCGCGACGTCGTACCCCTGCTCTTTCAAAAGCAGGGCCGCCACTGCGCTGTCCACTCCGCCGGACAGGGCCACGAGGACTCGTTTGCCACTCATAAAAGGGTGTAATCCTGCCCTAATGGGGCGCTTTGTCATTATTTTTCGTCAATAAAACGATAAAGCGGACTTGTGCAGATGGCACAAAGTCGTTTTTCTCTGCTACGCTGCTGAAAAGTAGGCTGCCCGACGCGAAAGCGACGAGCGGTCTTTTTTCGTGTTATTTGTTTCCAACCCGAAAAGACTCAATGAAAAAATATATATCCGAAGTGATGGAACAGGTGTCGCGCCGCAACAAGGGCGAGCCCGAGTTCCTGCAAGCCGTTCAGGAAGTTCTCGAATCGCTCGCTCCCGTTCTGGAGCGCAAGCCCCAGTACCGCGCCGCCCGCATCCTTGAGCGCGTGGTCGAGCCGGAACGCCAGATCATGTTCCGCGTGCCGTGGACGGACGACAAGGGCGAAATCCAGGTGAACCGCGGTTTCCGCGTTCAGTTCAACAGCGCCATCGGCCCCTACAAGGGCGGCCTGCGCTTTCACCCCAGCGTCAACATCGGCATCCTGAAGTTCCTCGGCTTTGAGCAGATTTTCAAGAACGCTCTCACCACGCTCCCCATGGGCGGTGGCAAGGGCGGTTCCGACTTCAACCCCAAGGGCAAGAGCGACGGCGAAGTGATGCGCTTCTGCCAGAGCTTCATGACAGAGCTTAGCCGCCACATCGGTGCAGACACCGACGTGCCCGCGGGCGACATCGGCGTTGGTGGTCGCGAAATCGGCTACATGTTCGGCCAGTACAAGCGCCTTCGCAACGAGTTCACCGGCGTGTTGACCGGCAAGGCCCTCAACTGGGGCGGCTCGCTCATTCGTCCCGAAGCCACCGGCTACGGTTGCGTGTACTTCGCGGAAGAAATGCTCAAGGCCAAGGGCGACTCCTTCAAGGGCAAGGTCTGCGCAGTGTCCGGCTCCGGCAACGTGGCCCAGTACACCGTGGAAAAGCTCAACGAGCTTGGTGCCAAGGCCGTCACCCTGTCCGACTCCGACGGCTTCATCTACGACCCAGCCGGTATCGACGCAGAAAAGCTCGCCTTCGTCATGGAACTTAAGAACGAGCGCCGTGGCCGCATCAGCGAATACGCCGAGAAGTTCGGTTGCGAGTTCCACGCTGGCAAGCGCCCCTGGGCCGTTACCTGCGACTGCGCTTTCCCGAGCGCCACGCAGAACGAACTCGACGGCGAAGACGCAAAGACGCTTCTCGCCAACGGGTGCAAGCTCGTGAGCGAAGGTGCCAACATGCCCTCCACCCCCGAAGCCATCGAACAGTACCTCGCCGCCAAGATCTGCTACGGTCCCGCCAAGGCAGCCAACGCGGGCGGTGTCGCCACCTCCGGCCTCGAAATGAGCCAGAACTCGATGCGCCTTGCATGGACGCGCGAGGAAGTGGACGCAAAGCTGCACGGCATCATGATCAGCATTCACGAAGCCTGCCGCAATACGGCCATCGAATACGGCGAGCCGACAAACAACCTCATGGGCGCAAACATCGCCGGCTTCACCAAGGTGGCCGACTCGATGCTCGCCCAGGGCCTTGTCTAAATTAAATACCGGTAGCTTTCCCCAAAAAACACTGCTCACGCGGCCAAGGGAAAAGCACCGCAAACAAAAGCCCCGCAGGGAAATTCACCCCAAGCGGGGCTTTTGCTTGCACAAAAACGGGCAAGAAAGGCCGATGCGCACTCTCCGCTCTTGCGGGTTTCCCGTTTGCATGATGGAAAGGGGAATGGACAATATCCTTACCGCCCGCATGAAGCAGGTTCTTGAGAACGAAAAACTCGGTCAGGCATTTATCGACGCCATGCCCGAAAAGCCGACCCTTTCAAAGAGCGGCCTCTACTACACGATTCTTGCCGAAGGGGACGCCTCGAAAAAGGCCACCCGCATGGATCTTGTGAGCGTAAACTACAAGGGCAGCCTCATCGACGGCACGGTGTTCGACCAGAGCCGCCATCCCGTGGAGTTTCCCGTCGCAGCCGTTGTTCCGGGCTTTTCCGAGGGCGTGCAGCTTGTCGGCGTCGGCGGCAAGGTGCGCCTTTACATCCCGGGCAAGCTCGGCTACGGCGAGAATCCGCCCCCCGGTTGCGGCATTCTGCCCGGCTCCATGCTCGTGTTCGACGTGGAAATCGTCGGCGTTCGCAGCGGCTATTGATCCCTTCAGAAATCGGGGCCTTCTGTCGATATAGCATATTCTGCAAGGTTTTCCCTCCAAACCGTTCGCATGACACGCAACCCACACAAAATCTTCAGCGCGCGCTGGACCGGTCCCAATTCCGGCCTTGTCAGCTTGACAAGCGACTGGACAAAGGCCGGTCTGCCACCGCTCTGTTGGGACGACACGCGCGAACAGCTCAAGGACTTGCGCAAGGCCCCGCCGCTGGTCTTCGGTGACGCGAGCGGGTACTACACTCAGGACGCCTGGGTTACCTTCTGCATCAGGGCGAGCCGCTATCCGAACTTTGACCTGGCCCGCAGCGGCGTGTACGTGGCGGGGGAATTTAACGCATGGAATCCGAACTTCAACTCCAAGGCATGGCGTCTTGAAGAGGCCATCATCGGGGGGCAGGACTATTATCTGCTTAGCGTGCAGAAAGACCTCTGCATGAAAAAGGACGGCAGGGACTGGCGTGGCAAGGTGGCGTTCAAGTTCGTGACGGGCAGGGGAGAGTGGATGGAAGTGCCCTCGGGCGCCCCAAACGTCACTCAGGACGAGCACGGTAACCACAATCTCTACATTCACCCGCGCCGCAGCGGGCACCATCAGTTCTTTTTCACCCCGCACGAGGAATTGGACCCCTCGGCAGGCCCTAGCAGCGTAACATGGCTTGAGGACGGCTTTCGAGAAGGCGTCCTGATGATGCCCGGGGAATACCTGCACGAGGTGGACAGCCGCTACGAGCAGGGCGTGCATTTTGTGAGCGGCAACGCGCTGTTCCGCATCTTTGCGCCTCGCGCAAGCGCGGTGACGCTATCGCTGTTTCGCAAGCTCGACCAGAGCGACCGCGCGCTCTTTGACGCAGTGCGCATAGACCCGGGCACTTGGGAAGCCGTCGTCCCCTTCGACTGTCACGGGGCCTATTACTACTATTTTATTGACGGGGAGCGAGATGCGTTCAGTCCCTTCGATCCCGCGTTTCCGATACTCGACCCCTACGCGCTCGCCTGCGTTGGCCCGACGGGGCCTGCCATCGCGCTGGACAAAAACCGCGTCAAAAAGCCCGCTGCCCGCTTCACGCCCCCAAGCTGGCACGACCTGGTGATTGCCGAGGCGCACGTGCGCGACCTCGCGGCGAACGCGCCGGTCAAAATCAGCGCGGACGAACGGCTTGGCTTCACCGGCCTTGCCAAATGGGTGCGCAGTCCGGACTTTTATCTATCCAAACTGGGCGTCAACGCCGTGGAACTCCAGCCCGTGCAGCAGCACGACGAGCCGCTTAAAGACGGCTACCACTGGGGCTACATGACGAACAACTACTTTTCCCCCGCCAGTCAGTACGCGCTTAACCCCGAAAAGGCTTCGCAAATTGACGAACTGCGTGACTTGGTGGCCGCCTTTCACGAGCGGGGCCTCGCGGTGATTCTGGACGTTGTGTACAACCACGTTGGCGAGCCGAACTTCCTCCAGTACATCGACAAGCATTATTACTTCGACCTCTCCGCCGAAGGGGCCTTCATGAACTGGAGCGGCTGCGGCAATACGCTAAACTGTGCCACCCCGATGGCTTACAAGCTCATGGAGCGCAGCCTTGCCTGGTTTGTCGAAGCCTTTGACGTGGACGGTTTCCGCTTCGATCTTGCGGACTTGGTAGGAGTGGAGCCGCTCAAGAAGCTCGAAAAGGACTTAAAGCTAGTCAAGCCGTCCATTATCCTCATTGCCGAGCCGTGGAGCTTCAAGGGGCATATCGGCCTCGCGCTCAAGGATTCGGGCCTTGCCTCGTGGAATGACGGCTATCGCGAGTACGTCCGCAAATACGTTCTCGGGCAGGAGAATCCCGACGGGCTGAAGTATTTTATCAACGGCTCGCTAGGGCACCTGAGCGCATGGCCTGCACAGAGCGTGAACTACGTGGAAAGCCACGACGACATGTGCTGGCTGGACCGGATTACGACCAACGACGATGGCGACGGCACGATTCCGAGCTGTTACGATCGCCGGCGCACACATTTGATGGTGGCCATTTTAATGATGTCGCTTGGCATTCCAATGTTGTCCGCAGGGCAGGATTTTCTCCGCAGCAAGGGCGGGCAGCACAATACATACAAGCGTGGCGACCTCAACGCGCTCGATTACAGGCGCATCAGGCAATTCTCCGGCACCCACGAGTATTTTCGCAAATGGATAGGCTTTCGCCGCTCGCACTTTGGCAGGCTCTTGCGCCTGATGGACCCGCCGGAAGATGGCTATTTGCGCTTTTTCAGCGCGGAAAACGGTTGTCCTGCCCTTGGCGTGCTGTTCAACGCGAACGGGGAGCAGGGCTGGGAGCGCCTGTTCTTTGTCGTCAATCCCTGCGGCATTCCGTGCAGTCTTGATATGGGTGATTTTTCCTTGGACGGCTTTACGCAGGTGGCGGATGCAGAGTGCTTTGACCTTTCCGGCCTGAAAGGGGCGCAGCTTTTGCGTATTCAGGATTGTCAGCTTGAGATACCCGCCCAGAACTGCGCCCTGTGGGTGTTGTGAGGCCCGTCGGGATGGAAGAAAAATACGTCTTCCTGAAATTGTATTGGCGGCATTGTGGATTATTCTCTTGCCAAGGCGTGCTGTAATGCTGGAAATTAAACATTCCGGTCTCGAAGCCGGACCCAACTTTTAACATCTAGACAAGCACATAAAAATGGCAGTCAAAGTAGCAATTAACGGGTTTGGCCGCATCGGCCGCCTCGTGTTCCGTGCGATGGTTGAACAGGGTCTTCTCGAAGGCGCTGTCGAAGTTGTCGCCATCAATGACCTCGTCCCCGCGGACAACCTCGCCTACCTGGTGAAGTATGACTCCATTCAGGGTCGCTTCAACGGCACGGTGTCCAGCGCCAAGAGCAGCCCCAGCGTTGCCGAGGACGACACCCTCGTTGTCAATGGCAAGAGCATCAAGTGCCTCGCCGTTCGCGAAGGCCCCACTGCTATGCCGTGGAAGGAACTGGGCGTTGACATCGTCATCGAGTCCACAGGTCTCTTTGTCGAAGACGTGAAGGCACAGGGCCACATCACCGCCGGTGCCAAGAAGGTCATCATCTCCGCCCCCGCAAAGGGCAACGTCAAGACCGTCGTTATCGGCGTCAACGACGCGGAGCTGAGCGCTTCTGACAACATCATTTCCAACGCTTCCTGCACGACGAACTGCCTGGCCCCCATCACCAAGGTTGTCCTCGACAACTACGGCATCGTGGAAGGCCTTATGACCACAGTGCACAGCTACACTGCCACGCAGAAGACCAACGACGGTCCTTCCAAGAAGGACTGGAAGGGTGGCCGTTCCGCCGCTATCAACATCATCCCCTCCACAACCGGCGCCGCCAAGGCTGTCGGCCTCGTGCTGCCTGCCACCAAGGGCAAGCTGACGGGTATGAGCTTCCGCGTCCCGACCCCGACCGTCTCCGTCGTTGACCTTACCGTCAAGACCGAGAAGGAAACCAGCTACGCCGACATCTGCGCCAAGATGAAGGAAGCTGCCGAAGGTCCGATGAAGGGCATCCTCGCCTACACCGAAGACGAAGTCGTTTCCAGCGACTTCATCCACTGCTCCGCCTCCTCGATCTTCGACGCGGGCAGCGGTATCGGCCTGAACAGCACCTTCTTCAAGCTGGTCAGCTGGTATGACAATGAATGGGGTTACTCCAACCGCGTCGTCGACCTTCTCCAGAAGGTCGCCAAGTTCCTCTAGTCGGGAACGCGCGATACGAGCTTAATCAACCATAGTTGAACCGTTTTACAGGGTCGCCAGTCGTGCGAGGCCAAGAGCCAGCATAGGCTGGCGACCTTTTCGTTTTTTCGGTTATAACAAGAGAAGGGATAAGACTTATTTAACCGCAGATTTCACAGATTTACACAGATTTTTAAGAAGCGAGAGCACCATTTCGTGTCTGTGTTAACCCATTTTATTTCTAGGTAATTACTTATTCGAGCTGTCCGATTTTGGACGAGCTGCTGGCGGGCAATTTATGGTTTTTTGAATCTGTGAAAATCCGTGAAATCTGTGGTTGATAAGACTTCATTCTTCAGACTTTTGTATTCTTCATCTCTTTCATCTTAAAATAGTTACCGTCATGGCTATCAAGACCGTCAAAGACATCAATGTTTCCGGCAAGCGCTGCTTTGTGCGCTGCGACTTCAACGTGCCGCTCGATAACGGCGTCATTACCGACCCGAACCGCATCGTGGCCGCTCTGCCGACGATCAAATACCTCGTCGAAAACAAGGCCAAGGTCATCCTGACAAGCCATCTGGGCCGTCCGAAGGGCCAGAAGCTGGCGGAGTTCAGCCTCGCCCCCGTGGCTGCGGCCCTCGCCGAAAAGCTCGGCCAGCCCGTGACTTTCGTTGACGACTGCGTTGGTGACAAGGTCAACGCCGCAGTTGCCGCGATGAAGGACGGCGACGTGGTCCTCCTCGAAAACGTCCGCTTCTACAAGGGCGAAGAGAAGAACGACCCAGAGCTTTCCAAGCAGTTCGCCGCCATTGCCGACGTGTTCGTAAACGACGCCTTCGGCACCGCGCACCGCGCGCACAGCTCCACAGCGGGTATTGCCGAGTTTATCAAGGGCGACAAGGTCTCGGGCTTTCTCATCGAAAAGGAGCTTGAGTTCCTCGGCGACAAGACCGCCAACCCTGACCGTCCCTTCACCGTAATCCTCGGCGGCGCGAAAGTGTCCGACAAGATTACCGTCATCGACGCCCTTCTCGAAAAGGCCGATACAATCCTCATCGGCGGCGCCATGGCCTACACATTTGCCATCGCCCAGGGGGCCAAGGTCGGCTCTTCCATGAACGAGCCGGACAAGAAGGAAACGGCCCTTTCAGCTCTTTCCAAGGCCAAGGCCAAGGGCGTGCAGTTCCTCCTGCCCGTGGATCACGTCATTACCGACAAGCTCGACTTCGCCGGCAAGGCAGTTGGCGAACTGAAGGTCGTCGAAGGTGACATCCCCGACGGCTGGATGGGCATCGACATCGGCCCCAAGACGGTGAAGCTCTATCAGGACGCAATCACTTCCTCCAAGACCGTTCTCTGGAACGGCCCGATGGGCGTTTTCGAAATCAAAGCCTGCGCCGTCGGCACATTCGCCGTGGCCAAGGCCGTTGCCGAAGGCGATGCCTGCTCCATCATCGGCGGTGGCGACTCTGTCAAGGCCATCAAGAAGAGCGGCTACTCGGACAAGGTCACCTTCATGAGCACGGGCGGCGGCGCTTCGCTGGAGTTCCTCGAAGGCAAGGTGCTTCCGGGCGTTGATGTCCTCGACCGCAAGTAAATCTTTGAACCGCTGGTAATTACCAACCAACTACTTAATAAAAAATGTCCAAGAACAAGATCCTTATCGCTGGCAACTGGAAGATGAACAAGACCACGGCGGAAGCCCGCTCGCTGGTCAGCGAAATCGTCGCCGGTGCCGGTAGTCAGACCAAGGTTGACGTGGCCGTGTGCCCGCCCTTCACCGCGCTCGAAAGTGCCGCCGCTTCCCTCAAGGGGTCGAGCGTCATGCTGGGTGCGCAGAACGTTTACGTGAAGGATTCCGGCGCCTACACGGGCGAGATTTCCGCCTCCATGCTGAAGGAAGTCGGCTGCTCCTGCGTCATCCTCGGCCACAGCGAACGCCGCCAGTACTTCGGTGAGAGCGATGCTTTCATCAACGAAAAGACCAAGGTGGCACAGGCCGCGGGCCTTCTGCCTATCGTCTGCGTTGGCGAGACGCTTGCCGAGCGCGAAGCTGGCAAGATGCTCGAAGTTGTCTCCACCCAGACCACGGGTGCCCTCGCCGGTGTGACCGACGCTGCGAATCTCGTCATTGCCTACGAGCCTGTCTGGGCCATCGGCACTGGCAAGACCGCCACGCCCGAAATGGCGCAGGAAGTCCATGCCGCGATCCGCGCCCTGCTCGTGAAGCAGTTTGGCGAGGCTGGCAACAAGGTGCGCATCCTCTACGGTGGTTCGATGAACCCCGCCAACGCTTCCGAACTGCTCGATCAGGCGGACATCGACGGCGGCCTCATCGGCGGCGCGGCCCTCAAGAGCGCAAGCTTCCTTGAGCTGGTCGCAATCGCTTCTTCCAAGGGCGGTTGCTGCTGCTGCTGCGGTAAGTAGAGTTTGCTTTCCGCAACATCCCGCAAAGAAGGCGCGCAAGCTCCGGTTCAACGGGAAAAGAAAAGCCCCGAGGTTAAACGCCTCGGGGCTTTTTCATGCGCGAGATACATTGCGCCCATGTGCCAGTGGCCTCCTGTGCTAGGCCAGCATAAGCTCCGGGGATTCGAGCAGCTTCTTTAGTGCCGCCAGGAACTGTGCGCCCACTGCGCCGTCAACCACCCGGTGGTCGCAGCTAAGGCCCAGCCTCATGCGCTGCCCAACCACGATCTCGTCGCGCGCGTTCACTACCGGCTTTTTCACCGTGGCTCCCACGCAGAGAATCGCTCCGTTGGGCGGGTTGATGATGCCGAAGAAGTTTTCGATGCCGAACATTCCGAGGTTTGTTATCGTGAACGTCGAGCCGCTCATCTCGGCAGGCGTCAGCTTGCGGTCTCTCGCCTTTGCGGCCAAGTCCTTTGCCTCTACGGAAATCTGGCGGATGCTCTTGCGGTCAGCATCCTTGATTGTCGGGGTGAGAAGACCCTCGTCGATCGCCACGGCAAAAGCCATGTGCACGGCGCCGTACTGCACGATTTTATCGCCCAGCCATGAGCTGTTCGCGGCTGGCACGCGGCGCAGAGCTTCGATTGCGCCCTTCAGGATAAGGTCGTTCACAGTCAGCTTCACTCCCTGATCCGCAAGCCCTTCGTTGAGCTTTTTGCGCAGGGCGAGCATGGGCGCGGCATCGACCTCGATTTCCAGATAAAAATGCGGAATCGTGTTCTTGGACTCCAAGAGACGGCGGGCGATGGTTCCGCGCATATTGTTCACCTTGATTACGACATCTTCCGCAGGCAGTCCGACTACGACCGCGGGGGCCGCTGACTTGGCAGGGGAGGGCGCTTCCGCCTTCGACGCTGGCTTTGCCGCCTTGGGCGCGGAGGCCGCCTTTTCGACATCCTCGCGAATGATTCGCCCGCCCGGCCCGCTGCCCTCGATAGATGAAATATCCACGCCCTTTTCGGCGGCCACGCGCTTTGCAAGCGGGCTTGCTTTTACGCGGGTGTCGCTCGCGGCTTCGCTGCCGGCCACGGCCTTCTCTTCGACAGGCGCCGGGGAGTCCGCTTCGGGCTTTGCCTCGTCCTTTGCGGGGGCTTCTGCGATAGGGGCTGCGGATGCGTCGCCATCGGGGGCTTTCTCGCCCTTTTCTCCCACTGCGCAAACCGGCGCGCCAACGGGCACCTCGTCCCCCTCTGCGGCGTAGAGCTTCAGGATTACACCATCCTCAAAGCACTCCAGCTCCATCGTGGCCTTGTCGGTCTCGACACTGGCAATCATGTCGCCACTGCTGACGGCGTCGCCTTCCTTTTTGTGCCATTTGGCGAGGGTTCCCGCCGTCATGGTGTCGCTAAGTTTGGGCATTTCAATAATCGTGGCCATGATGTATATGGATTAAGATTGAAAGATAAAGGAATGGTGGGCCGTAGATTTGAGCCAATGATGCTATGGCTATTTTCTTGCGAACATCCCAAGAGCCGCCTTCACCACACGGTCGGGCGCTGGAAGCTGGATTTTCTCCAGAGGATCGCTGTAAATTGCTGGCGCGTCTATCGCGCTAACCCTCGTTATAGGGTGGTCCAGATAGTCGAAGCAGTTCCACTGTATAAGGTGGCTTATCTGTGCGCCGACACCCAAGAACGGCTTGTTCTCCTCGACAAGCAGGGCGCGGCTCGTCTTCTTCACGCTGTTGATTACCGTCTCCTCATCCAGAGGGCGAATGCTGCGCAAGTCAACGACCTCCGCGCTTATGCCGTGCTCCTTTTCAAGGATCTCCGCGGCGGCGAGCGATGTAATTACAGCCCTGCCGTGGGCGATAATGGACAAGTCCTTGCCCTCGCGCTTGATGTCGGCCTTGCCAAGCGGAATAGTGAAATCCTCACCCTGTTCGGGCACCGGCCCTTTCATCCCGTAAAGAAGAGTGTTCTCCATCACATATACAGGGTCGTTGTCGCGAATGGCGCTCTTCATTAAACCCTTGGCGTCGGCAGGCGTCGCAGGACACACAACCTTCAGGCCCGGAGTATTGGCGATGAAGTTTTCCGGCGTATGCGAATGCGTCGCCCCGACGTTCGTCCCGCCGTTTGCCGGCCCGCGAATCACGATAGGGCAGTTAATCTTGCCACCGGACATGTAGCGGACCGAAGCGGCATTGTTGATTATCTGGTCCCAAGCCACGTAGGCGAAACTCCAGAACATCATCTCCATGACCGGACGAATGCCAAGGAAAGACGCACCGATGCCCATTCCGACAAAACCAGCCTCGCTGATCGGAGCATCGACAACACGCTTGTCTCCATATTTGGCCCAAAGCCCCTCGGTGACCTTGTAAGCGCCATTATACTGAGCCACCTCCTCGCCGATGAGCACGACATTCTCGTCCCGCTCGATTTCCTCGGCAAGCGCCTCTTTGATGGCTTCGCGATAGGTTATTTCACGCATTGGAAAAATTGGAAAAAAGAAGAAAAGGTTTTAACCACAGATTACACGGACTCTTGCGTACGGCTTGAATTGATTATTTGCGCTGCATTCCGCCACGCGGACGCCTCGGAGAGACGTCCCTACCATAGGGGAAAAAACTGTGCCTGAGTGTTATCATTCTTGGGGGGAGAGACTGAAAGGAACGCTTGGGGGCGGAAGCCCCCGACGGGATGCGCGAGC
>JAFGLA010000059.1 GCA_016928295.1 Opitutales bacterium
GACCGCGTGCCCGCCCGCCGCACCCTTTTGCATTTGCTCGACGCGCTCTGGCTCTTGAAGTTCAACCAGTTCCAACTCTACGTGGAACACAGCTTCGCCTTCGCTGGGCATGAAACAGTCTGGAGCGAAGCCTCGCCCCTACGTGACGATGACATACTCTGGCTGGACGACCAGTGCGCAATGCGCGGCATCGAACTAGTGGCGAACCTCAACAGCCTGGGCCACTTTGGCCGCTGGCTCAAGCACCCGGAGTACCGCCACCTTTCCGAATGCCCCGAAGGCATCACCCTGCCCAACGGTCGCGTTATGCCGGCAGGCGGGACGACGCTCGCCCCATGCGCAGAGACTCTTGCCTTTATTGACAGCATTTACGCGCAGTATCTGCCCCTGTTCAAGAGCCATAGCTTCAACGCGGGCCTTGACGAGCCTTGGGAGCTGGGCCTTGGGCGCAGCGCGGCCCTTTGCAATGAACGCGGCAAACAGAGCGTTTACCTTGAGCAGCTTCGCAATGTGGCCGCACTGGCCGAAAAATACGGCAAGCGGCTCCAGTTCTGGGCGGACATAGTGCTGGAAGCCCCGGAACGCGTCTGCGAGCTTCCAGAAGCCGTCACTGGCATGATCTGGGGCTACGAGGCGGGGCATCCCTTTGAAGAGCAATGCGGGGCCTTTGAGCGTGCCTGCGTGCCCTTTGTAGTCTGCCCGGGAACGACCGGCTGGCACAGCCTTGCGGGACGTTGGCAGAACGCGCGTGCAAATATCCGCGAGGCAGTCCTTTCGGCCAAAAGGCACGGCGGTATAGGCGTCCTGTTGACCGACTGGGGGGACGACGGGCACCACCAGCCGCCAGTTGTCAGTCTTCCGCCGCTCGCGCACTGCGCTCAACTGGCATGGAACGGTGCCGAAACGAGCGAAGAAGAGCTGGCGCAGGCGCTCGATTCGCTTATCTTGCGAGACTCTGCCGGCGTATGCGGCAAGGCACTGCTTGCGCTAGGCAGCCTGTCCGAGCGGCACTTTTCACGCAAAATCCACAACTGCGTTCCCGTTTGGAAAATGCTCTTCGCGGCGAATGCGGAGCTTGCCCGGCTCCTGCCCGAGGAAGACAGGACGAACATTCCAGCCTTTCGCGCCGAACTGGCCGCGATTGCCGCATCCATTGCCAAAGCAACGCCCAAAGGCTTTGGCGGGGCGCTCGCAAGGGAAGAGCTGGAGCTTGCCGCGCGAATGCTGCAAGCCGCCCTTGACCGCTTCGAAGGACGGCTTTCGGATGAACAAAACGACGCTGTTTGCGGACAGTTCGAGGAACTCTGGCTGCGCCGCAGCGAGAGGGGCGGGCTAAGCGACAGTCTTTCAAGGCTCAAGAATCACAGAATCGAACCGTAATATACGAACCACTTTTGAAACGCTCTGACTCAAAACTTGTTAGCAGTAATTGAATCGAATAGCGTTTGTAAGTAGCTTTCCGACAGTGCTGGTCCTGCCAAGCGCGAACAACACCTCCCTTCATACAATCTACCAATGAATATTTGCTGCATAGGCGCAGGTTACGTAGGCGGGCCGACAATGGCCATGATTGCACAGAAATGCCCTGACATTCGCGTGAATGTGGTGGACATAAACGCGGAGCGAATCGCGGCATGGAACAGCGACGCACTGCCCGTTTACGAACCCGGCCTTCTCGAACTGGTGAAAGAAGCGCGGGGGCGGAACCTGTTTTTTTCCACCGATGTGGACGGCGGAATCGTTGGGGCCGACCTCATCTTCATGTGTCTGCCCACCCCGACCAAGACCTACGGCGAGGGCGCTGGCAGCGCGGCGGACATGACCTACATCGAAATAAGCGCCCGCCGCATCGGGGAGCTTTCCAAGGGGAACAAGATCATCGTCGAAAAGAGCACCGTACCCGTGCGAACGGCGGAAACGGTGCGCCGCATTCTCGATTCCGCCTCCAACGGGGCGAGCTTTCAAGTCCTGTCCAACCCCGAGTTTCTCGCGGAAGGCACAGCAGTCACGGACCTTGAAAACCCGGACCGCGTGCTCATCGGTGCCGAGCAGAACGAAGCCGGCCAACGCGCCCTTCAGGTGCTTGTAGATGTTTACGCCCGCTGGGTGCCGCGGGAAAGAATCATTACTACGCGCCTCTGGTCGAGCGAGCTTTCCAAGCTGACTGCGAACGCGTTCCTTGCCCAGCGAATCTCGTCGATCAACGCAATGAGCGCGCTCTGCGAAGTTACCGGCGCGGACGTACAGGAGGTGGCCAACGCCATTGGCAAAGACAAGCGCATCGGGCCGTATTTTCTCCACGCCAGCGTGGGCTTCGGCGGCTCGTGCTTCCAGAAGGATTTGCTCAATCTGGTGTATCTTTGCGAGGCGTTCAACCTGCCCGAAGTGGCCGAATACTGGCGGCAGGTGGTGAAGATGAACGACTACCAGCGCCGCCGTTTCGCCCGCAAGGTACTGCACAAGCTCTTCAGCACAGTCAGCGGCAAACGCATCGCGGTGTTCGGCTTCGCCTTCAAGCGCGACACCAACGACACCCGCGAATCGAGCGCCATTTACATCTGCCGCGACCTGCTCGAAGAGCGGGCCAATCTTGCAATTTACGACCCCAAGGTCGAAGCGGCTCAGATTTACCGCGACCTCAACCGCAATGAGGGCGATTCGTCCATAATCATCTGCAAAGATCAGTACGAGGCGGCCACAAATGCGGACGCTGTGCTCATATTGACAGAGTGGGAACGCTTCCGCTCGAACAAAATGGACTACGCCAAGGTGTTCGAGCTTATGCGCAAACCGGCCTTCCTCTTTGACGGGCGCAACCTTACGGACCTTTCCGCGATGCGTGCCATCGGCTTCAATGCCGAAGGTATTGGCAAGGGCGCGTAAAGAGACTAGGCCGTACGTAGATGGACGAGGTAATCAATCTTCAGAATCTTTGCGTACGCAGGGCAGACGCCACGATACTCGACGGCGTGAACTGGCGCGTGCGCAGGGGCGAGAACTGGGTGCTCATGGGCGCGAACGGTTCGGGCAAGACCTCGCTTCTTTCCGTACTGGCGGGCTACCTCACCCCGAGCGAGGGCAGAGTGGGCGTTTGCGGCAAGGTTTACGGCGAATTCCCGTGGCAGGAGCTTCGTTCGATGCTGGGCCTGGTCAGCAGCAGTGTGAAACGAATGATTCAGCCCTGTTTTACCGCGCTCGAAATCACCGCAAGCGGCAAGGGCGCGATAGTCAACCCTTGGGAAACGCCCGCGCCCGAAGAGCTTCGCCGCGCAGAGCGCCTTCTCCGCGACGCGGGTCTTGATGCGCTTGCAGGCCGCGCCTGGGAGCTTCTTTCGCAGGGCGAGCGGCAGCGGGTGCTAATCTGCCGCGCCTTGATGGCGGAACCAAAGCTGATGATTCTCGACGAGCCTTGCACGGGGCTGGACCCGGTGGCAAGGCTGCGCTTTCTCGACTTTGTAGAACAGACGGCCACCCGCAGTGACGGGCCGCCGATGGTGTTTGTGACTCACCACGTGGAGGAAATCGTGCCCTCATTCACACACATTCTGGTTCTGAAAAACGGCAAAGTGCTCGCTTGCGGAGAAATAGGACAACTGATGAGCGCGGAGCTTATGAGCGAAGCCTTCGGGGCGAAACTGGGCCTTGACAAAGACGCCGCTGGCCGCTGGCAGCTCAAGGTTATGTAACTGGCCACCAAGGCAAGGCTGTCGGGGAACAGGCAATGTCAATATCTTGCGTGTTTTGATACAATTCACTTCAATGGCGCTCCATAGAGCGCCCTCAAGATAAACCATGCCCATACTCTGCATAGACATCGGCAACAGCTCCGCCCATTCCGGCATTCTGGAAAAGGGACAGGTGCTTTCCCGCCGCGACACGCCCACGCGTCACTTCGTGGCGGCGGATTCGGTCGCACGCTCCGTCTTGGAACAGATGCGCGAATGCGACTGCGAAGGGCTGGCCTTCGCCTCGGTGGTGCCGGACGCGGCAAAGGGAGTTACGCGGCTACTGGAGCAAATGGGCCTGTCCCCCCTGGGCTATCAGCTTCGGCACGACACGGCCTCGTTCATCGGCTTTGACTACCCAAGCCCCGCGGAAGTCGGGCAGGACCGCATAGCGAACGTCATCGCTGCAAAGCAGATGCTCGGCTCGCCCGCCGTTGTCATAGACATGGGCACGGCAACGACATTTGACGTATTGACGAGCAAGGGATACGCAGGCGGCATCATCGCCCCCGGGCTGGCCCTGATGACGGACTACCTGCACGAAAAAACGGCCCTTTTGCCAAAACTGGAGCGCATGGAACTGCTCACCCCGGGCGCAATTGGCAAGAGCACCGTCGAGGCGATGAAAATCGGCGCCCACATCGGCTTTCGCGGCATGATAAAGGAAATGCTCAAATGCGTGATGGCGGATCTTGAAGCCGCAGGCGAGGGCAGGGCGCATGTCCTTACCACTGGTGGCAACGCCATCGTGCTGCCCGAAGGCTGGTGGCCGAACGCAAAGCACGTGCCCGACCTTGCGCTCTTCGGCTTGGAAATAGCCTTTCGCCACGCGAGAGGCTAGGGAACGTCTTAAATGGACGGACCGAGGAGGCGGGAGTTCTATTTGCAGACGCTCCTTACGCCCCTGCCACGGGCTTGTGGAAACTCTCGGGCGCTCTCGGGTCTTTGCCCGCCACCTTGTGGTAAGTGTTTGTCAGCTTGTCCTTTTCGTACTTGGTAAAGCCGAGGCTAGAAAGCCGCTCGTTGCTCAGGCTGCTCTTCTGCGCCTGTGCTGAATAGCGCATCGCAAGATTCGGGGCAAAGTACACGCGACGGACCTTGCGCCCCGTCTCCGGGTGGGTTTTGAGGGCTTCGTCGTTCATGGACTGCGTGACCTCGAAAGTCTCGCCGTCGCTCCCGTCTTCAAGAACCTCGCAATATACGTAAACTGGCATGTGTCTGTATCTCCCGTGCTGCTCTTTTGCGCTGCTGAAGTATAGATTATCAGATGTGGCAAGCGCAACCATTACACAGCCATGCATTTGGACAAACAAGCGCACAGGTCCGCAGTGTTTACATTTTACCTTTGCCGCATAATTCGGGTATATTCACTTGGTTTCTTGCAGGCAAAGAGCCTTTTCCAGATAGATGGCGCGGTAAGGCGTGCTACTGGAGAAGGAGCTGACAAGGCTTTGATGATGGGGCTGGGCCAATGCCCTGCCCGTCTGCGAAACGCAGACGGAACTTCTCCAGAAGCTCGTTCAGGGAACAAGGTTCGCATTGCGAACCTTGCGTTGCTGCGCAAGATAACTGGAAAAGGCTCTAGCTCATGGATTCCGACGATACCATTATTTCCGGTCCTGAAGGCGCTTCTTTCGACGCGTTTCTAGCCGCCGGAGCGTCCATCGGCGATTACGTCATCGAACGCTTTCTCGGCGCGGGGGCGATGGGCGAAGTGTATCTGGCGCGGCAGGCAAGGCTGGGGCAGCGTTGCGCGCTCAAAGTCCTGCCCGAAAGTCTTGGTTCATCGGCTGATTTTCGTCGCCGTTTTGTCAGCGAAGGACGCGCCCTTGCCATGCTGGACCACCAGAACATCGTTCGCGTTCTGTACGCGGGCGAGCAAAAGGGCAGGCATTTCCTCGCAATGGAATACGTCGAGGGCGGAAACCTTGAAGGACTGCTTGCCGCGCACGGCGGGCGGCTCCCACCAGCACAGGTGCGCCTCATACTTTCGGAGCTGTTGGCCGGTCTTGCATACGCGCACGGCAAGGGCGTTGTGCATCGGGACTTGAAGCCCTCCAACATCCTCATTTCGTCCAAAGGCGCGTGCAAAATCAGCGACTTCGGTCTGGCGCTTGTCGCGGGGGAGCAGTACATGCAGTCCGTCCTTCGCAAGAGCATGATTGCAAGCAGGATGGGCGCAAATGGCGGCAGTCCGGCCCGCCCTACCATCGACCCCGAGGCAACAATTGCCTATCCAAGTGCCACGGAGGATTCTACGATAGTCTCCCCGTCAAAGGACGAGAAGCGGAAGGGACCGGAGAAATGGAGCGAAGCGGCGGCACTTGTCGGCTCTCTCGACTACATGAGTCCCGAAGTGCGCTCGGGCCGTCAGGCAGATGCCCGAAGCGACATTTACGCCCTCGGCGTCATGGCCTACCAGATGCTCACTGGCAAAAAGCCGCTCGGGCGCTTCAAAGAGCCGTCCAAGCTGGCCTCCGGCATTTCCAAAAAGTGGGACGCATGGGTGTTTCGCTGCATGGAGATTGAACCCGAGGACCGCTTCCAAAACGCCTCGCAAGCTCTGGCGGCCCTGCCGCAGAAGGGGGGACGCGTTCGCAGCTTTCTTGGGAGCCTGTTCGCGGGCGCGGTTCTGGCAGCCGCAGCATATCTTGCCGGAAAAGAGCTGTTGCGCCACGCGGGCCTTGAGCAAAGCGCAGTACCTGTCGAGGCGACTGCGGACGCCCAGAGCGCCACGGACTACATCGACGAGGGGCTTAACAAGTTCATAGCTGGCGATTACGCGGGCACGGTCGCCGCCTGCGATGAAGTCCTTTCTGGTGCAGGCTCTCCAAGCGACGAGGACTTTGCCGTTGCCCTGTATTACAGGGGGAGGGCGCAGCGCGAAATGGGCCTCTTGGACAAGGCGCTGGAGGACTACCAGAGCGTGCTCCACATGGATGGAGTGTCCGAGGACATCCGGCGCGAGGCGGAGCTTGCCTTTGGTGAACTGCAAGCATTCATAGCTGCGAAAGCCGCAGACTCCGCCGCTGAAAATGAAGCCGTACAGCCGGATTCACAGGACGAGGCCACTGGCGTCAAGGCAGAGGACGAAGTTCCAGACAGTGTCAGCCCCGAGCCGCAGACTCCGCCCGCGCCGCAGGAAGAAGAGGTTGTTGAGCCAGCACCTGAGCCGGTGCCGGAAGCTCCCGCGCTTGGAGCGATCAGGCTTGCTACGACGCCGGATACCGTTTCGGTGTACCTTGACGGAGTGCACCTTGGCGAAACGCCGCACATTTCGCAGATCGAAGACCTTCCCGAAGGTTCTCATAAGCTACTTTTGAAAAAGACAGCCTATGCGGAAATAGCCCGCGAGGTGGAGATAATCGGCGGGGAAACTCTGGATCTGGGCAGCATGGAACTTACCGCGCTTCCGCCCGGGGGCCTGACGGTAAAGAGCAGTCCCGCCGGAGCCTTGGTAAGAGTGGGCGACACGGCCTCGCACATCACGCCCTGGACCTTCACCAAGCTGCCGGCGGGAGACTACCAGATTACTTTTTCGCTCGCCGGTTACGAAAGCGTCAGCGTCGCGGCGACAGTGCTGCCGGACCAGTTCGTAGCCGTTCCGCCAGTTACGATGCGGCGCCTTGGCGGACGCCTCGTGATCAATTCCTCGCCAGCACCACTGGAGTGGGCCTTTGTTGAGACGCCCGCCGGAGAGCAGCCCCGGCAAGTCCGCGGAGAGACGCCCACGGTCATCGACAAGGTGCCGACCGGCGCATACATGCTGGAGATCCGCCGCGAAGGCTGGCTGCCAGCCCGTCACGCGCTGAACATGCAGGCAGGGCGAACAATCACTATCGAGCAGGACTTTCAGAGCGGCTCGCTCAGCTTATCAAGCAACCTTTCCGATGTGCAGTGGCGCGTTGTGGAGGGGCCGGAGCTTGCCGACATCGACGCTATGGCGGGCGCTGCACCGGCAAGGCTCGAAAAGCTGCCTGTTGGCGAATACGTCCTTGAATTCAGCCGCGCGAGCTGGCCGAACGTCCGCCGCAGCGTGACGGTGTCGCCAGATGGCGAGAGCAGCGTGCGCGGAGAGTTTCTTTTCGGAACTATCGAGATAGACAGCGTTCCGCGAGGAGCGGAAGTATTCGGCCCGGACGGCGCGGTTCTCGGGCAGACGCCGCTTTCGCTCTCTCAGGCAGCCCCCGGGGAATACAGGTTCACGCTCCGCCATTCAGGCTATGTAGAGGGCGGTGTTACGGGCCTTGTGAACGCCGGACAGACGGCGCGCTTCATGGCAAGGCTGGAAGAGGAGAAGCCCGCCGGAGCGGAGCTTGGCAGCGACTGGGTGGTGCCCGACTACAATATTCAGATGATATGGATTTCGCCCGGGCGCTTCGCCATGGGCTCGCCCGACTTCGAACGCTATCGCGAGAACGACGAGAAGCAGCATAGGGTGATGTTCACCAAGGGCTTCTGGATGGGCAAATACGAGGTGACTCAGGCCCAGTGGCAGGCCCTGATGGGGACCAATCCCAGCAATTTTGCGAGCGTGGGGCCGAACGCGCCCGTGGACAGCGTTTCATGGGCGGAGGCAATGGCCTTTTGCCGAAAGCTGACCGAGATTGAACGCGCGGCCGGGCGCATTCCCGCAGGCTACGAATATTCCCTGCCCACCGAGGCGCAGTGGGAATACGCGGCGCGGGCGGGAAGCGACGATCCGTACAGCGGCGGGAGTTTGCAGCGCATAGGCTGGTACGCCGGAAACGCGGACGGGCGGACGCATCCTGTGGGCCAGAAGCAGCCCAACGCGTGGGGCCTTTACGACATGCAGGGCAACGTCTGGGAATGGTGCTACGACTGGTACGGCGAGTATCCGGAACACGCCGTGACGGAACCGGCAGGGCCAGCCTCGGGCAGCAAGCGCATCAACAGGGGCGGCGGCTGGATGGACCACATGTCCTTCTGCCGCGTAGCTTACCGTGGCAGCGAGGCACCCACGCGGATAAACAGCAATGTGGGCTTCAGAGTCGTGCTAAGGGAGGAAATCTCCGGCGCGCTTTCACGCGGGGTCAGGTAGCGCGGGCGGCGGTTCCGGCAATGGCGCGTAAGCGTCCCTTATCTCTCGCTTTGGCGCTGGCCCAGGCAGCTTTGGCGTCCTTCCGGCGAACAGTTCCCGGTAAATGTCGTTTGTCGGGCGCGGCAGTTTATCGGGGTCGTACTGCGCGCGCTTCAATGCGTTGGGGCCGTGGCGGTAGGCAGCGGCCAGATTCACCCAGTTATACTTGCCCGCCGCTTGCTGAAGGCTTCGCAAGTGCACCATGTAGGCGACGGCTTCCTCCATATTGATGCGCCAGTCCCATGCCTCGATGTACGAGCGCGAGCACACTTTTTCCCACGCCCCGATGCTCATCTGCATGATGCCACGCGCCTTGGGCGTCCCAGCGTGCGCGTTAAGCGAGCTTTCCGCGCAGGCAATGGAATAAATTAACAGCGGGTCCAGATCGTTCTTTCGGCCCAGCTCCTCCGCCTTTGCCCAGACTTGGTCGGCTGGAATGCGCTCGACGCCCCAAGGGCGGGACAGCGCAATTACCATCAGCAGCGATACTATGATGAGCGAAATCGTTTTTACCGCCAGTAGTTCGGCGTTTCCCGTGGCGCTTCGTTGTCTTCCGCTCATGATTGGTAAAGGTCAGGAAATAGTGGCCACAAATACGCGCGGGCGGCCCGAAAGGTCGTTGAAGCCCTCGGCCTTCGCATAGCCAAGCTCTTCGGCGAGCGCCTTCAGCGCAGGGTGTTGGGCGATGCCCGTCTCCAGAATCAGAACGCCCCCTTCGGCAAGATGGGCGGGGGCTTCGCGCATTATGCGTTCAAGGTCGGCAAGGCCCTCGTTATCCGCCACTAGGGCGCAATACGGCTCGTAGTCCTTCACCTCAGGTTCCGCGCTCTCCCATTCCTCTTTTGTGAGATAGGGCGGGTTGGACACGATGAGCTCGAAGCGGCCTTTCACGTTCGTGAACCAGTCTGACTTCATAAACTCCACGCGACCGTCAAGACCGTTGAGCGCGGCGTTTTCGGCGGCGAGCGACAGGGCCTCTTCCGAGGCATC
>JAFGLA010000060.1 GCA_016928295.1 Opitutales bacterium
CCCCTGCCCATCAGCGAAACGCAGCCGGAACTCATCCAGCGTCTTGTCCGCAGGATAAGGTTCCACTTGGGAACCTTACCGGTGCGTTCAAGTAACTGCAAAAGGCTCCAGGCTCCCAACGCGGCACGATCCTCTGGAGCACTCAATACTGCCTGCGCAGATTCGTCGGCAATATACCAAGCTCTTCGCGGTATTTGGCCACAGTGCGCCGTGCGATAGTTATCCCGCCCTCGCCGAGAATGCCCACAATCTGCTGGTCGCTAAGGGGCTTGGCAGGGTTTTCAGCCTGAATAATCTGAGCGATCTTCTCTTTTACCGAGGTGTTGGACATGGACTCGCCGTCCTCGCCTTTGTAGCCCGGGGTGAAGAAGTACTTGAACTCGAACACTCCGTGCGGGGTGCGAATGTATTTGTTGGCAATGGCGCGGGAAACGGTAGTCTCGTGCACGCCCACAACGTCCGCCACCTGACTCATGGTAAGGGGCTTGAGCTTTGAAGTGCCCTCCTCGAAGAATTCGCTCTGGAAATGCAGTATTTCCTTTGTGATGCGCTCGATAGTCTGCTGGCGCTGCTCTATTGACGAAATGATGAATTTGCCGCTACGGAACTTGTCCTGAATGTAGTCCTTGTCCTTGCGGTTCAAGGTCCCCTTCGCGAGCATTTCCTTGTAAGCGGGGGATATGCGAAGGCGCGGGATGTAGTCATTGTTCAGCGTGATCACCCACTCGCCCATCTCGTCCTTGTGCACGGTGACATCCGGCACCACGACTCGGTTGGAATCATCGCCAAAGCGGCGCCCGGGTGCGGGGTCCAACCCTGCAATTTCCTCCATCGCCTCGGCAATGCCATCCGCGGTCACGCCCATGCGCCGCACAAGCTCGGGAATCCTGCGCCGAAGTAGCAGCTCGTAGTAATCCTTGATAATCTGGTGCGCGATCGAACCCTTTCGCCCACGAAACTCCAGTTGAATGAGCAGACATTCGCGCAGGTTTGCAGCGCCTATGCCCGAAGGCTCAAGCGTCTTCAGCAAACGGTGCGCATTCTGCATGTCCCCAAGGGGCAGACCGGAAAGAAGGGCCAAGTCCGCAAGACTGCTGCCTAGAAACCCGCTGTCGTCGAGGCTGCCTATGATGTATTCAAGCGCCTTCAATACGCCAACGCTCGCGTCGGTAAGCTCCGCCTGACGCATAAGCTCTTCCTGCAAAGAGGCTTCGCTCGTTATAGAGTCAAAGAAATGCTTGCGCCGCTCCTCGTCGTCGCTCGTGTAGGAGTAGTTGCCGTTGTCTTCGGCCATCGAGGCGCGGTAGTCCTCGTGCATCTCGTTGTATATCTCAAAGTCGTCCCGCCCGAACTCAAGCTCCCGCTCCTGCGGCTGCTCCGACGAAGGCGAAGCCTGATCCGGCACCGGGGATGAGGCGGAAGACTCCCCCGCGTCAATACTGATGCCGTCCATGGGCAACTCTTCCAGCGTGGGGTTACTCTGAAGCTCCTCAAGAATGACATCGCGCAGCTCCAGAGCCGAAACCTGAAGAATCTTCAAGCTCTGCCGTAGCTGAGGGGCCAGAACCATTGACTGGGTCTGCTTCTGGACCTGTTGGAAACCTTGGGAGGGCATCGAAAAAAAGGAGTCGTGTTCGCTGAAAGTATGAACCTTGCAAAGTGCCAAAACGGCTTCCCGAAAGGCACGGACGCACGGACACGCACGCAAGCCAAGGCGGACATACGCACAATCCTGCAACCTTGAAAGTATTTTCCTCTAAATACCCTCTGCGTGCAAGGCGTTTCAAACAACTTAGCACGGGAAATGCTCTACAAGTGGGTAACACAGCCGTCTTGCCTCAACCGCAGGAATAATTCAATACGTTGACATTCCCGACCGGCGGCCTATGGCTCAGCTTACAAAAATGGACAGCAGGAGTCTCAAAGACCTGAAACTTGTATGCGGGTCAAACGTTTGCACTATTGAATGTATGCAAGCTGTCCAGTCTGGCTGCTGATGGAAAACGAAACGACAGAAGGCACCAGCCCTGCCGAGGGGCTGGCGCAGTACACGGATGTGGACGCGGACAGCGCCCTGATGTGGCGCGTACGCGAAGGGGACGAAGTTGCCCTCGCACAGCTGATCGAACGCTGGAAGACGCCGCTACTAAACTTCTTCTACCGCTCGCTCGGCTCTTATTCCCAGGCCGAAGACCTGGCGCAGACGACGTTCATCCGCATCTACCGCGGAGCCTCCCGCTACGAACCAAAGGCAAAGTTCTCCACCTACCTCTTTCACGTCGCCCGCCGCCTGCTCATCAACGAGTATCGCCACCGCCAGCGCAAACCGCTCGAAACGGTGGACCCGATGGAGCTGCCCGCGATTAGCAACCCCGACGACGAACGCGACGTGCGCGAAATCGAGGAAGCATTCAACAAGGCAATCTCCCGCCTGCCCGAAAAGCACGCCACAGCGCTTCTTCTACTTAAACAGCAGGAGCTTAGCTACGAGGAAATCGCCAACATGATGGACGCGAGCGTGGGTGCGGTAAAAACGTGGATATTCCGTGCGCGCACCCAGCTGAAGGACGAACTGCGCAACATACTTTAAAGCCATGAAAATCAATAATAACAGTGACGACATGGACAAGAGGCTGGACGAACTGCTCAAGGCACGCCCCGCAAAAGCCTCCGCAGACTTTTCCAACAAGGTCTTTGAACGCCTTCACTCCCTTCCCGAAGTGAACGACGCCCTGATTGACTCCCTTCTAAGCGAAATGCCCGTGCAAGCATCGGCAGACTTCGCCAGCAAAGTGATCCGCAAGACGCACCGGGAACACACAATAATCACCTTCATGCGCCCGCTCATGGCGGCTGCGGCATCGGTGGCCTTTTCGCTGACCGGGCTCTGGGTAATGGAAGAGCAGTCTCCCGCCCATCATGAACCGACGCATCTGGCCGTAAGCGCACAGAATGATATCGGCGAACTTTACACTCTGGCAGCAGACCTCAGCATCGCCGCCCCTCTTCTTGAAACCAACGCCGTTGACCGGATTACCAGAATCGTAAACAACTACGAATGAGGAGCGAACATCCAATAGCATACTCCGCAGCCGCGGCAATCGTCGCAGCCGTGCTTGTGTTCGCCGTTTACAATCTGCGAAAAGGCAAAGACGTATCAGTGGCACAAGCCGACGCTGCGATCCAAAGCGTGGAAACAGACGCCCTGCCCAAAGTCAGGAACGTGCCCCCTATCGAAGCCCAGCACCTGACTCCGCCAGCGCCTCCACCGCGTGCACCCTTTACGAATGACAGGATCGGCAAAGACGCTCCGTCTCTTCCCCCCTCCATACGCGACGGGATGAAGCCGCCGCAACTGCCGGACAACCTTCCGGCGCCTGAAGAACTTCGCGAACAGTTCGAACTTCTTCGTCGCTTTCTCGAACTCCCGCCCGAAAGGCTGGCCAAAATCCGTGAAAGTATCGAGAGGATCGAACGCATGTCCCCCGAACGCAAGAGCATGATGCTCAACCGCATTCAGGGAGTGGACCTCACCAGTGGAACCTCGACGCCGCAAAACCGTTCTCCACTGGCCGACGCACCGGCGGATGTTCGCCTCGAACTCAGCCGCGCGATTGAAAACATGCCTCAGGAAGAACGCAGGGCCTTGATGGAAAAGCTGCGCAGCTTCACGTCCGAACAGCGAACAGCCTATTTGGAAGGCATGGCGCAGGGACTTGGCGTAAAGTGCTCATCTTCCATGCCTTGGAACCCCCAGTCCTCACAGACGCTCTTCGAAACCAAATAGCTGGCCTCCTCCAAAAAGGCGGCGCGCATTACATGCGGTAATCTTTGGCGCGGCTATAACTCCGGCGCCAGGCATATTCCGGCGGATGAACAAGCATTTGCCTCGGCGGCCAAGCGCTTTGAAAGCCATGCCCTTGCGCGATAAAGACGGGTCTCCACCCCCCTTGGCGAACAACCCAGTGCACTAGCTATCTCCTTGTAGCTCATGTTCTCGTAATAGTAGAGAAGCAGAGCCGTCTTCAACTGGTGGGGCATCTCGTTCACCGCCCGCTCCAGCATCACGGCATCGTCGTTTTGCTCGCTCTGCTCGGCAGGGCTGGAATCTTCACGACGGGCACCACCGACGCGATCCGCGTCACAAGAAAAGCTCTCGTCAATGCCTAGGCTTTCGGGATGGCGCGAACGCCAGCGGTAGTAGTTCTTGCAAAGGTTAGAGGCTATCTTGAACAGCCAGGAGGAAAACTTCATATTGCCGTCAAAACGCGTGCGCGCCTCGTACAGACGAACAAAAGTTTCCTGTACTAGTTCTTGCGTGGCCTCGCGGTTTTGCACGTAGCGATAGACAAAGTTCCCAAGGGGAGCCTGCCAGTTCTCAATCAACGTGCAAAGTGCCTGAGTGTCGCCACCGGCAACGCGGACCATGAGGAGCGCGTCGCCATCTGGTTCATGCGCCTGCATTGTCCGGGGAGATATTGGGGATGTTAAGCGGTACGCCGCTACGACCAAGGAATGCCAGATAATCCTGTGCCTGTTCAGGGGTAAGAACTTTTAGCACAAGCGAAACAAACTGCTGCGAGGTCTTGGCGGAACACTCTCTGAGCGTCTCGCGTTCGCGCAACAGGTCATACAGCTCCATGAAGTCGATCATGTCGTCATTCATGCGCTTTTTCTCAAAGCCCTGATACTGGGCGTTGATATCACAAAGATCGTTGTAAAGGCTTACGAAGCGGTCTTCGTAGCCCTCGTGCAGCTCCACAAGAGCGGCAAACTGATCACGCGACAAATCAAGACTGCTGCGCATCCACGCGAGCATGTCTATCATTGAAGGATCCTCCGGGGCCAAGTTCTGATACGCGCCTTCGGGAAACTCCGAATGGGCGAGAGGATTGATCAGCAAAAAGTATGAATGGGCCTGCGCGTATGAACGCTCCCTCGCGAGGCTGTGCTCTCTTACAAAGAATGCCGCGCTTATAAGGACAAGAGCCGTGCAGGCCGAGGCGAGGGCAAAGAAGCCGCGTCCGCCCAGCCTTCCAATAAACGACAAGCCTAGTGGCGCGCGTTCGTTTTCCTCTTCAGCAAGAGCGGCTATTCGGTTGAGCACCCTCTGCTTGAGATGCGGATCCTGCGGAACCTGCACATCCCAGCCCCGAAGGCATTCATCGAGCGTTTTTCTGTTGTTGTCGCGGCGCATTGCTATTTTTTGGGGAACACTCCCTTTCATTGAACAAATACACCAGTGCAGAAGAAAGCACTTCAAAAAAGATACGACACTTTGTGCAATTTGCGAAGCCTTGATAGCGTAAAGCGAAAGTAAGCGCCTTTTGATTCAGACCTGATGACGGGAAAGGACGTGACTGTTTGCCATTGAGATACCGCCAAGGATAGCGCCCACAATCCCGAGAAAGCCCTGATCGGTCCCGCAAATGAAAAGATTCTCAAGCGGCGTGCGCCCATCGCGCAGCTTTCGCGGAGAGCCGTAAACGCCGCCACCGATGTGACCTGTGAACTTCTCGATGGTCCTCGGGGTAAAGGTATCCCTGAATGTCAATGCGGTCCGCTTCAGCGCCCCAGCCCCGTTCGGAAGTATGGACAGGGCCTTGCCAAGCATACGCTCCGCGCAGGACTCTTTCATTCGCTCGTATTCATCGGGCGAGGCAGCGGTCCACTTGTCGTAGCTTGCAAGAGCCGTGACGCGCAACATGCCCTCGTTCATGCGGGGGCCGCCAAAATCGTAGTTATTAGGAAAGCAGATTACGCCACTTTGCGTATCGACCGCCTCGCTCGGGCGACGGTAATTCATTCGGCTGGAGCTATTGAAGAACACGATGGTATCGTCCCAGCCAAGATCGCGCGGCTGCGCGTCGAAACAGGCCATGTGTTCGACAAAGCTAAGGCGGGGCAGCGCCCTCCCCTTTTCATCGACGCCGACACTATTGCCCAACATGGACAGGGTCTCGTCGGCTCCGGCAGAGGATATGACATTGTCGGCCCTGACGATGCTACCGTCGTCCAGCTCCGCCCCAACGACGCGGCCAGCAGCAGAAATTAGCCGCCGGACGCCGCATTTCATCAGGCGCTCTCCGCCAAGGGCGCGGTATTTGTCGAGCAGCACGCGCACTATGCGCCGCACGCCTTCAAAGGGCCTTGCGAAGCCCTCCAGATACAGGGCACGGAACAGGATGCAGAACTGGTCAAAGTCTATGTCGTCCTCGCTCGCACTGCCGTAGAAGAACAGCGGACATAGAATCATCTCCGCGAGGAGCGGGTCTTTCAGAATAGCGTGGACCCTCGCCCTTGCCGGTCCTGCCTGCGGACGGGAAGTGTCCAGCGCGTCATGCTCTTCCACAATGCGCACAAGAGAGCGGAAATCGTCAATGCGCGAAGGAAACAGGCGCTCGACCTCGCTTTCAAGCAGAGCAATGCCGTTGCCGAAGCGAAGTTGCGCGTCGGGGAAGCTGATCCGGCTGCCAAGCTGGGGACAAAGGGCGAACTCCTCGGGCTTGATGCGCAACTGGCGAAACAGCTTGTTGAGCGGCCCCTTTACGCCAGCGCGAACAAAGTTCGTCATTGCGTGCAGGCCCACGTCCAGCTTTCGCCCGCCCTTGTAGTAGAATCCGTTCAGCCCGCCCGGTGCGTTGTGTTTCTCCACTATGAGCACCTTGCGCCCGTACATTGCAAGGCGTATGGCGGCGCCAAGGCCGGACATGCCGCAGCCGATTACGAGCGTGTCGCAGCGCCGTTCAACAGGGGCGCATTCGCAAGAGCAATGCCCCCCGGACGCGGCGGACTCGTGTTCGTCGTTCATACGGTGCGGCATAATGCATCAAGCAAGTGAAAGACGCACTAAAAAAGCGCGTCTTCGCAGTGGCAGCAAAACAAGGCCCCCAACTCCCCTTTACAGGGAGATGCCAGCCTCGTTGAACTTCGGCGTAAGGTACTCCGCGCAACTGTCCAGAGATGCGAGCTGCATGTAGTCAGCCTCGGGCACATTGATGCCGAACTTCTTGCGCAACTCCATCACGATGTCGAGGAAGTCCATCGAATCGAGATCCAACTGGTCGCGCAAACGCACGTCCGGCTTCACGTTGCCAAGGTCTTCGTCGGGAGCAATCTCGCTAATAATGTCGAGAACAACCTGCTTGCACTCTTCCTTCGTCATATCTCTCTGCTGATGTATTGGTCTTTAAAAGTATTACTGTCTGCCTATTCGATGGCTGACAATCCCTAGACAGCGCATGAACCGTTTTTGCACCTCGCGCACATTGCATAAATCAAGCCCGACGGCAAAACCGTCAAGTGAAGCAATCTCCTGCAAAGACGCGGCAAAACCGTGAACACGGCACTGGCAGCGGAAACCGTAGCTTATTAGTGAGCTGCCACCCCTTGTGCAAACTTTTTGATGACCGCGCAGGAGTTAATGCCGAGCATTCCGAAGGAATTATTCAGAATCACCTCGCAGCGGTCTATCTTCCGCGGCTGGCCAAGGACCAGATTCGGCAGCACGCACTCGGGGTCAAGCTCATCGACGTTGATTGTCGGGTGAACGATTCCGTCCTCGAACGAGGGCAGGTTGCCCGCCAGCTCCAGCGCGCCCGCGGCTCCCATGGCGTGGCCGATGAAGCTCTTGGTGTTGTTGA
>JAFGLA010000061.1 GCA_016928295.1 Opitutales bacterium
AATCTGTGTAAATCTGTGAAATCTGTGGTTAAGGAAATCTTTCTCTTTCTATTTCGGTAAACTTTTGAGAATCGCTATAACTGCTGGCCTTAAATATGTATGGCCTCGCCGTGAGTTGCGGCCACCGCTTCCGCCATCGCTTCGGAAAGCGTCGGGTGGGCGTGAATGGTGGCGTGCATGTCGTCCAGAGTAAGCTCGCAGTTCATGGCAAGGCCGAACTCCGTAATAAGCTCCGTAGCCTCCGGCCCTATGATGTGCGCGCCAAGGATTTCGCCGTATTTCTCGCCGGATAGCACCTTGATGAAGCCTTCCGGCTCGCCCATCGCCACGGCCTTGCCGGACGCTGTGAAGGGGAACTTGCCAACCTTGTAAGCAACGCCCTGCTCCTTGAGCTTCTTCTCCGTCACGCCGACGCTCGCCACCTGCGGGTGGCAGTAAGTGCAGCCCGGGAAGATTTTCACGCGCTTGGGCTTCACCGCGCCAAACATGCCCCCCACGGCCTGCACGGCCTCGTAAGTAGCCACATGCGCGAGCCACGGCGGCCCGATGATGTCCCCCGCAGCGTAGATGCCAGCCACGGAAGTCTCGTAAGAGTCGTTCACCTTGATGTAGCCGCGGTCCAGCTCAAGCTGCACATTGCGCGACAAAACCCCGTCCAGATTCGGCACCACGCCTATTGAAAGAAGCAGGCTTTCAGACTCGACACTCTCGCGCTTGTCCCCCTTCACAAGGTCCATCTTCACGCTTTTTCCCCCAGGCTGAATGTTCTCCACCTTCGTGCCGGTGCGCAAATCCACGCCCTGCTTCTTGTAGGAACGCGCCAGAGCGGCGGCGATTTCGTCGTCCTCCACCGGCAGAATGTGGTCGAGCATCTCCACGAGCGTGACCTTTGTGCCAAGGGCGTTCAAAAAGTATGCGAACTCGGTCCCGATTGCGCCAGCGCCGACAATCACGATGGACTCAGGGCGCTTTTTCATAACGAGCGCCTCGCGGCTTGTCATGATGCGCTCCCCGTCAACGGGCAGATTCGGCAAAGTGCGCATCTTGGCCCCCGTGGCAACCAATATATTCTTCGTCTTCAGGAAGCGCCCCTTGTCCTTGCCTTCGGTAATCTCGACCATTCCGGGCGCGCTCACCGTGGCTTTGCCAAGGAGGTAGTCCACCTTGTTTTTCTTGAAAAGGAACTCGATGCCCCCCGCCATGCGGTCGGACACACCACGGCTGCGGGCGATAATCTTTTCAAAGTCCACGCTGATTTCGCCCTCGATGTGAATGCCCAGCTCGTCCAGCTTCTTGAGCGATGCGTAAGTCTCCGCGCTCTTGAGCAGGGTCTTGGTGGGTATGCAGCCCCAGTTAAGACAGGTGCCGCCTGCGCGCTCCAGCTCCACACAGGCAACCTTCTTGCCAAGCTGTCCGGCGCGAATCGCTCCGGCGTAGCCCGCGGGTCCGCCACCAATTACCACTAGATCGTAAACTTCGTTCTCTGCCATGATTGTAATCCTGTATTATGGAGCTGTCTTGAAAACTTATAGAGCAAATGCCAAAAGGAACCCCCAATAAGAGTATTTAACCACAGATTACACAGATTTTCGCAGATTACTAAGAAACAAAGAGCTACTTATTTTATCTGCGTAAATCCCTGCTTATCTGGGGATAAAGCATCTTGTTGTATTTGAGAAGACTATTGGCAACCGCTCTAAATGCTCCTAAGAGCACCGCGGGCGGGCGTTCATTCCCGCCGAAAGGATACCCTGTGAACATACACCCAAGCGCCACCGCTGACAATGCAGGGCTTGATACAAGATGCGATTATTGGCAAATGGCCGCCGCACGAACGGGCGAACCGTCCAACCCCTCAAAGCGCAGGGGAAAGGCGACAAGCGTAAACTCGTCAGGACAGAGACCAAGATTTGCAAGCCCTTCAACGATGATCACACCAGCGTTCATCAGGACATGATGAACCGCTTCGGCGTCATCGGCGGCAGGAGTCGCCATATCTACGCCGAGGACGCCTATTTTGCGCTCTGCAAGTAGCTTCGCAGCGTCCAGATCGAGACAGGGGCCTTCAAGAAAGAAGCCCTCTTTGCCCCACTGTTCATCCCAGCCGGTGTGAACGAGTAGCCGCGCCCCCTCCTGCAAATGCTCGTCAAAGCGCAGCAAATCCGCCCTGCCGATGCGCCCGCCGCGCCCACGCGGAATGCGGAGCAGGCGCGCCTTTCCGTAAAGCCGCTCAAGAGGAAGAGAGTCAACCCCTGCGCCGCCTTTCAAGTAATGAGCCGGTGCGTCGATGTGCGTCCCCTGATGCGTGCCAAGGCTCAGCCTGTGCACGCAACAGGTGTCGCGCTCGATAGTGCAGTGCTCCGCCACGGATATGCCCGGGTCCCCGGGCCACGACGGCGAACCGTCGTAGAGGGGATGGCTAAGGTCTATTATCCGCACAGGCATAAGTAATTAACTGCACACTACCTTTCAGGCTGGTATTTGAAGACTACGGTGCTGTTGCCCGGCAGAGTCACGCATAGCGAGTGCCTGCGCCCGTTGGCGGCAACCGGGTCGCTGTACATTCCGCCCATGTTGCCCGCGCCGCTCCCGCCGTACACGTCGGCGTTGCTGTTTAGCACCTCTTTCCAGAAGCCACCAAAAGGCACGCCAACGCGGTAGCCGGTGCGCATGACAGGCGTGTAATGCCCTACTACAAGGTAGCACTCGCGCGGATCCTCGCCCTTGCGAATGAAAGCGAAAACGCTGCCCTCCGCATCGTCTATGGACACCCATTCAAAACCCGCGCTGTCACAATCCATTCGGTGCAGGACGGGGTCGGAGTTCACAAGCTCGTTCAAGTCGCGCACGATCGCCTGCACCCCGTTGTGGTCCTGATACTGAAGGAGCCACCAGTCGAGCTGACTGTCGTATTTCCACTCGTTGCTCTGGCCGAATTCGCAACCCATGAAGAGCGTATTCTTGCCGGGCCACATCCACATGAGCGTGTAAAGGGCGCGCAAAGTGCCCGCCTTGCCCGACATGTCCGGCGCGGACATCTTCATCATCATCGAACCCTTGCCGTGCACGACCTCGTCGTGGGAGAACACCTGCATGAAGTTCTCCGAATACTGGTAAATCATGCCGAACGTGAGGCTGTTCTGGTGCCACTTGCGGTGGATGGGGTCTTTCTGGAAATACTGGAGCGTGTCGTGCATCCAGCCCATGTTCCACTTGTAGTCAAAGCCCAGGCCGTTCTCGCTCGCCGGTTTGGTAACGCCGCCGAAGCTCGTGGATTCCTCCGCGATCGTCACAACGCCCGGGTAGAGCGTGTGGACAAGCTCGTTGGTCTTGCGCAAAAAGTCTATCGCTTCAAGGTTCTCGTTGCCGCCGTAAATATTGGGAATCCACTCCCCCGCCTTGCGGGAATAGTCCAAATACAGCATCGAGGCGACAGCGTCCACGCGCAGCCCGTCGATGTGGTAGCGGTCTATCCACGCCAGCGCGTTGGCAAGCAGGAAGCAGCGCACCTCGTGGCGGCCATAGTTGAAAATGTATGTGCCCCAGTCCTGATGCATACCCTGCCGCGGGTCGGCGTGCTCGTAGAGGTGCGAACCGTCGAACTGGGCCAGCGCGAAGCTGTCCATCGGGAAATGCCCGGGCACCCAGTCCATTATTACGCCTATGCCGTGGCGGTGGCACTCGTTGACCAAGTGCTGGAAATCGTCGGGCGTGCCGAAGCGGTGCGTCGGCGCGAAGAAACCCGTCACCTGATAGCCCCAGCTCCCGCTGAAGGGATGCTCGGCAAGAGGCATGAACTCGATGTGCGTAAAGCCCATCTTTTTCACGTATTCGACCAGAACGTTCGCCATCTCGCGGTATGAAAGGGGGCGGTTGCCATCCTCGGCAATGCGCTTCCATGAACCGGCGTGAACCTCGTAAACGTTCATCGGGCGGCGCTGCCAGTCGTCCTTCTCGCGCGCGGCAATCCAGACCTCGTCGCTCCACTGGAACTTGCGCACGTTGCACACAATCGAGGCATTGTTTGGCGGAGCCTCGAAAGCGGTGCCGTACGGATCGGTCTTCATCAGCAGGTACCCGTCCTGCGTCTTGATCTCGTACTTGTATTTCTGACCCTCGCCGATGCCCGGGATGAAAATCTCCCACACTCCCGAAGCGCCAAGCGGGCGCATCGGGTAGTAGCGGCCATCCCAGCCGTTGAAGTCACCCACGACACTGACGCGCTTTGCGCTCGGCGCCCATACGGCAAATGACACGCCCGGAACGCCGTCAATCACCCGCACATGAGCGCCCAGCTTCTCGTACATGCGGTATTCGGTGCCCTCGTTGAACAGATACAAGTCCTGCTCGCCAAGCGTGGGCAGAAATGAATAGGGATCGTAAAACTGACGCACCTCCTCGTTGTAACCCACGGTGCGGAGACGATAGCGGAAAGGCTTGTCGCCGCGCCCACTAATCAGCCCCTCGAAAAAGCCCTCCTTGGCCAGCAGCTTCAGCTCGTAACGCTTCGACTGGTCCTCAAGATCCACCACTTCGCAGCTTTTGGCGTCGCGCAGGAATGCCCTTACGACCAGGGCCGGCCCCTTGGCGTCCTTGCACCCATGCATGCCGAGGCAGTCGTGCGGGGAGGAATTGTCGGCCTTGATGAAGCTCTTGATTTCGGTTTCGGAGATAATCACGGATGGAGTTGACTGGGATTGTTGTATTGCGCCTGCTTCTTTCGCAGGGAGTGGGACATGCCGCCGCGAAACCTCTTTGGGGAAGTAACGACGGCGTTGTGGGATGAACGATTCATTCTTGATAGCCCAAATGGGCAATTTGTCGAGACTGGGCGCATGAAGCGACAGAATCGCTTTGCCAAGAGAGCAATAGCCCTAGTAAATAACCCGCGTGCGCCACATTATTCTCAAAGCCATATCGTTCGCGGTCCTCACCCTTGGGCTTGGCTCCAGCCTGAATGCCGCAGCCCCGGAGCTTAGCGCGGACGAGCCGCTAGTTTACGACGCAAAGGACCAGTGCCTCATAGCAAGGGGCAACGCGCTTTTCCTGCACGACGAGTTCCGCCTCGAAGCGGACGAAATTCGCTACAATCAGGCGGACAAGACGGCCGTTGCCAAGGGCAATGTAAGAGTCACGCGCCCGCAGATGCGCGTCGTTGCCGAAACGCTTAGCTACAACGCCGACACGCGCAGTTTCTCCTGCGGAAAGTTCCGCGCAGGCTACCCGCCGATGCTTCTGGAGGGCGAGTCCGCCTCCGGCGACGCAAACGAGATGGAGCTAGTCAATGTCAATGCCTACATGGGCGAGCCGGACTCCGCAACGCCGACCATTTCCGCCGAAAAAATGACCCTCCTTGCGGACAGGCGCCTGCTCATCGTCGGCGCGCGCCCGGGCGTAGGCGGGATTAAGACCTTCCGCATCCCCGAGATCAGCGGCTCGCTCGACGAAGCGCCCGATTTCAGCGCAACGGGTGAAATCGGCTACGAAAGCGACCTTGGCGCCTTTGTGCGCACGCGCAGCCTTTTGCCCGTGTCAAGCAGCGTATCGCTAGGCGCGAACATCGACCTTTACTCCTCCCGCGGCGTCCTGATCGGCCCCGCCATGTCTTACGAACAGGACAGCGGCGACAACGAGATGAGCGGCAGTATCGACGGAGGCTGGATTTACGACACCGGCGACAGGGGATACGACTATTTCGGGCGCGACATCTCCAGAAACCGCTGGTTCCTTATGGCCCGCCACAAGCAGAGCATCGGCGAAAAAGTCCGCGTAACCGGCTACATCAACCTGCTTAGCGATCCTGAAATGTTCCGCGACTTCCGCCCGGAGGTGTTTGAGCAAAACCAGTACCCGGACAGCTTTGTGGAAGTAAGCGTCCAGCTTACAGAAGACATCAGCGCGAGCGCATTCACACGCTTTTCCGCCTTCGGCAACGACTACGTAATGCAAAACCGCCTGCCGGAGCTGCGCGTGGACATGGCCGTGAACCCGCTCGGCTTTGGCGGCATTTACCACACCGGCTACGCCTCTTACGCCTTCACCAGAACAAGAGTCATCTACATCGACAGGCCCAACGAACGCCTGCACGCCTATTACGGCCTGCTACGTCCCGTGGCGCTCGCCCCCTGGCTGAACCTCAGTCCCCGCGCTGGCGAGATGATAAGCAGGTATAAGAAGACTTATAACGAGGACTACGATTACTCCGGCCCCACGACCCACTACATCGGGGAGCTTGGACTCGACCTTACCGCAACCTTCAACGCCCAGTGGGAGTACAAAAACAAGCTCCTCGGCATCGACGGACTGCGCCACATCGTGCGCCCGCTCGTAAAGTGGAGGCGCTACTACATGGAAGGCGACACCGACGAGAACGTTATCGACATGGACTTTGGAGTGCCGGAGCTGCAAGTGCCAAGCCTCGACCTTCGCTCGGAACAAACCAACGACGTGTTGTATTCCTACAACCCGCACCTTGTCCGCTACGGGTTGGAAAACGTCCTTCAGACCCGCGAGGGCAAACACGGCTCGCGCACGCTTACTGCGCTCAACCTTTACCACGACCGCCACTTCAGCGACGAGACCGATGACACGAGCTACGTGCAGTTCTTCCTAAGCCCGGCGCCCTTCCTGAACCTGTCCTACGAGAGCGGCTTCGACGCGCAAGAGCACGACATGCACTGGCAGCGCGTGCGCCTTGGCCTTTCCAGCGCCGACCAGTGGGCGCTCGACTTCTACCTGGACTACAAGATCCGCCTGTACGAAGACTACATGACGCGCTTCAGGTATCAGCTAACCCGCGAATGGGGCACCGTGACCACACTCGGCTACGACGCCATGGAGGGCGATATTGATCGTGCCTCGTTCAGCCTGATCCAGCAAATGGGCGAGTATTGGACGATTCGCTACCGCCTCGCCTACCACAAGGACGACATGCGCCGCGACGATGTCGGCGTATCCGTATCCATAGCGACGCACAACTTCTAAAACTCGCGCGCGACCGCAATCAGACATGGCAAACGGACCGGAACCTCTGGCTTCTTCGCTCGAAGAGCCTGTGCGTCTTTCCGCGTTCGAAGGGCCGCTTGACCTCTTGCTGTATCTTGTAAGGCGTAACGAGATAGATATTTACGACATCCCGATTGTAGAGATTGCAGACCAGTACATGGGCTTCATCTCGGGGACTAACGAGGGAAAGCTCGAACTGGCGGGCGACTTTTTCGTAATGGCGGCAACGCTAATGCGCATAAAGAGCCGAATGCTCCTGCCCGCGCCCGAAAGAGAGGCCGACGCGGAAAAGGACGACGAAGACCCGCGCTGGGAGCTGGCCAAGATGCTGCTCGAATACCGCCGCTTCAAAGGGGCCGCCGAAGAGCTTTCCGCAAGAATAGTCGCGGCGATGGACCTTTTGCCGCGCAAAATAGTGGAGGAAGCCCTTCC
>JAFGLA010000062.1 GCA_016928295.1 Opitutales bacterium
GTCGTCGAGCCTTTCGTCCACTGCCAGAGCAGTCAGGCCGATTCATCGCCCAAGTTCGGCACCTCCCGCGTGCCGTGGCTTTCGGGCACGGCCAGCTGGGCCACCTTCAGTGCGCAGCAGGGCATCCTCGGCCTCATCCCCGAGATGGACGGCTTCCGCGTGGATCCCTGCATCCCGAAGGACTGGAAGGGCTTTACCGCCGAGCGCAAGTTCCGCGGCAAGCTACTCAAGATCGAGGTCGTCAACAAGAGCGGCGTCTGCACGGGCGTCAAGAAGCTGACGGTCAACGGCGTTACCGTTGAGGGCAACATCGTACCGCTCGCCGCTATGACGGATGTCACCACGGTTGTGGCCGAGATGTAATCGACTCAATACGTAGTCTATTACGAATTAAAAAGGCGCGGGTGCTGAATGCTCCCGCGCCTTTTCGCGTAAAATTAAGAGAATGAAAAAAGTAGGCCCCAATCAGGTTTTTAACCACAGAGCATTCGGGGTTATTAGGGGGAATGCTTATGTTTTAACGCTTCCACTCGCGAACCACGCTCTTGCAGCGGAAGGGATTTTGCTCCGTGCTTTTGGTGATAGCGGGCGCGCGCCCGTTCTGTTTTCGATCTGACCGTTTCAGCATCCAAAGCATAAAGCTCACGATTGCTATGCAGATAAGCGTCGTCGTTCCCAACTCCCAAGCAGACCGGGCTGCCTCGGCTTGGACTCTCTCGTAGGGCAGCAGGACCTGTCCGTCTTTACCAAGAATTGCCACTATCTCCTGTCCTTCTCTGAAGCGAAGTAATTCCACATGCGAGTAAACGCTGACGAGATTGTCTTCTTGTATGGAATCGAGAATGCCATCGAACATGTCGCGATAGCGATGACCGAGGAAAAACTGGGTTTCTCCAATCTGGAAACGAAGGTTGTAAACAGGAACTCCCCTCTTCGTGACTGTCCGTTCAACACGCACATTCGCAGCTTCTCCGGTGTGGAAGCTGTTTGATTCTAAGGGTTTGACGGAAAGATACAGATTTGTAATCGCCAAGAACCCGACGAAACAGGTCACAGCCAGTATAACATATACGCGAATGTACTTTATCGAGAATTTCATGTGATAATAACGATTGGTGGTGATGTTGGTTTATCACCCCTCAAGCTCGACACGCAAGGCTTCAAGTTCCTCCCAACGGGCAAATTTTGCGTTCATCTCGTTGTCTATTTCCGCGCTCCTTGCCTGAAGAACGGGCACTTGCGTTGGATTGTCGGTGTATGTCTTGGGGGCTGCCAGTTTCGCGGCAATTTCTGCGGACTCCTTCTCAAGCTCTTCAATCTGGGCGGGCAGGGCTTCAAGCTCCCAGCGTTCGCGGTTCAGGAACTTGCGCGCCTTCTCCGGCTTTGCGCCGCTTGAGGATTTGTTCGCCGCCTTGGCCGCGCGTTCGCGTGCTGCGGCCTGTTGGGCCTTTTCATCAAGGTAGTCGGAATACCCGCCAACGTAGCTTTCGATGTTGCCGCTTCCGTCCAAAACGAGAAGGTCAGTAACCACGTTGTCGATGAAGGCGCGGTCGTGGCTTACAAGCAGCAGGGTTCCTGTGTAAGCGGAAAGTAGTTCCTCGAGCAGCTCCAGCGTTTCGAGGTCCAGATCGTTTGTTGGCTCGTCCATTACGAGTAGATTGAACGGCCTTGCGAAGAGTCGCGCCAGCATCAGGCGATTGCGCTCGCCGCCGGACAGCATGTCGATGGTGCTTCGGGCGCGGTCGGGCGTAAAAAGGAAGTCCTGCAAGTAGGTCATCACGTGCTTGCGCCCGCCGTTGATTTCCACGACCTCAAGCCCGTTCGCTATGGCCTCCTGCACGGTCTGGGTCTCAACGAGCTGTTCGCGTGTCTGATCGTAATAGGCGATTTCGAGGCCGGTGCCGTGCGTAAGCTCGCCGCGCTGCGGGGCGAGCTTTCCAAGAAGCAGTTTGACAAGCGTGCTTTTGCCGCAGCCGTTCGGTCCTACGATGCCGATGCGGTCCCCGCGTTCGACGATGTCAGAAAAGTTTTTGACAATGGGCCGGCTGTCCCAGGCGTAAGAAATATCCTTTGCGCTAATAACCTTCACGCCGCTGCGCCCGGCCTCTTCTATCTGCATGTTGGCAGCTCCCGTGCGCTGGCGTCTGGCACGGTGTTCCTCGCGCATACGCTTGAGCGCACGGACTCGCCCCTCGTTGCGCGTACGTCTTGCCTGAATGCCTTGTCTTATCCAAGCCTCTTCCTGAGCCAGTTTTTTGTCGAACACGGCCTGATTTCGCGCCTCGGCAACGAGCCATTCCTCCTTGCGCAGAATGTAGCTGTTGTAGTCGCAAACCCAGCGGGTGATGCGCCCGCGGTCAAGGTCCAGTATCTCGCTTGCAACGTTTTGCAGGAATGCTCGGTCGTGCGTTATGAAAAGCAGTGCGCCCTTGTAGTTGTTGAGGAACTTTTCAAGCCACGCAATTGCTGCGATGTCCAGATGATTGGTCGGTTCGTCGAGCAGGAGGACGTCCGGCTCCCATACAAGTTCACGCGCAAGCAGAACGCGCCGTTTCGTTCCCGCCGATAGGGAATCGCAGTCCGCATCGGGTATGAGACCCATGTCCGCAATTATGCGCTCAACCCTTGTGTTCAGTTCCCATTCCGGGATTTCATCGTGCAGGCAGGCCGAAGCCACAAACTCCTGCACCGTGCCGTGCAAAGAGTCTGGTATTTCCTGCGTGAGAAATGCAGCGCGGGAGCCTGTCGAATACTGCACATCGCCGTGGTCAGGCTGAAGTGTGCCAGCGGCGATTTTTAGCAGCGTGCTTTTGCCCGCTCCGTTACGGCCTACGATGCAGGCGCGCTGGCCGGGTTCTAGAACCACGGTCACATCGTCCAGCAGCGCCGGACCGCCGAAACTCATGCTGATTTTGCGTAAGATAAGAGACACAGCGGACAATTATCACCAAAGCCATTGGCAAAGGAAACATGAAAACGCCCTCCTCTGCATGAAACAGGGGAGGGCGTGCGCAAATATTATGTTGCTTAACGATAGTCGGCCTAGTCCGCCAAGTCGTTGATGATGTTGCGATCCAGATTGTACAAGGCGTTTGAGCTGGAAGCGCGGCTTACGAGCGTGACCATCTTGTTGGCCCATACTTCTTCTTCGACCTGTTCGGTGATGAACCATTCTAGCATGATTTTGCTCGCGTAGTCCTTTTCGGCCAAAGCCACTTCATACGTGGCGAGAACACCCGCAGTGTTCGATTTTTCGTGAGCAAGAGCAGCCTTGGCCACTTCAAGAAGATCCTTGTAATTAGAATGCGGGGCTTTTGTCGCTCCCAGAACGGGCATTTCGCCAAGGTCGAGCAGGTGCTGGATGAGCTTTTCGGTATGCTCTCGCTCTTCCGCCACCTGTTTCTTAAAGAACGCGGCAAAGCCCGGGTATTCATTGGCGGAACACCAGATTGCCAGTGCTTCATACGTGATGGCGGCATCACGTTCTTTTTCAATTTGCGAATGGAGGGCGTCGATTACTTTTTTATTCATGGTAAGGTAACTAATACGATACTCGTTTTTTGGATTTATTCTAAAAATAACACACAAACGGGTTCGGAAGCTGTATGGCAGGACTGTTCTCTCCATGCTATTCTTTGTGCTATACGCTTGTGCCGTGGCATGATAAAGGCCGTTGTATCCGCATACTTGCGAACGTAACGGCCTTTAGGAAAACCTATGGCTGCTTACTGTTTGATAGCCTTGTTGATTTCCGCCACGGATATTGGCTTGGTGCAGAAGAACCAGTCGTAACAGGTGATGTTGTCTTTGTTCTCCATGCGTTCCTTGGCCACTCCGCAAGAACCTGCGGGAGGAACGATTACCTCGTCTCCGGGCACCCAGTCGGCAGGCGTTGCCACGGAGAAAGCGTCGGCAGTCTGCACGGCTTTGACCAGGCGGATCAGTTCGTCGAAATTACGCCCCGTGCTGAGCGGGTAGTAAATGATGGCGCGGATGATGCCCTTGGGGTCGATGAGGAATACGGCGCGCACAGCCTTGGTGTTGCTTTCACCGGGCTGAATCATGCCGTATTTCTTCGCCACCTCCATTGTGATGTCCTCGATGAGGGGGAACTTTACTTCCACGCCCTTCATGCCCTTGTACTGGATCTTTTCCTTGATCGTGCGCAGCCATGCGATGTGGCTGTAAAGGCCGTCAACGGAAAGACCGACCAGCTTGCAGTTCAGTTCTTCAAACTCTGCCTCGCGGGTGGCAAAGGTCATGAACTCAGACGTGCACACGGGTGTGAAGTCGGCAGGGTGGCTGAAAAGAATTACCCAGCTTCCAGCGTATTGCTCGGGGAATTGGATGTCGCCTTGGGTGGTGACGGCGTTGAAAGACGGTGCCTTGTCTCCGATGCGGGGCATGGGGACGGCGATGTTGGTCTCGTTGTTTTCCATTATTATAAACTTGGGAATATGGGAAAACGCTCCGCCAGACATGGGGGAATCCCTTGCCATTAAAATGCAGCGGGCAGCTTTCGTGGGTTGAGAGTCACACGGGGCTATCTTTCATCCATCTTCGGGATAAGAAATGCCCGTTTTTTTACCACGGAGCGGCAAGGCAAAGTGCCTTGGCCACAATTACAAGGCTGTATCAGCCCCTATGATCGTGAACACGCCCTATGCTTCGAAACTCTATTCCTCCGGCATTTCCCAGAGGAAGCTGTGGCTTTGCGAGAGAACCTTGTTCGACGCGTCGCGAAAGCTGATTCGCCAAGCGAGAATGTCTTCGTCGCGCAACTTGTCCGTCAGGCCCAGATACAGCACTTGGCCCTTGGTCCCGATGCTGTCGGCAAGAGCCAGTTCGATAGTGGTGGCTTGCCCATCCTTTGCCATGACTAGCTCGAGAACCACTTTGCCGTCCGCCGGTAGCGAGGATAGCGGTTCGTCCGTGTCCACAATAAAATACCGGCCCGCCTTCTGAGACGGGTCGGTACGAAGATAGCAACGTCCGCCAGTTTGTTCACCTGCTCCAAGATACTCGCGCAGGCTGGTCAGGTCTTCCTCGCTGAAGTTGCGGGTGCCGACCTTTTCAATCGTTACAGCTCCAAGTTGCGCCGCCACTGCGACGAAAGCTGCTGAAAGGGCGATTTTTCCGAGCGTGAACATTTTGGGGGCGCTTTATCGTGCCTGAGCTTTGAGAGCCTTCTTGTGGCGCTCGTTGTATGCCTTGCGGCGACGACGTTTGATTTCCTTGTTATATTGCTTGCCCATAATTTGTAACGTTAATTGTTAACGAAAGCGTTCAGGATGCGCGTATGCACCTGTCCCTGTCAACAGCGGCGACGTTGAGCATTGAAAAAAGCGATGCAGAACCGATTGGGGAGAGACAGAGTTGCCAGAGGATATGGGTCGGGCGCTTTCGCGTTTCTTCACGTCGTGCTTTGGGAGTCTTGCACATGCGTTCCAAGCGCATCAGAATGCGCGTCATGGATGTGAGCGCAGAGTTCGGAGCTATGGGGACTTACATGCGCAGGGCCTTGGCTCTTGCGCGCAAAGCTTGGGCGGATACGTACCCCAATCCCATGGTGGGGGCGGTGCTAGTAAACAATGAAGGCGTGATTGTTGGTGAGGGCTGGCACGAACGCGCTGGCGGGCCTCATGCGGAAATCAACGCTCTGCGCAAGGCCGGTGAAAAGGCCCGTGGGGCCAGCATGTATGTAACGCTTGAGCCTTGTTGCACTTACGGGCGCACTCCTCCCTGCACCAAGGCGATCATCGAGACGGGTGTTTCGCGCGTCATAGTGGGTGCTACGGATCCCAATCCCGCACATGCGGGCAAGGGCTTCGATGTTTTGCGAGAAGCGGGCATCGAGGTTATTAGCGGTGTAATGGAAGAGGACTGCGAGGATTTGAACCTCATCTTCAATCACTGGATGGGGAAGGGCACTGCTCTTTTCGCCGCCAAGATTGCCACGACGCTGGACGGGCGCATCGCGGCGCGAAGCGGGGATTCCAAGTGGATAACAGGTGAGGCGGCTCGCGAGAATGTCCACATTTGGCGTCGATATTTTCCGGCGATCGCTGTCGGCGCGGGAACGGTATTGAAAGATGACCCGAGCCTGAGCGTTCGCCTGCATGGAAGGGAAGAAGAATGCCCGCGCCGCTTTGTGTTCGACCGCACTCTGCGAAGCGTTATCTCTCCGCTCCCCAAGCTCTATTCCGACAAGTTTCGCAAGAATACCAGTGTCGTTACGTGCACCGGTTCTTCGCCAAAGGCCCGTGCGCTTCTTGAAGAGCAGGGCGTTGGGCTTGTCGAACTACCGGCAGGGGATGGGTTTCTGCCCGCGTTCAGAGAGTATTGCGTCGAGCAAGGCATTCAGGGCGTGCTCGTCGAGGGAGGGCGCGGGTTGCTTAGCTCCATGCTTCGGGCAAAAATGCTCGACTATCTATTCTGTTACCGTGCGCCGATTCTTTTGGCGGACAGTGAAGCGTATGCCGCCTTTGAAGGGGCAGCCCCGCAAAAAATTGCAGATTCGATACGTCTGCGCAAGGTGCGGCATGAGCTGTTCGGTGACGACGTTCTGACCAGAGGGTGGATATGAACTTAGACACCTCCGTTTCTAGTCGAACCACTTGCGAAAGTTGTCGTCTTGTGCGCTGGATTGGGAGTTGCGCAGCCTGTTTTTTACGCTCAAATGACGGATATGCCTAAGATTTTGGGATTTACGAAAATTTTACGCGGTTTGTCAAAGGCGGAAATCGTTCTAGTATTTTGAATATAACACTATCTTTTCATCCTTAATATGAGTCATTCTGTCGTTATTTATCTTGCTACTAATAACGCCCACAAGGTGGGTGAGATAATGCTTTCGCTAGAGCTGCTGGGCGTTGAGTGTATCCGTTTCGAGAGTGCTGCCGCTATCGGTGGTATGCCCGAGGTTGACGAAACAGGCACTACTTTGCTTGAAAATGCGCGCATCAAGGCGAAGGCGCTCGCGTCCAAAGCGCCCGATGTCTGGGTGTGTGCGGATGATACAGGGCTGTTTGTCGATGCTCTTGGCGGAGCGCCCGGAGTGCACACCGCGCGCTATGCCGGTGTTAACGCGGACAGCCGTTCAAATAACGATAAACTGTTGGCGGCATTGGCTTCCGTGCCGGTAAATATGAGAACGGCACGCTTTGTATGCTGCCTTTGTCTGATTTCCCCGGAGGGTAGGGAATACGTCTTTGAAGGCGTGTTCAATGGCTGCATTGCCAGTAATTGCGCAGGCGGAGCAGGTTTCGGCTATGACCCGGTGTTCATCCCCGAGGGCCATGATTGCAGTGTTGCCGAACTTGATGAGAGCGTGAAAAATCGCATAAGTCACAGAGCACTGGCTGTTAAGAAGCTGGTTGAGAGCCTTTGCGACCCGAATGCTGCATAGGGGGAGAACCTTGTATATGTTTTATTGCAATCCACCACGTTAGCGTGCAATTATCTCAATCTCCCAAGACAGTTTAGATACCCCAATTTGAAATAAGGTCTTGCACCTATATAATCGGTCAATACCATGGAGATCGTCGAACTAATCGCGCGCGTACTTTTACCAATTGCCCCAATGTCTGGCGCCGATCTCCCCAAATCATCATTCTGATAAGGAAGGACGAAGAAAAAGATGACTAACACCCCGTCTGCAACTCCAAGGAAAATACTCGTCCTCAAACAAGATACCACTGCGCGGAAGCTGCTCAGTATGCTGTTTTCCGACAGGGGATGTCTGCTCAGCGGCCATGGTGACATATCAACGGCTTTGGAGGCCGCTGCCGCTCAAAGCTACGATCTTTGCATCGTGGACCTTTGCGAAGGCGATGACAAGCTGGCCTGGGTGCGCCAGATGAAGGACAAGCTCAAGGGGTGTCCGATAGTCATAGTGTCTTCGCGACTGGACTTGAGAACCGCCGTCGAGGCCATGAGGCTGGGAGTGGCTGACAGTCAGTACGACGACCTTGATATTGGGGAATTTGCGGGAACTGTCGCCGGTCTTCTCGGCATCGGCAAGGATGAGTTCATCAATGCTGAAGAATTGCGCTCGCTTACGAAAATCTTTGGAGCGGCGCACAGCGGGGCGGATTATTCGCCAAGGAAGAAGACACAGGCCCTGATTGACGCAGGTGTAACACCGGAGCAAATGGCCGCTGTTCGCAAGGATGCTGAAAGCTTGCTCCAGAGCCTTCAGGGGGACCGTGCAGCCCTCCAGAACAAGGAGGCCGAGCTTACGCGCATGCAGCGCGAGCTGGACAGCGCAAAGGAACTTTGGAAGACCCGCGAGACCGAGATCGAGCAGGTTGAAAAGCAGGCCAACGAACGCATTCTGGCCTTGCGCGAAGAGCAAAAGGCCCTGACCGGTCAGCAGGAGCGCCTTACAGAGCGCATCGCAAAGCTTGGGCTTGAAAACAAGACTCTTTCACAGCAGCGCGACGGTCTTCAGGCACGTTCGGAAAAGCTGAAGGGCGAGGTTGAGGCGCAGGCTCTCACGGTTCAGTCACTCGAAGAGCGTCAGGCCAAGGCTCAGGAGGCACTTTCAGAAATCGAATCCCGTCAAAAGGCGCTTGAAGACGAGCGCAAGCAGCATCAGGAAGCACTCGCAAAGCTAAAGGACGAGGAACGTCTCTGCGAAATCAAGCTGACCGAGTTCCAGGAGCAGATGCAGAATGCCAGGCGCGAGCTGGAGAACGAGACCCGCAAGCGCGCACAGGAGCTTGTAGCCCAGGAGACGGAGCTTGAAGAGGCCCGCGCTTCACTTAAAAAGCGCGAGGGTGAGGTGCAGCAGGCAGAGATACGCAAGGTCGAAGCCGAAGAGGCTATCAAAAAGCTTCAGAAAGAGCGTGAAGTTGCTGAAATTGAGCGCCTCACACTCGAAGAGGAATCGCAAAAGTTCCACAAGCTCAAGGAAGAGTGGGATGCGCAGCGGAGGTCTTTCGAGCAGGCAAAGGCTCGCCACGAGGCTGAATACGAGGCATCGCTTGCAGATCTTAACGCGGCGAGGGAGAAATTTGAGAAGATTCAGGCTCAGTTTGAATCCGACAGGCACAGCGCACTGGCCGACCTAAAGGCGCAGAACAAGGCCATCGCAGACGAGACCGTAAAGCTGGAGGCGTCCCGCAAGGCCTTCCTTCAGGAGCAGGAGGTCATTCGTCTTGAGTTCGAGGCTGAAGTAAGCCGACACAAGAAGGACAGTGCCGAAGAGCGCAAGATTATCGAGGAAGAAGAGAGCCGCCTGCAACAGCAGAGCAAGGACTTGGAATCCACACGCGCCCTCATCGACGCTCAGCGCGAAGAGCAGCAGTCGCGCGAGAAGGTGATCGCCAAGGCGGAGGAAGATTACGCCGTTCGCGAACTGACACTCGGGCAAAAGGAAAAGACTCTGTCGCAGCTTCAGAGGGAGCTTGAGAAAAAACAGAGCGACTTCGAGCAGCAGCGCAAGAGCTACGAGCAGGATCTTTCGGAGCGTGAAACAATGCTCCAGCTTGAGCAGTCCGGCATCAAGACGAAGGCGGATTCGCTTGCCGGTAAAGAGGCCGAATTGGCAGCGCGCGAGACGCAGCTCGCAGACTTTGACAAGCGCAAGGCGGAAAGCGAAAAGGCGGTCGCGCAGCTTGACCAGCAGCGAGAGCTGATCGAGATCGAGCGCGCCAGTCTTGAGCAGGAGATGCAGAGCTTCTCCGCGAAGAAGGCTGCACTTGAACAGGAGCGCAAGGCTTTCGAGCAGGAGCGCGAGCTTGTAAACGCAGAGCTTGAATCCCAGCGCAAGCAGATTGAGGCGGACATCGCCCGCGTCGCCAAGGATCGCGAACGCATGGAGGCGGATCGCCATGAGGCGCTCGCGGACCTGAAGTTCCAGAATAAGAAGTTTGCCGAACAGGCAGAGCGTCTTGAGAGCGAGCGCACGGAGTTCGAAATGCGCCGCCAGAGGGAAACGGCAGAATGGGAAGAGCGCACGACTATCGAGCAGATGGAGCTGAAGAAGCTCCGCGAGAAGGTCACAAGAGAACAGGCCGAGGCGGAAGAGTTTGCAAAGCGCATGGAAAAGGAACGCGCCTTGTTCGAGGCACAGTCCGAAGAGCACAGGATGCGCGAAAAGGCTCTCTCTGATGCGGAGACAAAGCTTCGTGAAGAGCTGCGCGTATTCCAGGCCGAGAAGGCCAAGATTGAGGAACGCGGCAAGAGGATTGAGCTTCAGGTTTCCGATTTCTCCCGCCAGCGCAAGGAGATGGAGATGAGCCTCATCGACCGCGAGACAAGCATTGCCGCGCGCGAGAAGGGCTTGGGCGAGCGCGAAAACACCCTCCAGCACTTGGCGAAAGAAATTGCCGAAGGCCAGCAGAGGCTTGAAGCCATCGACAAGCGTCAAAACGAGATTCACGACCAGATGGTCGCGCTTGAGAAGAAGCGCAAGGAGATTGACGACGAGGCACGCAAGACCAAGGCCGAGGCCGAGAAGCTAGAACAGCGCCATGAGATTTTCGACAAGTCTTGCAGAGACTTCGAGAACAGCCGCGAAAAGAAGCTCATGGAAATCGAGTCGGAGCGGGAGCTGCTCAAAAACCGTACGCGCGAGTTCGAGACACGCGAGCGCGAATTTGAAAAGACAAGCCGCGAACTCGAATCACAGCTCGAAACGTTCAAGCAGGACCGCCTGCACTTGGATCAGGAGAGCAAGGGCTTTGAAATGCGTCGCAAGGAGCAGGAGAAGGAACTCTGGAAGCTTCGTGGCGACCTTGAACAGGAACGTGCAGAGTTCGAGAAGGAGCGCCTGCGCATAGACGCGGAACGCAAGGAGCTTCAGGAGTCATCGTTAAAGGCTCTTGAAACCGAGAAGCGCATTCGCGAGGAGCAGGCCGTGCTGCGTCGCCAAAAGCTCGACCACCTCAAAAAAGCTCAGGAGCTTGCGGAAGAGTCGGACCAGATCGCACAGGCGCAGGCGCGTATCGCCAAGGAGCAGAGAGAGCTGGAAGCTCTCAAGTCCGATGCCGACAGCGTTTTCGACGCAAAGAAGGAAGAGCTTCGCAAAGAGATGATGTCGGAGGTTGAAGCCTCCCTTGATGCGAAGAAGCGCAAGATCGAAGAGCAGCTTGACGAGCTTGAAGCGACCAAGAAGGAAATTGCTCAGCAGCAGAAGAAACTGATTGAGGAAAGCCGCAGTCTGATCGAGCGGGAGGAGACTCTTGTTCTGTTAGAAGATAAACTGCGTGCAGCAGGGCAGAGCATCAAGCCACAGGGTGAAAAATCATCCGGCGGACAAATGAACGCGGCTGGATAGGCCAAGTGTGGTGTTAGGCTTACTCAAAAGGACTTGGCCGTTTGGCCAAGTCCTTTTGCGTTGTCACCTGCAAGTCCATACGAGTTAGGAAAATATGCGTGAACTCATCGTCAATACGCTTCTAACGGCTTCCTTTTTTGTCGTATTGATACATTGCAGATAAAAGTCCGACCATCGTGGTCGGACTTTGCATGTATTGCGAATTGAGTATTGCTGTGAATCATGCCAGAGGGCAAATTCCCGTTCATACGCAATCGACACTAGTGGCAGCCGCAACCGCCTTTATCGTTCTGCGGTTCGGCCTTGTCCTTGCAGCACTCGCCTTCCTTGTGCCCTTCTTTTTCGCACTCGCATTCATTTTCGGAATGTGCGTGTCCGCCACAGCACTCGTGCTTTTCCTCTTCATGCTTGTGGTGGTCATTTCCACCACAGCAACAGTTATGGTGTCCCATGTCGTTACCCTTTTTTAGGTTGTTATTGTGTTTCGAAATCACTTCTTCTCCAGTGGCATCAGTGTCTCCGCAGCAGGATGCAGATGCTTCTGTGCTATGGGCCATGCCTGAATTGCAGCAAGAACTGCCTTTGGTCCGTTTTGACAGTCTCGCCCAAAGACCTCTCAATATGACAAGGCTTAGGGCGACACCGAAGAAGTTGCCCCAGTATCCGTGCCCGCCCATTTGCATGGGCAGTTGAGCGATGATGCTCTCCTTGCCAAGTCCTGAGTCAACCGCGATCCCCGCCACCCAAGCACAAGCTATTATCGCAAATAGATACGCTACAATGGCTTTCGTACCAAGATAGTGCCGCATCGTGGTAATCGTGGCCGCGTTTGTAGCAGGGCCGCTGATTAAGAATACAAGCGCACTGCCTGGGGAAAAACCAGCCTGCATCATTGCCAGAGCCAGCGGTATCGACCCTGTCGAACAGACGTAAAGAGGTATGGCTATCAGAGTTACGAGAAGGTAGGACAACACGCCGGTCGCGCCTATCGAGCTTAACGAATCTGTGGGAATGAATGCAGATATTGCTCCGGCAAGCAGTATGCCAGCTATTAGCGATGGCGCCATTTCTTTGGGCATCGTGACAAAGGCGTAGCGAAGCGCGTCTTCGACTCCCTTCCGTATTTCCGTTTTGGGTGCGCTGTTGTCAGTAGGTGCTGCCTTGAGTTGGGAATCCGGGTCGTTGCGCGTGACAAACTGCACCAGAAGCCCCGCCGTTATGCCTGTAATAAAGGCCATGCAAAAGCGCACAAGCGTCATCAGCGGTCCCATCATGCCCCAGGTGGCGACGGTGCTATCGACGCCAAGTTCCGGTGTCGAGGCAAGGAAAGAAGCCGTAGCTCCCTTGCTGGCTCCCTTTTGCCTTATTGCCGCAGCAACCGGTATCACCCCGCAGGAGCAAAGAGGCATGGGAACGCCAATAATGGTTGCGCGAATTATGCTGCCAAGCCCGGGTTTGCCGAGCAGGCGCATGACCAGGGAGCGGGGGAGGGCGATAGAAACTAATCCGGCAAGCACAAAGCCCAACAGTAGCCACGGGGCAAGCTCCGCAGTCATGTCCCAAGTAGCGGTCAGGTATTTGATTATATAGTCCATGTTCGGTGCCCCCGAGTTATTTCCTGTCCAGTTCGTGCCCTATGAACAGTTCCAGAATCGGGCACTTGCTCTTGTCTGTGCCGTGCCCGGGGCAAGAGTCCACGGCAGCCGAAAGGATGTCGCGCATGTTTTGAAGCTGGGAAATGCGCTCATCAATCCATCGGATTTTCTCTTCTGCCAAAACGTGAAAAGTCCCCGCGTCGGCATGTGAGTTTTCGCTAAGGCTCAGAAGACGTCGTATTTCCTCAAGTGTGAAGCCTAGATCCTTGGCGTGTCTTACGAAACGCAGCCTGTCCAAAGCGCCGGAGGCATATTTGCGGTAGTTGCTATGCGTGCGCCTTGGTTCCGGCAGCAAGCCTTCTCGCTCGTAAAAGCGGATTGTTTCCACCCCGATATTTGCCTCTTTGGCCAGTTGTCCAATTGTGTAATTGGCTTCTCCATCAACATCTTGCCATAAGCAGGCTCCAGAATAGGCATCCTCGACCCACAGGTTGCGCAGTCTGGCGGATTCAGATGAAAGCATTTTGTTCATGCCTATAATATAACCCCGTAGCTTACTACGGAGTCAAGGGCTTGAGGCGATATAATTTGAAAATGAGATGGGTGCGGGTCAATTGAATGAGATTATGCGTAAGATATGTTATTGGTGCGTAATGACTTGTGTTGTGTGTAAATCAAGCTGGACGTGCAGTTTTCTGTCACGATTTCTGTTTGATAACCTTTGCGTCTCCGGCACGCATGGGACAAATCACTTGAGCTTTTTTATATCAATCGAACATAAAAGTTAATCACCCTTGCGTGTATTGGTTGACAATCAGCTTGGGCTGTAATGGCATATGCGACGGATTGATGGGGACAACGTAAGCTGTTTTTCAAATGCTTCCAGTCAGGATTCTACTACTCCTCCTGCTGTCGTGCATTGCCTCACCCCGAGGCTCGGCGGCGGGAACTACCTCCAACTTAACCGATACCCCCTCCCTCAACACCCTTGCAGTCATGGACTCCACGGGGCACGAGGTGGACGAATCGGGACTAACCCGTATTCCCCCGCCGCTGGAAGAATACCAGCGATACGAGCGGGAGAATCACATTACAGGCGTATGGAACATACTTAAAAGTCGAGCGAAACAAACCCCGTTCAACGTAGTTGCGACGGCCATTTTTCTTCTTTCGGTGCTGCACACCTTTCTCGCCGGCCCAATCAGCAAGTACGCGCACAAACTTGAAGAAAAGCACAAGGAGCGCATCATTCGCGAAGGCCGCACTGCGGAGGCGAAGCCCTTTGCCAATGCCAAGGATGACGTAAGCGTCTGGGGGCAGGTGTTGCACCTGTTTGGCGAGGTTGAGGCCGTGTTCGGCATCTGGCTCATTCCCTTGATGATTGCTGTGACCTTCTTTTACAGCTTCAAGGACTTTGCCTACTTTGTTGACTACAAGGTCAATTACACCGAGCCGATGTTCGTCGTGGTCATCATGGCCATGGCACATACGCGGCCCATTATCCGCTTTGCGGAACGCTGCCTGCGCTTCATCGCGCGCCGTCTTGGGACGAACACGCCAGCCGCATGGTGGATATCGATACTTATCGTCGGTCCGCTTCTGGGTTCGTTTATTACCGAGCCTGCTGCGATGACGATCTCCGCGATTTTGCTCTCGCGCATGTTCTACCGCTTCAACCCATCGCCCACACTCAAGTATGCCACACTCGGCCTCTTGTTTGTGAATATCTCGGTTGGGGGCACGCTAACACATTTCGCAGCGCCGCCAGTTCTCATGGTGGCTGGCGTATGGGGTTGGGACATGAAGTTCATGTTCCTGAACTACGGCTGGAAAGCCACAATCGGCATTCTTGTTGCCACAGGGGCATACTATTACATCTTCCGTGCCCAGTTTGCGACGCTCGCCGAAAAGGTGAAGTCCGTATCGAACTACGGGTTGCCCGACGGTGAAGAACCCGTCCCGATGTGGATTATCATCAACGCTCTGGGCTTCATGGCATGGACAGTCATCACGGTGCATCATCCGCCGATGTTCATCGGAGGCTTCCTGTTCTTTATCGCGTTCTACATGGCTACCAAGACATGGCAGGGCGGCCTGAGCATTCGCGCGCCGCTTCTTGTCGGTCTCTTCCTTGCGGCTCTTGTTACGCACGGCAAGCTCCAGCAGTGGTGGATAGAACCGGTCCTGGCCTCCATGAGCGATGTGACGCTGTTCCTGAGCGCGACTGTACTCACGGCGTTCAACGACAATGCCGCCATTACATTCCTAGCCTCACAGGTGCCGGAATTTGCCAACAACTCCGCCCTTCAGCACGCCGTCGTGTATGGTGCGGTGACTGGCGGCGGCCTTACCGTGATAGCCAATGCGCCGAACCCTGCGGGTCAGTCCCTGCTGAACGGCTTCTTTAGCGGAGGCATTTCGCCGCTCAAGCTGCTTTTAGCCGCACTTATCCCTACCGTTATCATGGGAACAGCGTTCTGGTTCCTGCCAAACCTCTGCTAAGAGAAACTGAACCTGCCCACAATACTTGATGCGCGCCGGATGTCTATGCGATGTCCGGCGCGTTCTTTTTTGAACAGCATGGGCAAAAGTTAACCAGTCGTAATCGTCTCCCTAATAATGACGCGGAATGGTATTTGCCGTATTCTGCCTGTTATGCCGGGTTGGATGTCATTTTTTTGCTAAATGGGCGTGTTGTTGGCATTGGGGAATACCAGCTGCTCAAAGCGCATGCAGTGAATACCTTTACCTCATCGAACGCCTACGTAAACAACAGCTCTACCGACACGGAGCAGAAGATGGAACGCGTTGCGCGTGCTTCGATAGCGTTGTCAAAGCTGGCGCCCGAGCTTACGAGCATTGCCTCGACTCTTGCCAGCGGAGCGCGCCAGCAGGCCAGCCAGTCCCGCGAGATTGCGGAAAATGTGGATAATATGGCAAACGCTCTTTCCAGCGCGATGGAGACTTTGAACCTCTCCTCCAGCAGCGTAAGCGACATCGTGGCGGCTATCAAAAGAGTGGCGGATCAGACGCGCATCTTGTCCATCAATGCCAGCATCGAAGCGGCAAGGGCAGGGCAGATAGGGCTGGCTTTCGGAGCTGTTGCCAAGGAGGTGGAATCCCTTGCCGGGCAGACAAGCAGTGCCACGGCGCAGATTTCAAACAAAGTGGACAGCATTCGCTGCAATATCAAAACCGCTGTCGAGGCCGCCGGTCTTGGAGAGGCTCGCACAGGCGAGGCCAAGGGCTTCAGCATAGCCAGACTCGGGGGCGAGATGAACGAGATGGCCAGCATTGCCGTGCAGACGGCACAGGCGGCACAGAGCGTTGACGGCACGAGCGAGAACATTCGCCGCCTCTGCGAAGAGCTGCTGCTTGAGGTTGGAACCTTCAGGATGCCCGCGCACGAGCACGCTGTCAGCGTGTTTCGTCAGCTATGCGGGATGCGGGAGTTCGCCCTTGGGAGCCGTGCCGAATGCGAGGGCGCTATGCGTCGCGCAGTCAAAACAATGCGGATTTTTGAGCTGCTGTATTTAACAGACGCTCATGGCAGGCAGGTGTCGTCAAACGTATGGTCGGACGGGCGCGTGGATTCGTCGGTGTACGGTTCCGACTGGTCATCGAGGACCTGGTTCAGAAGCGTGATGCAGTCGGGCGAAATCTCGGTATCCGACATATACCGTTCAAGCGCCAGCGACAGCTTCTGCTTCACACTGTCAGGCCCGATTTTTGACTACGAAGGGAACTTCAAGGGAGTCCTGGCGGCAGACGTAAACTTCGCCGACCTGCTGTCGCTTTGAGAAGCGACCCTTTTGGCTGGGAAGGCGTGGCAGCCCTCCCAGCCAAAGGATGCATTCAATCGAGCTATTTCTCCTCGCTGAAGTAAATGCTGTATGCCTCGTTCGCAATCTCGTAAACAGGCTTTAGGATTACCGCACCGCTTGCAGTTTGCGCGATGAAGTGTCCGTTCTGCCATTCGCGCCCCTCAACATAGAGGTGTTCATACATTGGTGTGATTTTCGTATTTTTCAACAGACGTGGTTCCGCATCGCAAATAGCCGCAAGGACTATCGGCCCGTCAAGAAGTGCAAAACGACCAGAGTCTCCTGGCAGTGCTTCCTTTCTGATGCGCTTGGGGAAGCTTACTGTTATTTGGGCGGATTTCCATTCACGTGTAATCTCTATGAAGCCCGATTCTGACAGCTTCGCATCGACGGGCTTCCCATCAATCATAAGCTCGCCTTTATTCAAAGCCCATTCAGGCTGGCGGATTCGCAGGGTCCAAGGAATCTCGGAATCAGATTCTACATTTACGACTAGGCGCATGTGTGTCACATCGTCATGAGCTTCGAAATCATTCGTTGCCTTGTTCCAGTTGACGATTTGGCTGATTCGGACGCCGCCGGAAGAGGTTTCCAGTGATGCTGAGGATGGAATGAATTGGCTGATACTGACTCCGTCTGACGAAGTGTAGTATATCAGGTCTTCGTGCATTGCCTGAGCTTGAACCATGGTTCCGTCGCAACACCAGAAATCATGCGTCTCGCTGCCCCAAACTTTATGAGCGCCCGGTTCGGTTGGGAGAAAATAGGCTACCATGCCCGTTTGGGGGTTCTGCTGTGCAAGTATGCCGTTGTATAGAGCGCGCTCGATGTAGTCGGCGTATCTAGCCTCTCCGGTCCATCGCAACAGGAATTGTGCTACCCGTATCATATTGTAAACGGTGCAGTGCTCTTGAGTGCGGCTTCCTAGGAAACGGCTGAACTGCTGCTTGGGGATCCAGAACTCTCCTGCATTGTTGCCAGTGCTGGCGAACATGCCGCGTTCTGTGACAGCCTCAGCCCAGAAGGCTTCGACCACTTTGCGATACCGTTCATTACCGGTAACTTCGTAAAGTCTTGCTGCTCCATGTATCCACGGGATGCTGGCATTCGCGTGCCCGTTACTTAGTGGATCTTTTCCATCCAGCAAATCAGCGAACAGGTCTGGCATCGCGTAGCGGGAGGCTAATGTCAGATATCTTTCATCCCCGGTAAGCCCATAGAAATCCGCCCAGAGTTCGAGCATTCCAGCACACTCTCCGCGGTATATCACTTCGCTCCTGCCGCGTTCGATTAGTTCATCGGTCCAAGTTATATACCAATCTGTAGCTAGGCTAGCGACATCGAGGGCTTCCTTCTTGCCCGTGTATTGGTACGCATCGTACAAGCCCATCAGCGTCTTGTGCATGGTGTATTGCGGCGACCATACCCAGCGTTCGTTATCTTCCAAAATGGTGAAATACTTTTCAGGGATGGGGCCAACCCAAGAGCCGCCATTGAAGTGTTGGCACTGCTTGAGTGTTTCGACGGCCTGAGCTACGCGCTCTTTGGCGATGGTGTCGTCATCTTCTAAAGAGAAATGCGCGAGGGAAGACATCCAGTGTCCGGCGAAATGTCCGCGTAGCTGGCAATGTGGAGATTCCCAGCCTTGGTGCATTTGTTCGATAGGGGTATCTATGCGAACGCCAGCTTCGAGCAGATGGTTCTGAAGTATGTTCTCGTTCTTTAATCGAAGAAGATACGCCTTTGCTAATTCGCGCCGTTCGTGGAAAAGTCCTGCGGCAAGGTGAACTCTTCCACTACCTGCATCACGCAGAACGTGAGTGGGTTGAGATACCGATGCCGCAAGTTCTTGAGCTTCGACAGGTTTTGACGCGGCACGGTCCTGCAGGGCTTGTGCGGATGCCATGGCAAATGGGGCGCAGACAAGGGCCATTGAAATAAGAGTAGTGTGTTTCATGATTCAGTTAAGATTTTTACGCTGATGCATATTAACATGATTCTCTTCATTCTCAAATGTCGCAGACGGACATACGCTTTTGCCATACGCACATGGGTTTGATATCCACGCAAGGCGTAACATCTTGTCGAACCTAACAAATATCCTACATACTCTTCGCTGAAAGATATGCAGGCACCTGGGGATTACTTTTTCAATACACACAAGATTGGGCCGGATTGCCGCCAGCACATGATGGACAAGGAGCATTTCCCCGTAATGCGCGCGGCTCCGTTTATTTGGCTCGGTTACAGTGAGTTGTACCCCCCTTACAGGATGGTTCGCACTGCCTCGGTCCATAGCCACATTGTCGTATCTCTTGGCGGAGTGGGGCGGGCGGTTATCGACGGAGAGCTTGTGGATTGGCAGCCCGGGCAGGTTTTGCTCGCGCCGGTGGGCGCACATCATGCTTTTGAAGTGGCCGACGATGGAGCTTGGAGCATTGCTTGGGTGTTCTATGATGATGAAGTCAGTGCTCCTGTTTTGAGCGGACGAAATACGAGGCTTGTTCAGGCTGATGGCAATGATTTTGCCAGCGTTTTACGAATGTTGCTCAAGGAGTCTTCTGGAGCGGCCAGTCAGCCAGTCATGTCTGCGATGGTATCGCTTCTTGATGTTTGTGCACGGCGTCTTGCAAGCGGCGATGACGTTGATGCTCGCATCCAGCGTATGTGGGGGCGTGTCGAGGCGGATTTGGCGCGGCAGTGGGGCGTCTCCGATATGGCCCGGATAGCATGCATGAGCGAGGAGCATTTGCGTCGCCTGTGCAAGAAATACTACCAGAGAAGTCCGGTGGAACATCTTACGCATCTGCGGATGCGGCGTGCGGCTACAATGCTCAGGGCAACTCAGGAACTGGTTGACGATATCGCTCGAAGCGTTGGTTACGCATCCATGTACTCGTTCTCGGTCGCCTTTAGCCGCTGGGGCGGAGTTCCGCCTTCGGTGTTTCGCTTACGGGGAAGCTGAATCTGCTCCTATATACCATCCCCGAGGGGGAAGTCAGGTGTCATGTGCTGAATAAGGCGTTCGTTGAACTCTTTGGCGCTGTCGTGTCCGATCATTTTGAGGGCCTGCACCATCGAGGCTACTTCCACAAGGCGTGCGAGGTCGCGCCCGGGTTTGACCGAGAAGCGTATGTGCGGGACGTCTATGCCGAGCAATTCAAAGTACTCCTGCTCCAGCCCCGTGCGTTCTTCTTCGTCGGATTCCTTCCAAGCGGTGAAGGTGATGACCAGGTTGATGCTTTTCTCCACACGGACGGAACGGATGCCGAACAGTTCCGCGATGTTAATGATGCCCATTCCTCGGCATTCCATGTAGCCGCGGTTAATGTCGTTACTGGCGCCGACAAGTTCCTTTTCGTTTATCAACTTGATGTTGACCTTGTCGTCGGCGACGAGGCTGTATCCGCGTTCGATAAGGGCCAGTGCGCACTCGCTTTTGCCAACGCCGCTGTCACCGCGAATCAGGACGCCGATGCCTTTGACGTCCATAAGGGTGCCGTGTTCGGAAACTCTTGGCGCAAACATGTTTTCGAGCAGCAGTGTGGATGCAGCCAGAAAATCTCTTGTGGAAAGCGTAGTGCGGATAAGCGGTGTGTCGTTCTCGTTTGCTACCTCAACCATGGGTTGAGGCGGGATGAGGTTGCGCGTCACGATCATGCACGGGATGTGGCGGCGTGCGATTTCCGTCAACACTTTGTACTGCTTGTCCTCTTTGATGTCCCTTAGATACGCGATTTCACCAGCGCCAAACACTTGAAGTCGCTTTGTTGCGAAACTCTTGTAGTACCCGGTCAGTGCCAGAGCGGGGCGGTTGATACTCTTGTCGCGCACAAGGCCCTTGATCCCTCTTTCTCCGGCCACGATGCTCATCTTGAGCTGCTCGCGGCCAGCGTTAAAGAAATCCAGAACAGAAATGCTCTCGACGATTTTTGGACGTGGGCGCAGGGGCATCTTGTTGAATCTAGCGTTTACTTTGATGCAGTTTTGCCATCATCCGCGTCTTTTACAAGTATTATGGGCTTGGTTAAGGCGAGCATCGCATCAATATAAGCTCTTTCTCGCAGGTCGCGTTCCTCTGCTTCAAAGCATCCGTTGTTGCGGGCGTAATCCTCTTTCATGCTGAAGACGCCGTCTTCAAACCCGGTATCGACGCCAAGAGTTATGAACTTTGTATCAAGTTTCGCTTCAAGCTCACTGGAATTGCTTGCGGCGTAGCCTTCGGGCAGGCGCAGGGTGTTGGAAGAGGTGAACTTGGCGTGGTAACGCTGGAAGATGGGCAGCTTGCGCTCTGGAAGGTCGTTGGGCAGGTTCAGCTCCCAGCGTTCCCAAGTCTGGGGCATACTGCCCACCAGCGTGTCGCCCACTTGCGTAAACACGCCTTCGCTTGCGTAGCTGTATTCCAGTATGACCTTTTCATCAAGCTCGTCCACGTTGGTCGCGCTCATTTTCTTAACAGAAGACAGGCCGTCCACATTTAGGCTGGGCAGTATGTAAGTGGCGTATTCATCCGGCGTTTTATTGCGCAAGTAGCTGCGTATCATTGCAGCCCATACACCCGAGAAGCTGACTTTTTCTGTTATAATGGCAGCTCCGTTCTCGCTTAATTCGACGTTGCGAAGCATGTCAAACCCATTGATGCCGAACGGTGCCGCATCGATTGTTTCGATGCGTGGGTTGTCATTATCCAGAATCAGGCATGGCGAGCCGGCAAGGGATATCGGTTCATATATTTCGGACAGGTCTTTATTGGTGGTATCGATGAAGAAGCCGTCTTTGTAATCTGGCAGAAACACTATCATGTGGTCGAACTGGCCAGAATCGGGAACCTCTACATTGATGTTCGAGGAGGTGTCAACAAGTGCCAACTCCGCGTTCACTCCTGCGGCGCGGAGCATTTTCATCAATAGAAAACTGTGGTCCTTGCAGTCGCCATAACGGTTGCGTAGGATGTTGTCGCAACGGTTGGGCACCATTGCACGCATTCCAAATTCCAAGCCCTGATATGTAAGGGATGTGCGAACGAAATTGGTAATGGTTCGTATTGCATGATCGGGCGTGTATTCTTCACCCAAAAGCTCGGCTACCTTTGCATTCACTTCGGGAACTTCTTCGTCCAGAAAGGATACCGTTTCATAGTAATCTTTCACTTCATCGGCCCAATTGCCTGACTTGTCGCTTATCCACACAGTGGGTGCGTAGTCGCGCATCGGCGGCAGATTCGGGCAGTATCTGGTGGTGACTGGATTAGTGGCGTAAAAGAATCGGTATGGTGTTTCGCTATCGTAGATTTGTTCCACAACACCGTTGGCTGTTACTGTGGATACATGTTCGACTTCCCCACTTATGCCTGTGAATGTTAACAACGCTGGTTTGTTTCGTGATAGAATCTCGTGCTGAAAGGGCATGTCATCCCTCTTGCCAAGAGTTTCAAGGCTTACAGTGTATTCCACATAGCATCCCGGGGTGAGCGATGGAACTGGTAGATGGAGCTCCTTTTTCTGGCTCATTAGCACTTCGTCAGGATCGTTCGCCGTGTAGTAATCGCTTAGTTCGCCTGAGTCTATCTTTTCGCCATTTGCGTCATACACGTTGAGTGCATTGACGTACACGTGTTCGTAGAGCGGATCAAAGGGGAAGCGCAGGTCGCTCATGTCACGGATGGCTTCGGGTGTATTAACCTGGAACTTTCCGTATATAGTAGAGCGCATACGTTCTCCTTTTTTATATGAATAAACTTTCCCTCGGTAAACATAGTGGCAGCCGAAGCCTTCGTCTATATCCTTACTGTCTAAAGGGGTAAGCTCTTTAAAGTCTTTAGGGAGGGGAACGGGTTCGATTACGGCTTGGAATGAAGATGAGTCGGCCTTGCCAAGTTGCGCATTTATACCTTCAAGAAGGTTTTTTGCATTCTGATTAAGTGGCATTTTTTCAATACATATAATTACTTCTTCTTTGGCCTCGTTAAAACGACCTTCACGCAGAAGGGTGGCCGCTGCAAGGTAGTGCCCAATGGGGTTGTTTTGAGCAATGATGCGCTTGGAAATCTCCAATGCTCTTTCGTAATCTTCAAGGTCCAAATATATGCTTACGATAGGATCTGCCAGATTCGGAAACGCTTCGCACTTGTCCACAATGCTGTCTATTATGGTGCGTGCCTTATCCTCGTCGCCGCTCTGGATGCAAGCCTTGGCAAGGTAGTATTGCATCTCCGGGTCTCCGCTGGAATTAACCAGTGAGGTGACCTCATCTACGTAATCGCCAAGTTCTTCTATGTAAGACAGGTAGCTCAGGTAAGCGTTTATAGCCCCACGGCTCCTGTTGTTTTTTGCGAAAATCGCGTCCCTATACTCTGCCTTGGCTTCTTCTTTGTTGCCTAGCTCACCCATTGTGAATGCATGCATCCATACCAGGTCAGTGTTTCCCGGGAATAATTCTTTAAGTTCTGTTATCTCTTTTTCTGCATTCTCATAGTCGCGGGTGTCAATCAATGTGTCAGCCAACATAGTTGCATAAAACGTATTATCAGGCTGCAACTTGCGAAGTGTTCTAATGAACGGTATTGCTTCAGTTGGTCGCGAGCGTTCTGTGAAGCTACTTGCAATAAAAAACAATCCCTCGCTGTGTTTTTCGATAGCCGGAGCAGAAATGCTGGCCGGATCCATAGCTATGTCAGGCTGCGCAAAACTTATGTATTTCCACACCTCCGTAGGCACAGTCATTCCCTTGAGCATAAGCTCGTCAAAATTTACTATAACAATGCCGACTAGCACATTGCCATTGCGAGTAATTGAAAAGTTTACGTTGCGCTCGGTTTCAGGGTTGTAGTTGGAAAAATGAAGCCATTTTTGTCCGTTTTCCTCGGTAATGCCACGGTTAATAATATCGTGAGAAGGGAAGGTGTAACCCAAGCTGCGGATTATAGCGCAGCACATTGCATATTCATCAGGCTCGTTACCATCCAGAAATATTGGAGTAACTATGGCTCCGGAGCCTTCTCCTGCCTCAATAACCATGTTGCCGTTATTGAGCCTTTTTAGAGTGCCTTTGATGCTTGTCGGAATACTCCACGTTACACCATACTGTTTTGATGAAATTATACGGACTCCGTCACCCATTTGGCCAGAATCGCCCATATTGACGACATCAGGCACGCATGCTGGAAGCGTGAAGAGCAGTGGTAATATGGCGAATGCGGGCAGCAGTTTGCGCAAAAGAGATTTGGGTGAATTAAGCATGAATGTGAAATTGTTGTTATATATTGCTGTGTATAGTCCTGTTACTTGGCTGATGTATCAGTAGTAGAGCTGTCTGTGTTATTTATTGTCTCGGGCTTTCGATATTGTTGTGAGAGGAATGCATCAAGCTCTCTGACGAACGATTCTTTGCTCTCCATATCTTTTTGCCCGTAGTTATAATGCTTGTCAGTCTCCAGTGTTCTAAAATCGAATCCCCATTCGCAAAGGAACCACTTGGCCTTTCCGTCGGTATCATTGTATTCGCTAGTAATATAGCGCGGAAAATTGCCGTCGTGGACAAGCGCCACGTAATTGCATAGCGTAAGTCCACTTGGCTTTGGAAGTGTGATAATCCAGCCGTTTACGCCATAGTCGAAGCTGAATGGTTCAACATCCAATTGTGTTTTGTCATTGGGGTAACTTGTATCAAAGTTTTCCTCGCAAGCGTTGAAAAAGTGGACAAGTTCGTCGCGTCCGTTCTCCTCCAGCATGGCCCACAGTTGCTCTGGGTAGCTGAACCAGAAGCGCGGTATTATGTGGTGTTCGTAGAAATACAGAAAGTCATAATGCGCTTTGTCGAAAGGCTTGATTTCGATGGAAGCTCCTTCGCTGGAGTTATCCTTGGCTGCAGCCTGCGAAGCCGCTTCATTGACAGGAATAATTGCCGAGTCGGACGTTGGGGTCGTTTCTTTTTCCGCCAAGGCGTTACAGGCCAGCGCAAAGAGGGCGATGGATGGGAGCAGGAGCTTTCTCACGGAACTGAAATCTGATGATGCCAGCACGAGTGTTCAAGTAATTTGCGTCTATATTAATAATTCGTTCGGCCCAAGGGACTCTGTTGCGGGTGAAACCTGACTGCGCATGCAGTTGTGCGACACTCTGTCGCCTGCATACGGCTTAAACAGTGCGACAAAACGTCATATGGCACTGGGCCGAGTCAGTGAATGCATTCGTATTCATCTGCCAATGCGAGACTTAGGTCAACGCTCTGCAATCCTTCATCTGGCCCGCCTTATGCAAAAGCTATGGCATGAACCTCGACATGAACCGCTTTACAGAGAAGGCTGCCGCCGCCGTCATGGAGGCGCAGCAGATTGCCCGCCGCCGCAACCATCAGCAGGTCAGCGGACTGCATTTGCTTGGCGCTCTGCTCTCGCAGGAGGGAGGCATCGTGCCCGCAGTCCTGCAAAAGCTGGACGTGCAGGAGTCCGCGTTCGACCTGGCCCTGTCTAGGGAGCTGGACCGCATCCCCTCAGTGACAGGCAACGTGGCTGCGGACAGCATCTACATTACGCCCGAAGTGCAAGACGCCTTCAACAAGGCCGAGGAGTCCATGACTCGCCTCAAGGACGAGTATGTCTCCGCCGAGCACCTGTTTCTGGGCCTTGTGCGCACGGACAAGAGCCGCGCCCTTGCCGCGCTATTCAAGAGCTTTGCTATCGACGAGGCCCGCGTGCTGGGCGCTCTCAGGGAGGTGCGTGGTGCGCAGCGTGTGACTAGTCAGAACCCCGAGGCCACCTATCAGGCGCTCGAAAAGTACGGGCAGGATCTTGTGGCTATGGCCAAGAAGGGCAAGCTGGACCCCGTGATTGGCCGCGACGGAGAGATTCGACGCGTCATCCGCATCCTATCGCGCAAGACAAAGAACAATCCCGTCCTCATCGGAGACCCGGGCGTTGGCAAGACGGCCATTGTCGAGGGCCTTGCCCAGCGCATAGTGCGCGGCGACGTGCCCGAGGGACTGAAGGACCGCACGATATTTTCGCTCGACCTTGGCAGCTTGCTCGCGGGGGCGAAGTATCGCGGCGAGTTCGAGGAGCGGCTCAAGGCGGTGCTTGCGGAGGTAAAGAATGCCGAGGGGCGCATCATACTCTTCATCGACGAGATGCACACCATCGTTGGCGCGGGCAAGGCGGACGGAGCCATCGACGCGGGCAACATGCTTAAGCCCATGCTGGCGCGTGGCGAATTGCACTGCATCGGCGCTACGACCCTTGACGAGTACCGCAAGTATATCGAAAAGGACAAGGCCCTTGAGCGGCGCTTTCAGACCGTGCTTGTGGATCAGCCAACGGTGGAGGATTCCATTTCCATACTGCGCGGCCTACGCGAGCGTTTCGAGCTGCACCACGGCGTGCGCATCACGGACAACGCGCTTGTCAACGCTGCCATCCTTTCCAACCGCTACATCACAAACCGCTTTCTGCCGGACAAGGCCATCGACCTTGTGGACGAGGCCTGCGCGAAGATTCGCACCGAGATCGACTCCATGCCCACGGAGCTGGACGAACTTACGCGGCGCGTCATGCAGCTTGAGATCGAGCAGACGGCCCTTGAGAAGGAGCGCGACGAGGCGAGCCGTCAGAGGCTTGCCGAGCTGAAACGCGAGCTGGCCGACCTTCGCGCAAGGGCCGACGCTCTGCGTGCCCGCTGGCAGGCAGAGAAGGAGGAGCTGGGCAAGGGGCAGAAGCTGCGTGAGCAGCTTGACGCGGCAAAGCTAGAAATGGAGCAGGCCGAGCGTCGCTACGACCTTAACAAGGCGGCGGAGATTCGCCACGGACGCCTGCCCGCGCTGGAGCGGGAGCTTGCCGCACTGAAGGCAAGGGAGGAGGCCGGAAGTGGCGGGGCAGGGCGCCTCTTGAGACAGGAGGTGACGGCGGAGGAGATTGCCGAGATCATTTCAAAGTGGACGGGCATTCCCGTGTCGCGGCTCATGGAGGGAGAGCGTCAGAAGCTCTTGAGCCTTGAGAGTGTGCTGCATGAGCGCGTGATAGGGCAGGACGAGGCCGTTACGCTCGTCTCGGACGCCATTTTGCGCGCGCGTGCGGATATCAAGGACCCGCGCCGCCCTGTGGGCAGTTTTCTCTTCCTTGGCCCGACTGGCGTCGGCAAAACGGAGCTTGCCCGCACGCTGGCCGAGTGCCTGTTCGACAGCGAGGACAACATCGTGCGCATCGACATGAGCGAATACATGGAGAAGCACTCCGTGTCGCGGCTCATCGGCGCGCCTCCCGGCTACGTGGGCTTTGACGAGGGCGGTCAGCTTACCGAGGCCGTGCGTCGCAAGCCGTACTGCGTCATCCTGTTTGACGAAATAGAGAAGGCGCACCCGGATGTGTTCAACGTTCTCTTGCAGATTCTTGACGATGGGCGCGTGACCGATTCGCAGGGCCACACCGTGGACTTCAAGAACACGGTCATCATCATGACTAGCAATATCGGGAGTCGTTACCTGATCGAGGGAATGGATGGGGTCGTAAATGGAGAGATACCGGAGTCCGTTCGCGAATCCGTCATGGCGGAGCTGCGTCACGCTGTGAGGCCGGAGTTTCTGAATCGTATCGACGATGTGGTGATGTTCAAGCCGCTGAGTCTTGAGGAAATAACGAAGATCGTGGATCTTATTGTGGCTTCGATAAACGCAAGGCTTGCCGAGCGTAGAATCACAATAAGTCTGACGCCGGAGGCACGCGATTGGGCCGCGGAGCGTGGTTACGATCCTGTATATGGAGCAAGGCCCTTAAAGAGGTTTCTGCAAAAGCAGTTGGAGAACAAGCTAGCAAGGGCGATAATCAGCGGAGATCTAAAAGAGGGCCAGAGCGTGAAGTTTGGCGTGAACGCAGAGAAAGGAGATCTCGTGATGGCGGTATGACGTAATTTGAAGTAGTGTTAATGCAATAATGGTGCTTGACAGTGTGTTAGCGACTGTCAGAATTGTGAGATATGAAAACTGCAAATATTATTCAAGTGTTTGTTTCATGTCCATCGGACATGAATGAATATATAAATGTAATTATTCGAGAGGCTGATAACTATAATATAACCCATGAGCCAGAAGGGAATATTGTTAGAATTATTAGTTTTGGTCATGATGCACCATCCGGAATTAGCTACACTCCACAAGGCGTGGTTGATGAGTCAATCGCAGGCGATTATGATGTTTATATTGGATTAATGGGCTGTAGGTTCGGGACCGAGACGAAACAATACAAGTCAGGGACGCATAAGGAGTGTATGGATGCGATTGAAAAACATAAAGCAGGTGCCCTGATGCACGTCGCATTCTTTTTCTACAGAGGGCGTATCGATAGTTTGAATGAAATAGATAGCGAGCAGCTATCGCTGGTTAACAAATTCAGACTGGAGTTGTCTGAGGTTAAAGACCGTGCGGTTCTGTATCGTGATTTCAGTGATGAAGCAGAACTTTGTAGGTTGTTTCATACTACCATAGCATCTGCGATTAAGAGTATGAGATTAAATGAAGTCAAGGTTCCGATGACTACCACGGCTAGCAAGGGGCAACGGGTGGATCAACTTACTCAACCTGATGCGGAAGAAATGGGTTTGTATGAGCATGTGCAGATGGGCTTGGATGACATGGAAGAGGCCCGTCATGCAATTAATGATATGACGACTTATATCAACGAGTATCAAGCAATACTTGAAAAGGAAACGGAGTCAATTAAGCAATATGGTGCAGACGCTAAGATTCCACAGAATGTTAAAATGAGGACTATGGCTAAGACTGCGGACAAAATTGGTGATCAAATGATTATTCTCGCAAGCAGGATGGAGCCAAAGGCGAAATACTATCGCGATAAATCCAGTTCTGCTTTTAACCATATACTTGAGGCTATTACAATTGGTTCGTCCATAAGCGAGAATGGTTCGGAGGGTAGGACTAAAATGAGAGATGCCCTTGTTGCAAATCTAGAAAGCATGACAGTGACAAAGGAGTCTCTAGAGGGGTTTCTCAAGGCGACTGATGCTATGCCTAATTACACAACCATTATAACAAGAGGAAGAAAAATGTTGTCTAAGGCATTGCATTGCGTTGACCAATCAATTGCATCGTGTCAAAGTCAGGCAAGAGATTTGATTCAATTGCTAAATGATTGATGCGCATGGTGTTTTGCGATAAAGTGCACGCGTGATTATTTTGCCATATATTTAGCAGCATATGCTGCCTCCACCTACGGCAAATGCTTTGCCTCCCAGGCACGCAAAATCTCCCTTGCAATTGGGGCGGACGTGGAACCACCAAACAAGTTATCCCCCGGGTCCGTGCCCTCCACCGTAATCGCCACCGCTATCTGCGGATTATCCGACGGAGCGAAACAAATAAACCACGCAATAGTCGATTCACGCCCCGAAATATGAATCTGCGCCGTGCCCGTTTTGCCGGAAACAGGCATCGTCACATTCCTCTGCACAAGCCGCCCCGTGCCCTCGGAAACACAAAGACGCATCCCGTCCATTATGGCCTGATACTGGTCATCACTAATAGGCAAAGGCTCCCCGCCCAACTCATGCGGACGCTCCTTGCTGACACGCAAAATCGTGGGCGTAGTATGCGTCATCCTGCGGGCAAACGACGCAGTGAACGCGCACATCTGCAACGGAGTCACAAGCAAATACCCCTGACCGATTGAGTAATTCGCCGTATCTCCAGCATACCAACCCTCGTAAAAACGACGCTTCTTGTAATCGGTATCCGGCACAACGGAACGCCGCGTCTCGTTCGGCAGCTCGATACCAGTCGGCTTGTCCAACCCGAACATCCGTGCCGTGGCGGCAAGATTCTCCACCCCAATCTTCAGCCCCAGAGTGTAGAAAAACACGTTGCAACTATCCCCGATGGCGTGACGGATTTCAATATCGCCGTGCCCCGTGCGAACATCGCAGTGAAAACGGCGATTGCCCACCATCAGGTAACCCGGGCAGTTCACATGGTAATCATCATCCAAGTCCGTATGCATGAAACCGGCCACCGATGTCACAATCTTGAACGTCGAACCCGGAGGATACAGCCCCTGTATCGCCCTGTTAAGCCATGCCCCGCGGTCGCGTATATCGTTGTAAACGCTTGACGGAATGTAGGGCGAAAGCAGGTTCAGGTCGTAGCCCGGTTCGCTGACAAGCGCGAGCACTTCACCCGTTCGTATGTCCATCGCCACGGCGGCACCGGTGCGGTCCCCCAATGCCTTTTCGGCGGCGGCCTGGATGTCTGCGTCGATGCTGCTGAATATGTTGTTCCCCTTGACCGGAGCCTTGTATTCCACCCGCCTGTGCTGAAAGCCGCTCGGGTCCACAACCCAGACCTCGCCGCCGGAGCTGCCCTGCAACTGTTCGTCAAACGCAAGCTCCATGCCCGTGCGCCCTGCCTTTCCCTTGAAGCGGAATGTGCGCAAATCCTCTCCGCCGACTACGTTTTCATCGTGCACTTCCTCGGTTGCCACGACGTAGCCCAGCGCGTGCGCAGCCAATGGGCCGTACGGGTAGTAGCGCGCGCTTTCGGATACTATCTGAATCTCGCTGTCTATCGGGAGCTGTTCGATAAGGCGGGCGTATTGCTCCGGCGTAAGGTCGTTCTGAAGCACGAAAGGCAGCAGGAGCTCGCGGCTGAAATGCTGCTCGATTTTTGACGAGTCGATGACGTCATTCGTGCCGAGTATGGCGTCGATTTTATCCATGTAACGCTGGACGACACGCTGCCTCGCGTCCACTGCCACCACGTCGCGATCGATGCTCTGGTTGCCGTCCTCACGATGCTTGCGAACCTGTGCATAGTATTCCTTGCGGAACTCGGTTCGCAGCTCGTTGAGATACACCACTGCGGAAAACAGAGGCCGGTTGCCCACGAGCAGGCGCCCGTCGCGGTCGTAAATATCTCCGCGCGGCCCGGGAATCAGGATGCGGCGGTAGTTCTGCCGCTCCTGCTTGTCCATCAGCTCCTGATAGTCGAGCATTTGCACCTTGAACAGCCCTGCAAGCAGTATGCAGAACAGGATGCAAAACACCCCGCCTATGAAATACATGCGGGGCTTGATGGCGGTTATGGATTCGTGGTCCATGCGGAGTGAAGGGCTGGATGACCCAGTATGTGCGATAGTCTTCACAGTGCAACTGTTCATGACGGAACTGCATTTATTGGCAGCGTCTTGCCCATTTAGTCCTTTTCTTGTTCGGCCCCGAAGGTTTACAGTGCTCGTCGCATGTTGCACACGCGCAAAGGAAGACGCCTTGGACTCCTGGGACTGGTGCTGCTGCTGCTGGCCGTTTCGCTGGCTGGCTGCGTCATCGGTTCCGCGAGCGTGTCCGTTGCGGACGTGTTGCGCGTAATCGCATCGCGCGTCGGCCTGTACGACGGGGCGAATTCCACCGCAGACACTATCATATGGTCACTGCGGATGCCCCGCGTCGTGCTGGCGGCCCTTGCCGGAGCGAGCCTTTCAATGAGCGGAGCGGCAATGCAAGGCATGTTTCGCAACGCACTGGCCGACCCCGCACTAATCGGCGTATCCGGCGGCGGCGCTCTTGGCGCGGTGGGCGCTGCTGTGCTCGGCGGTTCGCTCGCCGTCATGCCACCGGCAGCGATAGTGGGCGCGCTCGCAACGACGGCTCTCGTTTACCGGCTGGCGAAAGTAGGGCACAGGGTGCAGTCGCAGACAATGCTCCTTGCAGGGCTCGCCGTGAACGCTCTTTCTGGCGCGCTCGTAGGCTTTCTGATCCAAATCGCTCCATACGAGCAGATACGTGGGGTGTTGTTCTGGCTCTTGGGAAGCCTGAGCGGAGCGACTTGGCGGGTGTGCGGAATCGCGGCGCTGTTCGTTACCGTGCCTCTGCTGCTTTTGCCAAGACACTCGCGCGCTCTCAACGCCATGCTGCTCGGCGACGCTGAAGCGTTTCACCTAGGCTATGATGTGCGGCGCGTGAAACGCAGTTGCGTTACCCTGTCTGCATGCATGGTAGGCGCATCGGTCGCTTTCTGCGGAGCGATAGGCTTTGTCGGACTTGTCGTACCGCATGTTGTGAGGATGCTTTTCGGGCCTGATCACCGCATACTCTTGCCAGCCTCGGCTCTAGGCGGGGCACTGCTGATGGTGTTGGCTGACATTGCGGCCCGCACCCTCGACGCTCCGGCTGAGCTTCCTGTGGGCGTTCTTACGGCACTCATGGGGGCGCCGTTCTTCCTCTATCTTATCCAGACGCGCAAGAGCGGCCTGAACCTGAAATAAGCCATGGTGGAGATACGAGACATATCCCATTCCTACGGCCAGACCCGCGTGCTTGACTCGGTTAGCCTGAACATCGCACCCGGGCGAATGCTTGCCCTTTTGGGGCCGAACGGAGCGGGCAAGAGCACTCTGCTGCGCATTGTCGCGGCGGAGCTGAAGCCGGATTCAGGCACTGTCACTTTTTCCGGCGTGGACATGTTCCGCCTGAAGGTAAGAGGGCTGGCCAAGCGCCGGGCTTTGCTTCCTCAGGAATCTCAGTTGGACTTTCCTTTTTCCGTGGAAGAGGTCGTCATGTTGGGCCGTGCGCCGCACATCGAAAGGTCCGAAAGCGACAAGGACGCGCGTATTGTGAACGACGCTCTGGCAATGACGGGCATGAGCGCGTTTGCGACGCGTGAATACACGAGCCTTTCCGGCGGAGAGCGTCAGCGTGTGCAGCTTGCGCGAGTATTGGCGCAGACCTGGGACAGGGCAGGGGCTTTGCTGCTGCTGGACGAGCCGGTTGCAAGTCTTGACCCCGAGCATCAGCACGACACTTTGAACATTGCCCGCAAGTGGGCCGCTGCGGGAGCTGCGGTCGTCGCAATTTTGCACGATGTAAATCTCGCCCTGCGCTATGCGGATGATGCCGTGCTTTTGAAAGACGGGCGAGTAGTGGTGGACGGGTACGTGCGAGAGGTTCTCGACGCAAAGCGCGTAAGCGAGGTTTTCAACGTGGACGCGCGTTGCGTGGAAGAGGGGAACGGCGAGCCTCCGGTGCTGGTCCTAAGCGCGAAAGTGTAGAGATAAAAGTGCGCGAATGAACCGGGCGACAACCCCCCGGTCTTTGCTGTTCGCTGCCTCTATTCCAGATTCTGCACCTGTTCGCGTTGGCGCTCGACCTCGTTCTTGGCGTCCAGCACATGGCGCGTAATCTCGATATTGTTCGCCTTTGAGCCGATGGTGTTGAACTCGCGGTTGATTTCCTGAATCAGAAACTCCAGCTTGCGCCCCACGGGTTCTTCCTTCGCGCGGGCCTGTTCGATGGTCGTGCGGAACTGTTCAAGGTGGCTTTCGAGGCGCGTGATTTCTTCCGCGTTGTCCGCTCTGTCGGCAAAGAACGCCAACTCCTTCAGCAGGCGCTCGTCACTCAGGTCCAGCTCCAGCCCAAGCTGTTTGAGGCGTTGGAGGAGCAGGTCGCGGTAGTTGGGCACGGTTTCCTTTGCCGCGACTTTGATGCAGGCCACGATGTCGAGCAGGTGCTCGTTGCGCGTAAGCAAATCCTCAGCAAGGGCGGCACCTTCGCGCTCGCGCATGGAGATAAACGAGACTATGGCCTGTTCGAGAGCGCCCTGAACCAGAGGTGCCACAACTTCTTCCGAACGGCGCGCACTGGAAGACCCGTCGTCGCGGTGCATCTGCACAACGCGCAGTAGCGTATCATAGCCCATTTGCGCAGACCTCATGCCTCGCGCTCTTGCAAGCTCGGTCAGATGATCCAGCGTTTTGTGAACCGCCAAGTCGTCAACGGACAGGGTGGAAGCATCGCTTCTTGTTGAAATCTGCACGAGCACGCGTACCGCGCCCCTTGCAAGAGCTGTTCTGACTCGTTCGGACACCTGCCTTTCAAGCATGGCCCATTCCTTGGGAATGGCGACGGACACATCCAGCGCCTTGCGGTTTACCGAGGAAATCTCCACGGCCACATCGTAAGAACCGCCCTGCGCTTCTCCGCGCCCGTAACCTGTCATGCTTTTCATAAGAACCTATTGAACAAATGTTGTGATAAAATGCCGCTTCTCGCGCACCCGGGGGAACAAGCCTATTCGCATTCGACGAGGTCTTCAGGCTTTATGCCCAGAGATTCCATCACCGTATGAACGTCCTTGTCGCCGCGACCGCTGACGTTGATGCAAAGAATCTGGTCCTTGCTCATTTGCGGGGCACGCTTTAGCGCATACGCAATGGCGTGCGTGCTTTCAAGCGCGGGAAGTATGCCTTCTTTCTCGCAAAGGATCTTCAGCGCCTCGATTACTTCGTCGTCCGTTGCGTAGCCATACTCGATGCGCCCGCGATCGCGGTAGTAAGCGTGCTCGGGACCAACGGAGGCATAATCAAGACCCGCCGACACGCTGTGCGTCATGTTAATCTGTCCGTCGGCATTCTGGAGTACGTAGCTCAAGGAGCCTTGGAATACCCCCATGCGCCCGCCAGCAAAACGCGCGGCGTGCTGCCCTTCCACTATGCCATGCCCGCCTGCCTCAACGCCAACCATGCGAACGGAAGGCTCGTCTAGAAACTCGTAGAAAAAGCCCATCGCGTTGCTGCCGCCGCCCACGCAAGCCGCCATCTCGTCCGGCAGGCGGCCAAGCTGCTCCTTGTACTGTTCGCGCAGTTCCTTGCCGATAATGCTTTGAAACTCCCTTACCACGAGCGGGAAGGGATGTGTTCCGAGGGCGCTGCCGACAACGTAGTGCGTATCGCGAACGTTCGTCACCCAGTCGCGCATCGCCTCATTGACAGCGTCCTTCAATATTTTCTGTCCACTGTCAACGGGGCACACTTTTGCTCCGAAGAGGTTCATGCGGAAAACGTTGAGAGCTTGCCTGCGCATGTCCACGCGGCCCATGTAGATAACGCACTCCAGCCCGAAGCGGGCCGCCGCTGCCGCCGTCGCCACGCCGTGCTGGCCGGCACCGGTCTCGGCAATGACGCGCGTCTTGCCCATGCGTTTGGCTATCAGCACCTGCCCGAGGGCGTTGGTGATTTTGTGCGCGCCGGTGTGCAGGAGGTCTTCGCGCTTTAGGTAAATCTGTGCTCCGCCGCAGTATTCGCTAAGCCTCTGCGCGTGATACAGAGGGGTGGGGCGGCCAACGTAGTGGCGCAAAAGCGCACGATACTCAGCCACAAAAACCGGATCGGCCATCGCGTCCTTGAACACCTGCTCAAACTCGAAGAGCGCGGTCATCAGAGTCTCCGGCACGAACATGCCGCCGTAGGGGCCGTAAAAGCCGAGTTCGTTTGGCACGCAAAAGCGGTCGGTGTGTTCAGGTGTTTGGGAAGACTGTTCCATGGCTGTATGAAAGATTAAGCAATCTGATAAACACAGAATGCCATACGAGAGATTACACGTATTGGCCACCTCTAACAACTCGTTTCGTAGCGAGAACGAGGATTTGCGGATGAATGACAAGGCTTCGGAAGTGAGTAGTATTGGAGAAATCCGGCGAACTTCCGAAACGCAGTCAGGCGCCGCAAAGACCGTTCGCAGCAGAAATCAAAGTTGTTAGAGGCGGCCTGTTGCCGGATAACAAAGAAAAAAGCAACGGGGTCTATTTCAACCTGCCCGCGATTTCCATGCAGGCGCGGCCCCCGTGATAGGGACACTTCCAGAAGCTCGCCATCGGAATCTCGCGGTATGGTTCGCCCTCGTTGCTTACGCGGAAATACCACTCGCCGATCTCCCTGTTGCGAAGATTGCTGACCCCGTAGTTCCAAGTGTCCCATGCGGCGTTGTAATACTTTTCTTCGCCCGTCTGCTTCCACACGCAGAGAAAGCCCAGCGCGGCCTCAACCTGCGGCCACCAGTGACGGTCGCGGTCGATCGTGCCCTTGTCAGGGTAGCCCTCGTAGTAGATGCCACCGTCCGCATCTATGCCCTCGGCAAGAGTCACGTCGGCAACGTGGATGTTCATCTTTTCCACTGTGGCAATCAGCTCCGCATCGCCGCAGAGGCGCGCCGCGCGGTCGATGAGCCAGACGGCCTCGATGTCGTGCCCGTAGGAAACGACCGTGGAGAGCGATTTCCAGTCCACATCGAAGAATAGTTCAAGGTGGCCGGTTCTGGGGTTGTAAATATGGTCAGTGTGAATGCGCACTGTGCCTTCGAGTGCCTTGCGGACTTTCTCGCAGGGGGCCACTTCCATCAGGCGCATGTAGGCTTCGAGAACATGCAGCGAGGTGTTGAAGGACTTCGGCACGTTCATGTCGCGGGCGGAGAGGCGGATGTCCGCCATTGGCTGCCAGTCGCGCGCACGCGCTTCCCAGTAGCCGCCGTGAGTCGGCTCGAACGCCTTGTTCTCGACCAGATCGAAAATCTCCATCGCAAGGTCCAGCGCCGCCTTGTTGCCAGTCAGCGCGTAGTATTCGGCAAGGCCGTACATCGAAAAGCCCTGTGCGTAGGTCTGCTTCTTGCCGTCGAGCATGTTGCCGTCGCAGTCCACGCTCCAGAATGTTCCGCCGAACTCCTTGTCCACAAAGTGCTTTGTGAAGTAATCGTAGGCCCTGTCCGCCGCCGCGCGATAATCGACCTTGTCCGGGTATAGCCTCGCTGCTGCGGAAAAGGTCCAGAGGATGCGCGCGTTCAGCACCGCGCCCTTTTCGGCAGTCGGGACGGGGACGCCCTCTGGCGAAACCTCGCCGTAAAAGCCGCCGCGTTCGTTGTCGATGCAGCGTTCAAGCCAGAATGAAAGAATTACGTTGTGGAGTTCGTTCACCGCACTGGCGGCGAAGTCTGCGGGTTGGGGAATTGTGCTCATGTGTGTGGGAATGAAGTGCACAAGCAAAACGACTCGTGTTGAAAAAGGCCAGCCTGTTCAAAAGCTTCTAATGCGGAAGCTGCACGCTCTCTTTGCACTTTTTTAGCAATCTCGATAAGCATGTTTGTTCTTGCGAAAAGCTACGTTTGATTGATAGACATTTGTTCATGCCGCTTGCGGTCGTAAAATCAGGAGCTTTGCAGGGAGTCAGTGCGACACCTGTTGATGTAGAGGTAAATACGGGAGAGGGCGGGGAGCCGCGCATGATTCTCGTGGGTTTGCCCGACGCCGCAGTAAAGGAATCGAACGACCGCGTGGCGAGTGCGCTGGTCAACAGTGGTTGCCGCGCCCCGCAGACACGCAGCACCATAAACCTTGCCCCGGGGCACATTCGCAAGGAAGGCCCCTTGTACGACCTGCCAATCGCCATAGGCATTCTTGCCTCGACGGGGCAGTTGAACGTGCGCAATCCGTCCGTACTGAGCGATTATCTGATAGCGGGCGAACTTAGCCTCTCCGGGGAGACGCGGCCTGTTCGCGGCGGGCTGCCGCTCGCCATAATGGCGCGTGACGCAGGGCTGAGGGGCGTGCTCCTGCCCGAGCGAAGCGCAAGAGAGGCCGCTCTTGCCACGGGCATAGAGGTTCACGCCGTGAACTCGCTGGATCAGGCGCGAGCATTTCTGGAAGGGCGCTATGAGTCCGAGCCGCTGACTTCGCCTTTTGCCGACGGTAGCGCCTCCGCGCACGTTGCAGACTACGGCGTGGATTTCTCGGAGGTGAAGGGGCAGGCGGGGCTTCGCCGTGCTGTGGAGGTGGCCGTGGCGGGGGCGCACAATATATTGATGATCGGGCCTCCGGGCAGCGGCAAAAGCATGGTTGCCAAGCGAATCCCGACCATCATGCCAGAGCCGTCGCTGGAGGAATACCTCGACATTCTCGGGGTTCACAGCGCGGCAGGGCGAACGATTGAGGAAGAAGACCTGCATTTTCGCCGCCCCTTTCGCAGCCCTCACCATACGATTTCCGACGTGGGACTGTTGGGCGGGGGAGCCGTCCCCGGGCCGGGCGAGATTTCCCTCGCGCACAACGGCGTGCTGTTCATGGACGAACTGCCGGAGTTCAAGCGTAGCGTGCTCGAAGTACTTAGACAGCCTCTTGAAGACGGAGAGGTGACAATCTCGCGCAGCGCGGGCAAGATTACGATCCCGTCCAGCTTCATGCTCGTCGCGGCGATGAATCCCTGTCCCTGCGGCTATCTGGGAGACCCGCGCCACGAGTGCCGCTGTTCCATCACGCAAATCCAGCGTTACCGTTCGCGAATATCAGGCCCCTTGCTGGACCGCATAGACATACACGTCGAAGCCCCGGCACTCGGGATAGAAGAGCTGCGTGACGAGCGCCCCTGCGAAAGTTCGGCCACGATAAGGGAACGCATCTCGGTGGCTCTGGAAATCCAGAGAGAACGCTTCAAAGGGGAACGCGCGGGCTTTAACTCCCGCATGAGCCACAGGCATATCCGCAAATACTGCCAAATTACCAAGGAGCTTGGAGACCTTCTCCAGCAGGCAATGGAGCAGCTCAATCTTTCAGCGCGCGCGTATGACAGGATTCTGAAGGTATCGCGTACGATAGCGGACCTTGCAGGCAGCGAAAGCATACTGCCAAACCATTTGCTGGAAGCTATACAGTTTCGCGCCTTGGACAGGAACCTGTTTTACTAGTTTGAGTTAGAATTGGTAATCCGTGTTGCCACAGGTTGATTTCGTATCCTCACGCCTAAATCGGGCGGCATATGCGGCCGCGGTAACGAGCCGAAATCGCGTCGTTTCGTTCGCGTCCGCCGGGCGTGTTCGCACTTTTCAGCATTGGTATTTCCTGCCCGCGCTCTTGCAGAATATCCATTGCTTCCAGAACAAGCAGATCCATGAGCATGGCCCCCGGGAACGTCGAGACAGCGCCGGTCTTCAGCTCCTGCCCGGGCACGGGTATTGCGGCGTCCCCCAGGACTCCGCAATTGTCAAAGGCCCATTCACCGCACTCGAAAAGGCGCTTGCCGGAGGGGTGGCGGGATTCGGACTTTGCCGACAGAGTCACGTTTGAAAGCGTGGCGACTCTAAGTCCGGCGTCCGCACAAGCGAGAGCCACCCCGACCGGACTCGGGTTCACGCCGGAGTTGGAGACAACAAGGGCAAAGTCTCCCTTGCGCGGGGCAAACTGCTGCGCGTACCGGTAGAAGAGCTTCTCGCCGTAGCCTGGCAACACCTCTGCCCAGCCGCCGGTAGGGTCCACAATCTGGCTGACAGATACCAAGCCGCCCGCACGATTTACGACCTCTCTTGCCACGATTTGCGAATGTCCGCTTCCGAACACATGGAACACGCCCTCGTTTGCTATGCAATCCGCGAGGGCTTTGCCCGCATCCGCCAAGGTGGCACTGTTTACCGAACGGGAGTGCCTGAGCAGTTCAATTACCGTGTCAAAAAAGCTGTCCGCCAGATTCATGCGCACAGTCTGCATACAAGCGCCCCACCATGGCAAGCGCCGGAAATGGCGAGATGCCGCTACAGCTGGTTTACGCTGATGTCTGCCGAGGCAAACAGCTCGGCCACGATCTCGTCATTGCGGTAATCAAAATGATACTTGATGGCTCTTATGCCAGCCGCAGCCATGATCTTTGCGCAATTTACGCAAGGGTAGTGCGTGATGTAGGCCGTAGCTCCCTGAAGGCTTACGCCGCGCCTTGCCGCGTCGGCTATGGCGTTTTGTTCCGCATGGACAGTGGCTTGCTCATGGCCGTCGCGAAGGCGGGATATGTGCGGCGTTCCGGGCAGAAAGCCGTTGTAACCGGCTGCGATTATGCGGTTTTTGTGCTCTCCCGAGGACACCATAACGCAACCCACATGCAGGCGCTCACATGCCGAACGGCTGCTCATAAGAAAGGCCGTGGCCATGAAATATTCGTCCCAGGTCGGCCTGCTCTCCAGTGAGTTTACCAGCTCCGCGACGCGGTCCAGAATGCCGGATTCGCCCATGGGACGAAGGCTTCCATTCCCGCCGCAGCAGGGTTCATCACAGCATGAAGAAGGCTCGCCTTGCATGGTGGAACAGTGTGTCCGCAGCACGCTCAGGGCGCAACGTTTTTGAAGATGCCAAGGAGCCTTTTCACTTGATTGCGGTTTTTCTTCCCATGCCGGAAGCAATGTTGCAGAGTGATGGTATGAGTGGCGGGAATGAAGGGAACAAGCGTGGAGAGGGACATCGCAAGAGGTTGAGAGAGCGGTTTGAAAACGCGGGCTTTTCCGCCTTTGCCCCGCATGAGATTCTGGAACTGCTGCTCACTTTGTGCATACCACGAAGGGATGTTAAGGAGCCTGCCAAGCGCCTTCTGGAACGTTTCGGCTCTCTGCGTGCTGTGTTGGATGCCAGTGCAGAGGACTTGCGCACTGTGGATGGCATAGGTTCTGTTACTCCTGTGGCCCTTCGCGTGATTCGCGAGGCTGCAAGCCTCTATCTTCAGCAAGGCGTCGAAGGACGCGACGTGTTGGACAGCGTATATGGAATCGCCAATTTTCTAAGAATGCGTTTCGCGGGCATGAAATGCGAGTGTCTTGAAATCATGCATCTGGACTCGGGCCGCCGTCTTTTGCCCAACGGAGTGGAAAGGCTGGATTCAGGAGGCGTGGATCAGGTGGCGCTCCCGATGCGCAAGCTGTTGGAATCGGCCCTTAAACGCGGCTCGCGCTTCATAATACTGGCGCACAACCACCCGGGCGGAGCCATGAAATTCAGCCGCGAAGACATTGAACTGACGCGCAACGTTCAAAAGGCGGCGCAAACGCTTGAAATCGAACTGTGCGATCACCTTCTCGTTGTCGATGACAGCGTATTGAGCATGAGGGAAGAGGGACTTCTGCACCAAGAAGCACAGACCATGGCGGATAGTATCTCATATCCGTTTTCCCCCGCGAGTCAACGGATGGTGGCGGAGTCGGAACAGTCTCCCTACGGCACAAGTTATTGAGCGTTTGTCATGACAAGTCTGAATCCGTTGTTGCGCACTCTTTCGTCCGCTTCATGGCGCTCTTGCGGTAGTTCGGATATGCGGATCGGATTGTCGCGAACGCTTCCACCAACGCAGAATCCGTAGCTTGCGTCTGTATCTGAAACATACTCTTCAGCCCATTCGGACACATTGCCCAGAATGTCGTGAAAGCCATTGGAATCCGCAGGCGAGCTTCCGCACGGGCGCGTGTTTCGCTCCGGAACCGTGCTGCTGTTCCAGGTGCTTTTCCTTGCGAACAATGGGTCTATTCCCTTTGCCACAGCCATGAACTCTTCAAGGCTCGGCAGGCGTGTCTTCCTGCCGCTAATCCATTCCGCACGCTTTGCGAACTGGCGCGCCTCCGTCAGGGTAATACCTTCGACGGGCAAGTTGTCCCCTCGTGTAAGACTTGGGTTATTGGCACATATTTTTTCAAACAGGAACTGGGAGACCTCTCGGTCCATCATCATTACGCCCTCGTGATTTGCTCCAACGGGGAGCAGCTTGCCGCAAATACCTCTGTGCAGGACCGGCAATTCACCGCGAATCGAATACAGATACGCAATTCGTTCCATGCTCTGGTCGCGCAAGAAGTCGGCGTCGGGGAACGTGGTTTTTACGTGGTCGGCCTTGAGCATAAGCTCGGAAATGGTGTTGAGTGCGGTAGAATAATCGCGCTCATCAAGGCTGGCGTTCAGTTTAAGCATTCCCTCATTGATGGCCTCCGTCCAGGGGCGGGCCAATGTGTTCTGACGCTCCAGTTCGAGTTTCCTAATGTTGGATTCCGACGCCAGATTGCTGTTTGGGAAATCCCTCGCAAGACTCCTTTGCACGTCCAGAGCGCGGGCATACTGTTCTGACGCTCCGGTGAAATCGTTGGCATTTGCCATGACTTGTGCCGCATTTCTTATTTCGTCGATCTCGACTTTGCGGATTTTTGCGCCGCAGTCGGCCATTTGGCGGTCGATGCGGCTCAAGAGAATACCAGCATTCAAATACGATTGGGGAATGCGGTAAGATAGCTGCGTGAGCAGGGTTCTCGCTTCGATGTACAGTTCTTTGGCCTGCTCGTAGTCCTCGTTATCGTAGCTGGAGTCCGCCTTTGCGATGAGGACGCGGTAATCCTCCAGCATCGGTTCGTAGCGCGCCTTGTCCAGCATCTTGGATATACTCGCAAGACGTCCCGCGCTGGCCTGTTCCGCAGATGGCAGGCGGCTGTTGATGTCCAGCTGCATACGATGTGCTATCGAATACTGGCGCAGGGCTTCCTTGTAGTCATTTTCGGCGATGGCCTGCTCTCCGGCCTGCATGGCAAGGGACAGTTCCTGCATTATTTCAGAAGCAAGCCCGGTTTCGTAACGGCGGCGAAGCGCGGGGTAGAAGTCGTCGCTCTCCACTCCGGAATTGCACTCCCTTACCCAGTTGTCTCTGGCATTAAGAAGTTTATGGCACAGATCTTCCCAATACTCCTGATTCTGTTCCTTCGCACCGCCGTAGTAGGCGTCCATGTCGGCCCTTAACGTGACCACTGTCGAAGCAAGCTCGACGCAGGCGTCGCTTTCGAGCATGGCGCTGATGTTTCTGTCGCTGTTCCTGTCGGCTCGTATGAACACAATCAGAATGAATGCGATGCAGAGGGTAAGGAATACTACAAAGAGTAAAATGGTGGCGCGGGATATGCCGAACCGTTCCATCTGCGCGGACAGCATGTTTTTGAATGAATTGTACATCGGGAGGCTGTGATGGGAATGAATGAATGAACTCTAGTGATCTCTATTTTAAGACGCTCCCTAACCCTCGGGCAAGAGCCTATGACTTTTATTGTTAATAAACGGAGCTGGCGTTCCGTAGGACTGTCGAGGTCTCTATCTGCCTTTCAGGAACCGTCCAGTATGTATGCAGGAGCTTGTTCTTCGTCTCTTCGTCAACTTCGACGAAGCCGTGCTTTTCGTAAAAGGCTATCGCCCAGCGCGCCGCTTTCCACGTTCCGATCAGCACGCGGCGGGAGCAGCCTGCGAGAAGCTCCGAAAGCAACTTGCCGCCAATGCCTTTTCCGCGCGCGTTTGTTCGCACATAGGCGTGGCGAATAAGAGTCACATCCTTGACATCCTGCACTCCCATGACGCCGAGGAGCACTCCATCCTCTTCAAAACCGGAAAAGCGCACTCCGGCGGCTATCTCGGAGCGCAGTTCTTCAAGTGGCATATACGGTTCATGCCAGCGGTCTTCGGGGATTTGCCCCTTGTAGGCTATGGAGGAGTCGTTGATTATTTCAAACATCTCATGGATGTCAGTATCTGTGCAGGGGCGTATCATACAGGTTGATTTTAATATCGTAATTGGGCCGCAAAATAGCTTTATGCTGCTCCGATTGCAAAAGAGAGTATGACGAGCGTGAACACGATTACGCTGATTAGCGCAAAGGCGCGATCTTTGTGAAGCGTGAACGCTGCGATGGATGCGCTGACTCTCATTAGCGGGGTCGATATCAAAAGGCCAAGACCGGCCACGATTATGGCAGCCCCTTGCAGATGAAGTAGCCCGTTGGCAAGCCATGCAAGACTGTGCGGAAAGCTGCCTTCGCCGTTGATTAACGAGTATAAATCATCAGCCGTACCGCCGGAAGATCCGTAGTCCACTCCGCGCACAAAGCAAAGGACCGAGCCCAGAACAATAAGAAACAGGCTGCAACGCACGCCCCAGCGCAGGATTTCGCTGATTACTAGTTCGGTCGATAGTTCACTGTGCCTGTCATTCATCGGAAGAGTCCCTTGTAAAGCATTTGCACTGCCGCGACTGCCATGACCACGACAAAGGCCATGCGCACGGCGTTCAGTTTCATCCCTCCAAGAAGGCGCGCCCCGATTTTGGAGCCTGCTATGACACCTATCGCAACAGGGGCCGCTATGAAGGGCTTTACGTCGCCCCGCATGAAGTAGATGGCCGCGCCGGTGGAGGCCGTGATGCCAATCATGAAGTTGCTGGTCGCCGTGGCGGCCTTTATCGGTACACCCATGGCAAGGTGCATGAGGGGGACTTTGAATATCCCGCCTCCCACTCCAAGAAGTCCGCTGACAAGGCCCGCTATCCAGCTTACTAGTAACCCCAGCTTTGTCCGTGATACGCGGTATGAAAGCTCACGTTTAAGCGAGCGGTCGTAGTAGGAGGCGTGAAGGGATAGTTTGTCGGCAAAGGGGTCGGGCGGGATGGTGTGCTGGCCGTCCTCACGTTTGTGGGACATGTGCCAAGCGTTGTAGCAGAGTATGACACCGAAGAGAATATACAGTAGCTTTGAGGACAGCAGTCCCGCCGCCAGTGCCCCGCATATGGCGCCGAGAGCTGTTGCGGTTTCGAGCAGCATTCCGAGGCGTATGTTCGTCATGCGTTCGCGCACATAGGTCGATGCTGCCGCGCTGGATGTTGCCACAACCGCGACGATCGAGGCTGCGATTGCGTGCCGAATGTCCACCCCCATAAGGAGTGTTAAGGCCGGAACGACTATTATGCCGCCCCCAACGCCTGCGAGTGAACCGAGCAGCCCCGCAGATACGGAGATTGCGGCCACGATTATTGTCCATTCAAGCGGAGTCATGAGAATGACCGCAAGTATTGGTGCAAATAATCCACATGCGCAAGAGGTAGCTTTGCAATAGATGCGCGGGCAGGGCGGTGCTACTTGGCCCTTACCGCTGCCAAGGCCTGCTTTGCCGCGCGTCCCACTTCCGCATCGTGATCTTCCCGATGTTGGTCGAGAAAGCTCTCTGCCGCCGCGGCGCTCATTCCACAGCTTCCAAGAGCGCGTATCACCGCGAGGCGGTAGTTGCGGTCCTGATGTTCGATAAGGCGCTTAACTTCCGTCATGCAGGAATCGTTGAAGCCTATTGAGATAAAAGCCTCGCAGGCTGCGTCGCGCACTACCCAGTCCTCGTCGCCCATGCAGGCTGTCACCAGCGGAAGCGCGTCCACGGCTTCCGCCCCCATGTTTCTTAGCGTCGCAAGGGTAAGCAATTTTCTATCCTGGCGGCGGTTGCGCAGCAGGCGGGATATGTCCGAAAGGTTGTCTTTTACCTTGCCTACGCTGGCGAAGGTCTTCGCCGCTGCCTTTGCTACGTCGATATTGGCTTCCTCGATACGCTCTATAATCAGCTTTGTCGCGTTTTGAGCGGCTTGACCGGCTTGAGCGAGGGCTTCCAGAGCGAGGATGCGCACGGGGTCGCGTTCATCGCGAAGCAGCTTGCGAAGGGCTGGCAAGGATGCGGAAGGGACTCCGTTCCTTGCTACGACGGAGGCCGCCCTTTCGCGAAGGCCCACGTCGCGGTCCGCCATAAGGGCAAAGGCAAGATTGCAGCTTTCGGGCGCTTCTCCGCACTCTTCAAGAAGGTCCAGTGCCGCGCTTCGCACCTCGTGCGATGGATGGCGTGCAAGTTGTTCTATTTGTCGTATGCAGTCGCGCCCTATGCCGACGATTCGGAGCGTGCGCCATGCTCCTTCGCGCAACTCGGCGTTGTCGCTTTTAAGCAGAGGTATGACAAGGGATGCGGCTTCTTGTGCAGAGGAACCGTAACGCCCTAGAATGTGCAGCATCTCAAGGCTGCGCTGCGCATTGTTGTGGTTGAGCATTCGCCGGACTTCATTCATTGCCGACGAGTTGAAACCCATGCGCTCCAGTGACTGGGCCGCCTCTTTGCGAATCGCCGCCTCAGGATCGTCCATCCGCAGAATCACAAGGCCGGAAACACTCGCAGCCCTCGCTCCAAGAAGCCCCAGCATTCTGACGCACAGCATCCGAACTCGTGCTTCCTTGTGCCTGATAAGTGATGCCAGTTCTTCGACCGAGCGAGGCGTAAGCCCTATGGAACCGATTGTCGAACATGCCGTTTCTGCTATCTCGCTGTTGCTGTTTTCAAGCAGCGGCAGGATGGATTCCGCAAGTGCGGTTCCTTGCGCTCCGTAGCTGGCCGCAAGGCGCAACATTGCCAGACGTGCCTGATTACTGGCTTTGCCAAGGATTGTTTGCGCAAGAGACGGGATTGCCGCGTGAAAGCCGATTCTGGACGCGGTATCACAGGCGAGTGAGGACAGCTCTGCATCATTTCCCGACATTACCGCAATAACGGCGGTGATAACCCGTGCCGACCACTCGCGGCTGCTGTCGCCGGACAAGAGCTTCAGCGTGCTGGCAACTTCATCCGCATTGCCGGAGCACAGTGCAGTAACGTAACGGTCTTCGAGGCTTGGCGGTTTGTAAGCGCCGGAACCAAGACCGTTGCGCGTGTACGTGGACCCGCCAGCCGCTTTCCGCGGCGCTGTTTCCGGCCCCATGCCAGCACCGCGGGAACTGCTGATTAGCTCTCCGGTTTCGGGGTCGAATATGAGCGGATCTGTCATGTCGGAGTACGTGAAATGGAGTGGGGTGCAAGCGAATTGTCGATAGCACCTCACCGGTCCGTGTTTACATTACACATTAAGCAATACGGACAGGGATGCAAAAACTGAAACGCGACTGTTCGTTCGCGTTATGTATTTTGTTTTCACCCTCGCGTGCATCCGTAAATTTCCGCGAAAAGACAGAGAGCTACGCCAGTGCTTCTTCGTTAAGTTGCATTTCACCGACTCGCGTCGCCGGACCGGTCATCGTCACGTGGTAGCCCTCGTCGATGTGCAGCTTCAGCAAGCCGCCGGGCATGTGCACGGTGATGTCGCTGTCAACAAGACCGAGCCTTCGTGCCACGCTGCCAGCCGCGCTTGAGCTGCTTCCGCTTGCGAGAGTGTAGCCCGCGCCGCGTTCCCAGATTTCAATTTGAATGTTGTTCCTGTCCAGAACTTTGAGCAGCTGGACGTTCGTGCGGTTGGGGAAACGCTTGTCGTTCTCGATGTGCGGGCCGATTTTGCGCGCCAGCTCTTCGCTGACTTCATCCATGGGAAGGACGCAGTGCGGGTTGCCGATTGTGGCGGCGCAGTAGCGGTAGTCGGTCCCGAGAACGGAGATTGTTTCATTGAGCACTTCGCGCACCGGCTCCTTGGGCAGGACGGGGATTGTGTCGCTACTGAAGCTTACCTTGCCCATCTCCACGGTGATGAGGCCGTCGCTGTGGACCTGACTTTTTACGACGCCGCCAGGGGTGCGAATGGTGAACTCCTCGTTGCGCACCCGACCGCTGTCGTAAAGGTAGCGTGTGAAAATGCGCAGTCCGTTGCCGCTTTTTTCAGCTTCGCTTCCGTCGGGGTTGTATATGCGAAGGCCGAAATTGGCCCCCTCCACAGGGCAAGGCCCCCAGAGTATTCCGTCGGAGCCGAGGCCGAAGTTGCGGTGGCAGATGCGGACAATTTCCTCTTCGGAGTAGGGGATTGTCTCGTGGCAGCCGGAGAGATCCGCAGGGTCGAGCACAAGGTAGTCATTACCCAGCGCGTGGTATTTGTGGAAAGGGATTGGCATAATCCGCGAGAGTATGGGAAAGGCATTACGTCTTCGCAAGCAATCGCTGCGCTTGAACCCTTGGTATTGTTCGCTTTATGCTGTGATGCATGAGTCACGAAATCGAAGAGGGCATTGTCGAGCGTCTGGATTTTGACAAGCTGGGAAAGGTCGCAGCCTGCGGGCAGGCCTTGCTTCCTGTTGTCGTCCAACATGCAGACACGCAAGAGGTTCTCGTTGTCGCATACGCCAATCGCGAGGCTTTGACGCGCACCTTGAAGGACCGCGTGGCGGTGTTCTGGTCATCCAGCCGCAACGAGCTGTGGATAAAGGGGGCCACGAGCGGAGATTATCTCGACCTTGTGGATGTGCGTGTAAACTGCGAACAAAACTCCCTGCTGTACATTGTGCGCCCGCGTGGCGTGGGCGGCTGTCACACCAAGGGGGCGGACGGAAAGAATCGCATGAGCTGCTATTACAGGCGCATCGTTGGCGATGGAATTCTCGATTGGGTTAAGGAGCGTCTGCAATAGAACATCCGTGCGTCTTTCCCCTCAGGAATCCATCCTGCCTCCTCGGTTCGTCTATTTGCAGACGCGCCCTCGTTTGAAGTAACTGCATTTGGGCAAAAAAAACGCAGCCCCGCGTGACGTGGGGCTGCGTCAGTGAAATTGATGCTAACTAACTCTACTTGGCTGGCTCCGCTGCGGCTTCTTCGGCTTGTTTTTTAGCTGCTTCCGCCGCGGCGGCTCTTGCCTTGAACATTTCCTGTTTTGTCTTCAGCTCGTGAATCACGGCGTTGGAAAGTTTCACGGTGTCCAAGTCTTTGGCGTGTTTTTTTACGAACTCGACAATTAGCGTCTTGTTGACGGCGCGGACGCCCTTTTCCTTCATCTGGCTGATGATATACTTTGTCGCCAGCATGTATGTGAGAACGAGCGCCTGCTTTTCGTCGGCGCGCTTTTCAAGGTAGAACTGCGAATTGGGCAGCTTCTTCCACATCTGATTTGTCGGGATGAAGCAGGTCTTTGTGTTGTCAGGATTGACCGAATCAGTGACATCCACCATCTCACCCTCAGGAGTCTGGAACACTGCGCGGGGCGTGACCTCGATAATCCTGTAACCGCTGCCATCGACCTTGAATTCGCTAAGTGCCCAGCCAAATACTGCCTTGCCCTTTTCCTCTTTAATCAGGTCTTCAACGAGAACCTTGCCGTCGTTTACCGTGGCGTGTTCGCTGGTGTCGTGCCGCACGTATATCGCGTCTGCAAGCTGTGGCTTGTTCTTTTCTTCAAGATGCTGGGGGTAGGTTATGGACTTCCACTTGCCCTCGATGGGCAGCTCTGGCAACGCGATAGAAAGCTTCATAATGTATGGGGTAGGGGGTGATGATTTACCTTGGGAGAATTTACAGTGAGAACGTCAGGACGCCATGCTTTTTTGCATGAGGTGTATTTTTTGCTGTGATTCGGATGCTTGCGCCCCTCTCCGTATTTGGCTTATCATCACTGGCATATGTTGCGCTTTTTGCGGATACGCAATCTGGCTGTGCTCGAACATGCGGAACTGGAGTTTTCCGCAGGCTTCACAGCTGTCACTGGTGAGACCGGCGCTGGCAAGAGCGTGCTTCTTGGCGCGCTGGGCTTGCTTGCGGGACGAAGGGCCGATCGCGAGTCCATTCGTCGTGGCGGCGAGGAAATGGGCGTCGAAGGCGGAATACAGCTTCATAATCACGAAGCCGTTGACGTTTGGCTGGAAGAGCGCGCCCTGCCCACATGCGAGGACGGGCTGCTACTTATCCAGAGGACCGTTTATCGCGACAAGCCCGGGCGAATACTCGTGAACGGCATGTTGACCACGCAGGCAAATTTGCACGAGCTTGGCGCCTTCTGGCTGGATATTCACGGCCCGGGCGAGGCTCAGACCCTGTTCAGCGAGCGCAAACAACTGGAACTTCTCGACAGTTACGCAAAGAACGATCCCCTGCTTGCCCGTTACGGCGAGTCGTTCCGCCGCTGGAAGGCGTTGCTTTCCAAGGCCGAAGAGCTGCGAAGCGCACGTCGCCTTGGGCCGGACGAGATTGAATTCCTGCGCACGCAGGTGGACAAGATCGAACGCGCGAAGTTGAGCGAGGATTCCGTAGCGGCACTGGAGCGCGACTTTATGCGCCTTGAGAGCGCAAGGGAGCTTGTCGCGGGCGCAGCAGGGCTTGCCGGTCGCATCAGCGGTGCGCGGGGTATTTGTGCCTCTATGGCGGAGCTTGTAAACGATGCGCGGCGTTTGTCTCGTCTGGATGCCGCCTTGGGAGAACTGGCAAACAGGCTCGACAGCGTGTCGATAGAGTTGTCCGACATAGCCTCGGATTACGCCCATGCAGCGCGAGAGTGCAGCTTTGATGAGCGCAGCGCAAAGCTGCTACGCGAGCGGATGGAAATTTGGATGGAGCTGAAGCGCAAATACGGGCCGGATGTAAAAAGCGTCAACGCTCGCGGCGTGGAGCTTCGCACTCGCATCGAGGAGCAGGGCGACGTGGAGGGGCAGATTGAAAAGGCGCTTAGGGAGGCCGATTCTTTGGCCGGAGAGCTTTCCCGCATTGGTGAAGAGCTTCGCAGCCGTAGAGAAGCAGCCGCGCATGAGCTTGGGGAGAAGTCCGGCTCTTTGCTCTCGCGGCTTGGTTTCAAGAACGCGAAGCTGCGCGTGGAAGTGTTTAAGGAGTCGGAGTTGCGCGAATACGGCGACAGTGCCTGCCGGATTGTGTTTGCGCCCAATCCCGGGATGCCGCCGCGTCCGCTGGCGAAAATCGCGTCCTCGGGTGAGCTTGCGCGCGTGATGCTTGCCATCAAAACCGTGCTCGCCGAGGCGGATTCGACGCCTGTTCTCGTGTTTGACGAGGTGGATGCCAATGTCGGCGGCGAGGCTGCCGTGGAGGTTGGCAAGGAGCTGGCTGGGCTGGGAGCGCGTCATCAGGTGTTTGCAGTGACGCATCTTCCGCAGGTTGCCGCATTGGCCTCGGCCCACTATCTGGTGCAGAAAACCCAGAAGGAGGATGACACGCAGGTGTCTATCAGCCCGCTGCACGATGGGCGCGAAAGCCGCGTTGCTGAACTCGCTCGAATGCTGGGTGACCGCCATTCAAAGCAGGCGATCGAGCACGCCGAGTCTTTGCTCGCAAAGGCGCTTTGAATCGTAGAGCAAATGCCAAAATAAACCCAAAATAAGAGTATTTAACCGCAGATTACGCAGATTTTCTCAGATTACTAAGAAACAAAGAGTTACTTCTTATATCTGCGTTAATCCCTGCTTATCTGCGGATAAAACATCTTGTTGTATTTGAGAAGACTTTTGGCAACCGCTCTAACGCAAAAACGCTGAACGCTTGCCAACTTACGAGTCGTTCACGCCAGAGCCTGATTCAGGCGCCAGCTATGCGGCGTCGGACTGAGGCATTTGATTCTTCGCCGCGCTGAACACCTCGTCGTCTTTTTTGCTGAACGCCGAGATGTTTGCCACGAAGCCTTCGAGTTTCATGTCGTAAGGCTCCATTCTTGCGCTGATTGTGATGTTGCAACCGTAGCGTCCTTCTTCCACCAGCACCTCCATATCCAAAGGCAGGTAACGGCAGCTAAAGTCGGAGCGTTCAACATGCTTGCGCTTCATGTTTGCCATGCGAACAAGCGACGAGGCCACGTTTTGTGTGTATTCCTCCGCATCCAGTCCGGCGTTAAGCATGACCTGGCGCACCAGAGTGGAGTAGTAGAAAAACTCGGAAACTTTGAGGCTTGTTATGTCCGCGCCAAGGGCATCGAAGATGGCCGGGCTGTCCAGCACCCTGTTGCGCATCTGCGGGTCGTTCACAATGGCGTTGACCTCCTCTTCCGAAAGGATGTCTCGCCCAAGCGTTTCGTGGATGAACGCCATGTCCTCCGCCGTCAACAGCCCGATTTCGTCGTGGTACGCCTCGTAATGGATTTCTTCCATATAGCAATGAAAGTCGGCCCCGGGCATCGTCACTTGAATGTAAAAAACTCTTCTGTTGGCAGAACCGGAGTTTATTTCGCCCTCGGGCATGCGGGCGGAGTCAGCAACAGTGGCGTACGCAACTTGTAAGTTCGTTCCGCTGATAATTAAGCGTAAGCTCTTGGCTTAATGGAGCCAGCTGCCGGAGTCGAACCGGCGACCTACTCATTACAAGTGAGTTGCTCTACCAACTGAGCTAAGCTGGCCCGCTGTATCCGGCTTACTGGAAGAAGAAGTGGTACCTGGCCTGGGACTCGAACCCAGAACCAACAGATTAAGAGTCTGCTGCTCTACCAATTGAGCTAGCCAGGCACTTCGTTTCTGCCGTTAAGCAAGTGAAGGCCCCGAGTAAATACAGGGAGTAATTTTCTGCAAGAGAAAATTGTGCGAAAATCTATTTTCACCGCTATGCCCAGTATTTATCAGGCTTCGGGAGCAGATAAACCATGCCTTGCTTTACTGGCTGTCCTGAAACTCTATACGCTGGCGCAGGCGAATGGCCTCCTTGCGCCGGTCGTTCATGGAGCGAACGTCATAGTTGGGTATGCTTATAGTTCCGCCCTTGCGGATGATTTCATCTTCAGTGGCAATCTGTTGTTCGAGAGACTTCTGATACTCCTGTTGGAGGCGAAGATTCTCTTTCTCCATGCGGGCAAGTTCCGCATCGCGCTGTGCCATCTGTTCGCGCAGAGCCACCACCGAGGGATCTTCTTGCTGTTGGTCTTCTTCTAGAGCTGCAAGACGCTGTTTCATCTCGTCCTGTTGCCGGGCAAGCAAAGCCCTCTGTCTTTCAAGTTCTGCAAGCGCGGCTTCGGCCTTTGCCCGCTGTTCCGCTTCAGCCGCAAGCCTTTCGTTAAGGGCGGCAATTTCTGCAAGGCGCGTCTGTTCTGCCAGCTCCTTTTGGCGCTGTGCGAGGCGTTCCGCTTCGGCAGCTTGAGCGCGAGCCTTGGCTGCGGCAGCCTCGGCTGCGCGCGTTTCGGCCTCAAGGCGTGCACGGTCTTCATCGGCACGGGCTTTTTCTTGTAAAAGGGCCTCTTCGTGGCGCGAGTTCTGGTTGTGGACGTAGTAGCCGCCGCCACCGATGGCGAGCGCTGCCAACACAAGTATGATGATTGCAGGCTTGTTCATTGTGACACAGGTTCGGAGGTTGATGGGAGTGCTTTGAAAACCCTAGCTAATTTGCGTCAATGACGCTTGTCATGTGTTCCAGTATCGGAAAACATGTTACGGAGTGTTTGAAAACCGGACTCCCGTCGGAATGCGGGTGCCTTTTCGGTGAAAAACCTTCCCATTCGGCTCGGGGAATCCCGATTCA
>JAFGLA010000063.1 GCA_016928295.1 Opitutales bacterium
ATCCATTCTGCGACGGCAACGGGCAGGACACACGCATAACGACGCGTTACGACGAGAACAACCCGCTGGATTCACTCTTCAGCGCAATGCACGAATGCGGGCACGCCCTGTACGAACAGGGCATGAGCGACCAGTTCGCTGGCACAGCCCTCGGCATGGCAGCCGGAATGGCCGTGCACGAATCCCAAAGCCGTATCTGGGAAAATCAGGTCGGACGAAGCCGCGCATTCTGGGCCTACTGGGAGCCGAAGCTGCGAAGCGCATTCCCCGCGCAGATGGCCGGAGTGGATAGCGAGGAGCTTTACCGCACAATCAACTACGTAAGGCCGACCCCCGTGCGCCTCGACGCGGACGAAGTCAGCTACAACCTGCACATCATACTGCGCTTCAACATTGAAAAGCGCCTGATGGACGGCTCTTTGAAGGCTGCGGAGCTGCCCGAGGCATGGCGCGAACAATCGTTGCGCCTGCTCGGTGTTGAACCAGGCTGCGAGCGCGACGGCTGTATGCAGGATGTGCACTGGGCCTGCGGCCTTTTCGGTTACTTTCCAAGTTACACCCTTGGCAATCTTTTCGCCGCCAGCCTATGGGAAAAGGTGAATGCAGAAATTCCCTCCCTTGAGGAGCATCTCGCAAAGGGCCGGTACGGTCCTCTGCTTGACTGGTTGCGCAAAAACGTTCACGCCTATGCAAGGCGTTTCGACACAAACGAGCTTTCGCAGCGCGTCTGCGGTTCAAAGCTCTCGCCCCAAGCCCTGATTTCCTACATAAGCGGAAGATACATTCCCCTGCACCACGCTTAAGAAGCAACCCAATGAGAATCCACCCTGCCATAGCCTGCACCGCGCTCGCCGCCACCATCGGCCACACGGCCAAGAGCGCATACGTGAATCCGGACACAGTTCCGGTAATGTTGAACATCCCGACAACCTTCGCCTCCCTGTACGAGGGGTATTTCCCTCTTGAAGGCAGCGCAGACCTATCGAAGTATTTCAAAGAATATACATCCCCGGGACCATACCTGACCTTTACGCTCAATAAGCCCGCCGCTTACGGCATGGCGGACAGCTTCAGGTTACAGATCAACTGGCTCGACCCGGAACCGGAACAACCGGTGGAAAGCGACAGCAACTGGACAAGCGATACGGACGACGAACGCTTTGTCGGCCAGATGCTGGACCTTACCGACATATCCGCAACCACCTACGTTCTACTCAACACAGTCGGCTTTGAAGACAGCGTCTCGCCAAGCCTTGTTGACACAATTTTCTGGAGAACGGCCTTCGGTTACGACTCGGAAGGCGTTACCGATTACAGCAAACCCTGGACTATTGAAGCGGGTAACTACAAGGTATCCGACGATGACGCCGGAAACCTTGTCGCAGCTACCGGCGTATGGGGTTCGCCCTCCTACAACGACACCGATTATACGGAAGGGCGCGTGTCCCTCTATGCGGCAACCAACGACTACTCGCTGGTTTTCAACCTTACGGACAACACGGACAACCTGTACGCAGGGTATATTGCCACGTTCGGAAAGGTCTTCGACGAAGACATGCCCGTCGTAAAAGCTCTCAGCGGCTACACCGGTTCGACTTATGACGTAAGCAACGTGTGGGAAGCCAGCGCATCACTTACCTCAATTCCCCTCTGGGCAACCTACACCGAGGAAGATTTCAGCAGCAGCACCAAGCCCACTCGCGACGACTACATCACGATCGATAGCATAACCATTCACGATCTTGCTGAAGTCGCGCCAAGCCACGGGCTGAAGTTCATCGAAGACCTTCCCCACATTGAGGAGGCCGAAGACGAGGACGAAGAAGACGAGACGGTAGATCCCAACGCGACCATCCGCAAATACTTCGACATCTCCATAACAGAAGACGGTCTTGTAACATACGCAGTAAAAGAAGGAGTCAACCTGTCCGACATCTCCAGCGGATACTACACATTCTACTTCCGCGTATATGTTGACGACGGGACAAACAACGGCGTGGACGGCTACTACTACCGCCAGAGCTTCCAGATCTACCTTTACCGCCCGTTCTACATGTATCTGGGAGACGCGGCCTACTCCAGTTTCGTTGACTACGGCCTTGACGACGACGAGAGCACGGAAGAAGACGAGTCCACAACAGACTACTGGTACTGGTACAAAAGCTCCAAATTCGGCTGGAACCTCATTCACGACTTTCCGACCGACCGCAAGGTTTACAGCTACGAACACGGCTGGATATACATGTTCGGCGAAACGGCCACGGAAGCTGAAGGCGTCAACTGGTACATGTATCCCACAAGCTATGACGATGGAGACCCGGCAACAGAATACGTTGACGACACCATCGGCTGGGTGTGGACAAACTATGCCAACTATCCTTTCCTTTACAGCTACAAGGACGAAGGCTGGATTCGCTACATGAAGGACTTTAGCCTGAACAAGTACGACGAGAACGACGACGGCATGAACCTGCTTAACGAGCGCGTCTTCTGGTCCTACCGTCAGGGCAAATATCTCAAGGCCGAGCAGCTTGGCGCCGGTCTTGACAAATAGCCTTCAGGCCACAAGCACAGGCACTTTCACAAGCCCCTTGCAAGCAACGCTCTTGCAGGGGGCTTTTTCATGGGCTATTAGTTGCTCGTGCCCGAAAGGATAGCAAAACGCCTTTACCGCTTCCCCGCCCTGCGCCTTGAAAGAGTGCCGGAATGGATGCGCCTGCGCTTCTCAGACACCCAGCGCCACTTCACGCTCTGGGTGCTGGCTGGCATTGCCTGCGGACTTACTGCGGTGGCCTATCACGAAGCCATAGAACTTCTCTTCGACTGGGTTCTGGCTCTGTCAGCGAAAGTCGGCGGCGAGATGGCCATTCTGATACTCGTTGCGGCACCGACAATCGGAGGCCTTTTAAGCGGAATTATAAGCACAAAAATCGAACCTCAGGTGGCCGGAGGCGGCATCACCCAGATAAAAGCCCGCTACTACCTCAACTTCGGCTTCTTCCGCCTTCGCGAAGCCTTCTGGCGCTTCATATCGAGCGCGCTAGCCGTGGGCAGCGGCATGGCAATGGGGCCGGAAGGGCCGACCCTGCACATGTGCGCCGCTGTCGCCAGCAAGATAGGCCAGGTATTCGGACTGGCCAAACAAAGGGTGCAGGCCATGGTACCCGTAGGCATGGGCGCGGGCATGGCGGCTGCCTTCAATACGCCACTTGCCGCAATGTTTTTTGTCTTCGAGGAACTACTCGGCGATGTATCGACAAAGTCCCTCTTCGGCATACTCGTGGCCGTGGTACTGTCCGCCATTGTCGAGCGCACGCTCCTTGGCGAACACGCGCTCTTTACGCTGGGCCTGCCAGCCTTTGAAACTAGCTGGTGGATGCTCCTGTGCATCCCCCTTGGCATAGTCTGCGCCGCCTTCGGCACCTTTTTCGTCCGCAGCCTTCTGGCCCTGCGCCTCAAGGCAAAGGACGAAAAACTAATCCCCCTGTGGCTGCGCCCCGCGCTTGCGGGCCTGATCATCGGGCTGACGGGCGTTCTGGTCCTGCTCCTGACAGGGCACCACGGCGTATTCTCCATCGGCTATAAGGATCTTTCGCAAGTCCTCAACGGGCACCTTGTTTCGCCTACGATCATTCTACTCCTGCTCGTTGGCAAAGTATTCGCCTACATCGTGGCTGCCACGGCAAACACTAGCGGCGGCATCTTCGCGCCGGTGCTCTTTATCGGCGGAATGCTTGGCGCTCTGGTAGGCATATGCGGCCAGATGCTCGGCCTTGGCTACATGAACGACGTAGTCGGCGCGATGGCCCTGATCGGCATGGGCTGCTTCTTTGCCGCTGTCATACGCTGCCCCTTCACCTCGTTCATGATAGTGTTCGAGATGACGCGCAACTATACGATCATGCTCCCTTTGATGGTGGGCAACGTGCTGGCCTACATGCTGGCCGTTCGCTGGCACCCCTTGAGCCTGTACGACTCGATGCTCATTCAGGACAAGATCACGCTCAAGCGAATGCCCTCCTATCAAGGCGAACAGGACTGGCACAACCTGCCCGTCAAAGCCATAATGACCTTTGACGTTACGACGCTTTCCGGTGCTCTGGACGCTGCGGACAACCTTGCCCGCATAATGAAGGCGGGGCACAAGCACCACGCCTACCCCATAATCGGGGAAAACGACCAGCTTCTGGGCGTAATGACACACGCGGAGCTTGAAAGGCTCAAGGGCGAAGGCTCGATAGCTCCACTTTGCGAAAAACTCGGCAAGCATCACCTCGTTGCCATATCATCGGAAACGAGCATCCGCGACGTGGCCCGAATACTGGTGACTGAGGACGTATTGCAAGCCCCCATAGTATCCCCCACGGACAAGACAAGGGTGCTGGGCATCGTCACCCTGCACGACATAGCGCGCCAGCAGAACGCCATCAGCGAATCCATCGGCAGGGACTAGAAAAACCGAGAGTTCACTCCTGCTTTGACGCAGCAGCCGAATCGGCAGAGGGCGCTTCGCCAGCCTGAGCACTCTCCACGGGCGAGGAAACGTTGTATTCCAGCATGAATATCTCCCAGAAGGCGACAAAGAGGACCGCCACAAGGGGACCGACAACAAAGCCGTTCATCCCGAATAGCGAAAAGCCGCCAAGGGTGGACAAGAGCACGATGTAGTCGGGCAACTTCGTGTCGCGCCCCACCAAAATGGGCCGCAGAATGTTGTCCACAAGGCCGATTACACCCGCGCCAAAGCCCACAAGGACAAGGCCCTGCACCCAGTCGCCCGTTGCGAAAAGATACACCGCCACAGGCCCCCATATAAGCCCGGCGCCCACCACGGGAATCAGCGAAAGGAAGGTCATCACGACCCCCCAGAGCAAGGCGCCGTGTATGCCCAGAATCCAGAAAATAAGCCCGCCGAGCGTCCCCTGAACAACGGCGACCACCAAGTTCCCCTTCACCGTGGCGCGCGTAACTTCGGCAAACTTGCCAAAGAGCATTTTCTCCCGCTCGTCGCCCAGAGGCAGGGCGCGTATCATTAGCGAGACTAGACGCGGCCCGTCGCGCAACAGAAAAAACGACACGTAGAGCATGAGCGTCAGCGAGATAAAAAACTGCAACGTGTTCTGCCCTATCTGAACGGCATTGTGCGCTATGAACTTGCTCGCCCCGACGGCGAGGTCGGAAAGCTGCGTTTTGACCGTTTCCGGCTCGATGTTCAAGCGTTCCAGAAGGCTCTGCAAGGCAGGGAACGCCTGTCTTATGCGGTCCACATAGGTGGCTGGATTAATCACACCGTCCTGCACGCGCTGGTACAGATCCGTGCCCTCTCTCACAAATGACGCGAGTATGAAAAACGCCGGAATGACAGCTACGCAAACGCACACGCAAAGCGTGACAAACGCGACGGTGTTCGGCTTTGCCCAACGGCGAAGCAGGCGCTGCTGAAGAGGGGAAAAGATGATGCTTATCGCGCAGGCCCAAAATATCGCGCTGAAAAACGGCTTCAGGATTCCAAGAAACAGCAAACTTACTACCCCGAGCATCAAAAGGAAGGCTCCGTGTTCAAGCAACTTGTGAAACTCCTCGCCCTTGAACGCCCTCGGAACGACACAAGGTCCATTAGCATCGCTTTTGTCCACATGTCGCTCTTCGCTCATATTGTCCTCGCTGCTTTGAACCGGACCGTGGAAAAACTCCATCCCTTGTGCGGGTAAGGAATCGCCCCAAGCGCCCTGATTATTACTTTGCAGCGATATTACAAGGGCACTCACAAACAGGCAAGCCATGTGTGAGCGCAGCCCCCGTCCTGCATTTACCCAAACTAAAGACAGGCCGACGCCCTGAGGAAGTAGGTTGCAGAGGGCGGGCTTTTCGGCTATTGACTTGGCTCCTGCACTTCGCGTCATGCCCAGTCCCACAGTAGAAAATTACGTCAAAGAGATATTTCTGGCCCAGCAACGCCTCGGCTCTGCTTCAGTCCCGATGGGTGCCGTAGCAAAGGCCATGGACGTAACGCCCGGGACGGCCACAGCGATGCTCAAGTCTCTTGCCCAGTCGGGACTGGCGGAATATGAACCGCGCAAAGGCGCCCGCCTCTCAGACAAGGGCCGCAGGCTGGCCCTCAAGATGATACGCAAACACCGCATCATAGAGCTGTTTCTTGTCGAGCAACTGGGGCTTGACTGGGGAGCCGTGCATAAGGAAGCGGAACGCATGGAGCACGCCATTTCCGAGGTCGTGTTGGCGTGTATGGACAACAAGCTCGGCCACCCGACGCACGACCCACACGGCGACCCCATTCCCAGCGAGGACGGCGACCTTGAGGAAAGCATCCTCTGCACACTGGCCGATTGCAACTGCGGCAAAAACTACGCCATCGCCCGCGTCGGGGACCAGTCTGCGGACTTTCTCCAGTATCTGGACGAGCGCGGGCTCAAGCCCGGGGCCTCGCTCAACGTTTCCTCGCGCAACACCGTTTCGGACGCGGTGACGCTGTCCACAAGCGACGGACGCACCGTGACAATGGGCATGAAAGCGGCGGAGAAAATCTTCGTCCAGACCGAGGGCTAAACAGCCTTTGCCCGCCTGGTGAAGCGACCGGTAACAAAGCCGGCCAGAACCATCACGAACATCGTCACCGACATCGGATAGGCGCTGCCGTCGTTTAAGATGCCGACAAGCGCGCTGGACACGCTGCCTAGAGCGAACTGGAAAAGCCCGACAATTGCCGAGGCGCTACCGGCCTTGTCCGGGCACTTGTCCATGGCGATCGCCACGGAGTTGGCCACAATCATGGGAATCGTGGCGATGCAGAGCCATAGCGGCACCATGAACATATACATCGAGCTGGACGACGAAAGCAGTATGAGCGCGATGGAAGAAGCCAGGCTGAACATAATCGCGCCACTCAGCACCTGTTGCGGAATGAAACGGCGCAGCAATACGCGGTTAAGCTGGGCGGCCAAAATGGTGCCGACCGCGTTGGTGGCGAAAATCAAGCTGTATTGCGCTGGGCTTGCACCGTAGATGTGCATGAAAACGTAGGGAGAGCCGCTTATATAGGCAAAAAGGCAGGACGAAGCCATGCCGCCGGACATTGCCGGAATGATGAAATCCCGCCTCATCATCAAGCTCGCATAGTCGCGAAACACTCCCCCAAGATTCAAGGGAAGGCGCTTCTCCCTGGGAAGGGACTCGGGCAAACCAAGTCCCGAAAGGGCAAGACAGCCGATGCCAAAGCTGCCAATGAACACAAACACCGCCCTCCACGGCCAGTAGCTAAGTATCACGCCACCGATTACCGGCGCGAGAATCGGCCCAAGGCCCTGCACCACGGCTAGAAGCGACAACACTCGGGCCGATTCGCTCAGGTTGAACATATCCCGAACAACGGCGCGGCTCACAATCATGCCAGCGCAGCCGCCAAGCGCCTGCCCGACGCGCAAAAGGAGAAAGCACTCGATGTTGGGCGCTACGACAATAAGAAACGACGAAAGCGCGAACAGGCTTAAACCAAACATCAGAGGCTTGCGCCTGCCGAAATGATCCACAAGCGGGCCATATATCAACTGACCGAGCGCCAGCCCGAGAAAGTAAACCGACAGGGACAACTGCACATTGCCCACGCTCGTTGAATAGCTTTCCGCAATCGCGCCGAAAGCGGCCAGATAGGTGTCCGTCCCGAAGGGGCCGAAAGTTGACAGCGCGCCAAGTATTATGACCAATCTGGCGACGGAAATCTGTTTTGTTTTATCAATACCCTGCATATATCAAGCCCTGCCTAGCCCCAAAGTTATCCGTCCACTTTGTTATCTGCCAAAGGTCATAGGCCAGCTCTAACAACTGGTTTCGTAGCGAGAACGAGGATTTGCGGATGGATGGCAAGGCTTCGGAAGTGAGTAGTATTGGAGAAATCCGGCG
>JAFGLA010000064.1 GCA_016928295.1 Opitutales bacterium
GAATACGGGCGTCTTTCCGGCTAAAAAACAGCCCATTCGGCTCGGGGAATCTCGATTCACCTCGCCTCATGTTCTGATTTTTATCTCAGAAATCCATCCCGCCCCCTCGGTCCGTCTATTTGCAAACGCTCCCTAGAGAGTACCTCGTAAGTTTACCGAAATAGGGCAGTGCCACCCAGCGCGGACGCTTCGTATGAGGCGTCCATACCCCTGAGTATAACATGTTGACTGTCTTGCTGGTAGGGACGGCTGTCCCCATCCGTCCGAGCCCACGCATTCATCTGTCAAGAGCTAGGATTGTTTCCGGGATTCTTTTGGAAATCCTCCCGCATTCCGACATGGGTTCTATTGGCATACTATCCAAAAAAGTTCCTAGAAGCGCAAAAACTACCATTATGCGCCTGACTAACAGTGGCTGCTTGTGTTAAAAGCTGAACCTTTAAGGAGCGTTGCGTCAATTTGTCGGCAATTAACTGAATAGGGCTTTCAAGAGCCTTCCCATTCTGTTTCGCCATTATTACGCCGCGCAACCCGTCGTTGATAGTCTCTACTTTACTCGCTTTCAGGCATGGACATCAAAATCAGCTTCGCCGAACTGGAAAAGGTCATTCCAATCATCGAAACGCGAGGACAGGCGCGTCCTTGTATCACGGGCGTATCTTCTCTTGAAGACGCTGTGGAGGGCGACGTCAGTTTCGCTGGCGGCGTGAAGCAGTTCCCACTTTTGGCATCCTGCAAGGCCAGCGTCGTCATCGTTCCGCCTGCCTGCAAGGAACAACCTGCCGAAGGCTGCGCATTTATAGTTGTAGTAGACCCCTCACTGGCCATTGCCAAGGTGTGCGAACTTTTCGAGGCAATTCAGCGCCCCAGACCCGCTCCGGGAGTGCACAGTAGTGCCACTGTTGCCGAGGACGCCGCGATTGGCGAAGGCGTGTACATCGGGCCCAATTGCAGCGTGGCGCCCGGGGCAAAGATTGGAGACGGAAGCGTGTTGGAGGCAAACGTGCACATTGGCCGCGGCGCGAGCACGGGGCTTTCCTGTCGCCTGCACCCGGGGGTTGTCGTCCACGACTACTGCCAGCTTGGCAACAATGTGATTCTTCAGCCCGGGGTTGTGATCGGCGGCGATGGCTTCGGCTACACCCAGGTTGGCAAGCTGCCCGACCTTTACCACTACAAGCTCCCGCAGATAGGTATCGTGGTCCTCGAAGACAACGTCGAAGTCGGGGCCAACTCGACTATCGACCGTGCCCGCTTTGGCAAGACTTTGGTAGGGGAGGGCACGAAAATCGACAGTCTTGTACAGGTCGGTCACAACTCCCGCATAGGGCGCCGGTGCATAATCTGTGCTCAAGTGGGCATTGCTGGCAGCACCACCATTGGCGACTTTGTCATCATCTGGGGACAGGCTGGACTTGCCGGTCACACCACGGTAGGTGACGGAGCTTTTATTGGCGGACAGGCTGGAGTAATTAACAATTTGCCCGCAGGTGCCAAGGTGACGGGTACTCCTGCACGCCCTGTGATGATGCAAAGGCGAATAGAGGCCCTTGGGGCAAGGTTGCCGGAACTCTTTCGCGTTTTCGACCGCGAACAGGCAGCAAAAGCCTCCCAATCGGAACAATAGTGCGCAAATAGCCAGAGCCTGCTTTACATTTCCGCAAAACACTCCGAAAACGGACAGACATCCCACACACAATGACGCAAATCGGTGAAATGAAAATTATCTCTGGCAGTGCCAATCCGGCTCTTGCCAAGGGTATATGCGACTACATCGGCACGGAGCTATGCCAGACCACACTAAAGCGATTCCCTGACGGAGAGATATTCGTCAAGATCAATGAAAATGTCCGTGGCAGCGACGTGTTCATTATCAATCCGACTTGTCCGCCCGCGAACGACAATCTGGTTGAAATGCTGATCATGATCGACGCGGCACGCCGCGCCTCGGCCCAGCGCATAACGGCTGTATTGCCCTTCTACGGCTACGCCAGGCAGGACCGCAAGGATCAGCCCAGAGTGCCCATCACGGCGAAGCTGGTGGCGAATCTGCTCGTTACCGCGGGTGCCAACCGAGTCCTTACAATGGACCTGCACGCGCCGCAGATTCAGGGCTTTTTCGACATTCCCGTGGACCATCTCTACGCATCCACGGTGTTCTACCGCTACCTGAAGAAGCTTCAGATACCGGATCTGGTCGTTATCTCGCCGGATGTTGGCGGACTTAAAATGGCTGCCGCATACGCAGACCTTCTGGGAACGAGCTTCGGCTTTGTCGCCAAGCGCCGCACGGACGCAATCAACGTCGAGGCGATGAACCTTGTGGGCGATGTCAATGGCCGCTCCGTTCTGCTTGTGGACGACATGACCGAGTCCGCCGGAACACTTCAAGCCGCAGCCAAGATGCTCCGCGACAACGGCGCACGCGAAGTTCGCGCCTGCGTTACGCACGCCGTGCTTAACGAAAAGGGCTACGAACGCCTCCGCACGGGCTTCCTCGATGAACTCATCACGACGGACTCTACGCCAATTGATCCGCAGGGCTTGCCCATCACTGTGCTGAGTGTGGCGGAGTTGCTCGCAGAAGCCATTTTGCGCATCTGCAACCACCAGTCTGTTACGGGATTGTTTGAGATCAAAGGCTGGTAGAACACTTGGCAAGGTTTGGCGGGCCTTTTCCCACAAGGCGCGCCACAAAAAAGGCTCCCGAGCGATTCGGGAGCCTTTTTTTGTTGGGTGTTACCCCATGTGCCAGACGGCCTACTTTGCCGAGAAGCGCAGAATCGTGGTGCTCTCGTATTTGTCGCCCTGCTTGAGGATGGTGCTGGGGAAGTTCACCTTGTTGGGCGAATCCGGGTAGTGCTGCGTTTCAAGGCAGAGACCCGTCCGGTATGCCAGTGGCACGGAATCCTTTCCGATGGCTCCCTTCATGAAGTTGCCCGAGTAGAACTGTATGGCCGGCTCGGTGGTGAGTATTTCCATCGTGCGACCGCTCTGCGGGTCGTGCAGCGTCACCTGATTGCGGAGCTGCCCGTCAGCCTTTTCGAACACAAAGTTGTGGTCGTAGCCGCCGCCCAGCTTCAGCTGTTCGTCCGCGGCCTCGATGTCGGCCCCTATCTGCTTTGCTGATTGAAAGTCGAACGGAGTGCCCTTTACCGGCGTAATTTCGCCCGTCGGGATAAGCGCGGCATCAACAGGCGTCATGCGGTTTGCGAGCATTTTAAGCTCGTGCCCGAGAATGCTGTTCTTCGAGCTGCCCGTCAGGTTGTAATACATGTGGTGAGTCAGGTTAACGGGCGTTGCCTTGTCGCTAACTGCTTCGTAGTGGATTACCAGCTCGCTTTGGCTGTCCAGAATGAAGCTGATGGACACGTTCAGGTTACCCGGAAATCCGTTTTCCCCGTCAGGGCTAAGGCGGGTCATTTTCACCCCCACAGCGTCCACGGCGTTGATGGACTCCGCCTTCCAGACCATCTTGTGATAACCCGGCGTGCCCCCGTGCAGGCAGTTCCCGTTTTCGTTGTCGGTAATTTTGTATTCAGTGCCATCGAGCGTGAACTTTGCCCCGCCGATGCGGTTGCCGTAACGTCCAATCGCCGCGCCCTGAAAGGTCTGGTCGGCCACGTATTGGTCAAGCGAGTCAAAGCCCAGCACCACGTCGGCAATATTGCCTTCGCGGTCTGGAACTTCGATTGCCTGCACAATTGCGCCCCAGTTGGAGAGGCGAACCGTCATGCCTTTGCCGTCTGTCAGAGTGTAAAGCTGGACGGGAGAGCCGTCCGGAGCTTTGCCCCAGTCGGACACTTTGATGCCAAGATCTGCGCCGCCACCGGCGGATTGCTGGTCCTTGCAGTCGCAGCCAGCCGCAGTCGCTATTGCGGCGATGCCAAGAAAAGAAATTAGTTTGTTCATGGGGTAATATTTGTGGGTTATCCGGGAGATTCTTTTTGAGGGATGCTGCGCCTTTCACAGCTCGTAAATACCGAGCCGCCAAAAGGCGGACAGGCCCCGCGCAGCTTGCCATGACGGCCTGCCGCGCGGAGCCTGTGAAAGCTTACAGCCAGAAGCTGAAGTAGAGATACATTCCGACGACCAGTGCGACGACCAGAGTTGCGAGGGCCGTGTTCCAGCGGTCCCAACTGGACTTCACTTCTTCGTCGTCCTTGAAGGTGCCGTAGGTGAGGCCGTCCGTCTTTTCCGCGCTGGGGGCGGGGGTCATGTAGGACGCTACCACCACGACTACGACGCTTATAACAAGCAGCACGCCCGTGGCATACAGGAAGTTGAAGTCGCCGATGGCGGCAAGGAAGGCCGGTTCTGCAATCTTGTCCTTGCCGAAGAAGGTCTGGATGCTGAGCTTTATCATACCGGCAACAAAGCCGACGCCCATGCCCCAGACTGCGCCGTAGCTGTTGATGCGCTTCCAGAACAGGCCCAGCACGAACACCGCGCAGATCGGCGGGGCAAGGTAGCCCTGCACGCTCTGGAGGTATTGGTAGAGGCCGCCGCTGGACACCATCTTCATGACGGGAATCCACATGATGCCAAGACCCACGACCACGCAGGTTGCCACGCGGCCTGCCCACACGTAGTGTGCCTGACTTTTGTTCGGGCGCAGCTTTTCGTAGATGTCCACTGTGAAGAGTGTCGCGCAGGAGTTGAACAGCGATGCGAGCGAACTCATCAGTGCTGCCAGAAGGCAGGCCACGATAAGGCCGCGAAGACCGATTGGCAGCAGGGTCGAAACCAGCGTCGGGAAGACCATGTCGCCGTTGATGACGCTAGTGCCGTCCGCAGCGAGCTTCATCGGGATGTGGATGATGCCCTTCTGGTGCAGCGCCCAGCCAATGAGGCCAGGGACAAGGAATATGAGAACGGGCGTTACCTTCAACAAGCCGCCGAACAGTGCGCCGCGGCGGGCCTGCTTCAGGTTGCGAGCCGTGAGTGTACGCTGGACGATGTACTGGTCTGTGCACCAGTACCAGACGCCGATGATGGGCGAGGCGATAATTACGCCAAGCCATGGGAAATCCGGGTCGGACAGCGGGCGCCAGAGCGCGAACTGTTCGGCGTGCGGCTTTGCCATTTCGATGAGTTCGCCCCAGCCGCCAAGCTCGTGCAGTCCGTAGTAAGAGAGGAAACAGGAACCTAGAATAAGCAGGACCGCCTGCGGGGCTTCCGTGTAAATAACGGCCTTCATGCCGCCGACGACGGTGTAAACACCAGTCAGGATGACCGTGGCGAAGGCGCCGACCCAGAAAGCGTTTTCGGGCGAGCCGAAGGTGTTGGGCAGGAGCGCCTCAAAGACCATGGCTCCGGCGTAAATGGTGACGCTGACCTTGGTGAACACGTATGCGACGAGCGACACCATGCTCAGTATCCAGCGTGCTTTGGGGCTGAAGCGGCGTTCAAGATACTCCGGCATCGTATAGACGCCGGACTTGTAGTAGAAGGGCACGAATATGTAGGCCAATAGGACGAGCACCCATGCGTGCAGTTCCCAGTGCGCCATTGCCATGCCCGTGGACGCGCCACTGCCTGCCAGACCCACGACGTGTTCCGAGCCGATGTTCGACGAGAATATCGAAGCACCGATCAGGAAGAACCCGGCGTTGCGGCCCGCGAGGAAGTAGTCCGCGGTGTTTTTAAGTTTCATACCGCACCAGAGCGTAATGCCCGCGATGCAGCAGAAATACAGACCGATTACGGTCCAATCCAGCCAATGCATAATATGGGGTGAGTTTGAGGGGTTATAGAGAGTGTTTGTTTTCTGCGAAGCGATTGGGGAAATATGACGCTATTGGCCGTAGTAAGCCTTTGCGCCATGCTTGCGGAAAAAGTGCTTGTTCACGAGGTAATCCGGCGCTGGGGCGGCAGCAGGGCAGATGGACAGGCTTTTTATCGCCATGTCGGCCACGATTTCAAGCGCCTGAGCGTATTCGACTGCTTTCAAGCCGCTTGTTCCCCAGACAAAGGGGCCGTGGTTGCGCACGAGGACCGCTGGCATGTCCAGCGGCGGCGTGGAGCCGATGCACTCCACTATCACGTTGCCGGTTTCAAGCTCGTATTCGCCCTGCACCTCGGCCTCTGTCATGGCGCGGGTGACGGGCACGGGTCCGTGGAAATGATCCGCGTGCGTCGTGCCAAGGCAGGGGATGGCTCTTGCCGCCTGTGCGAAGGCCACCGCGCAGCGCGAATGCGTGTGCACGACGCTGCGCACGCCCTGCTGCCCGTAGGCGCGAAAGAGGATGCGGTGCGTGGGCGTGTCCGAGGATGGGCGAAGATTGCCGTCAACGATCTTGCCTTCAAGGTCCAGCACCACCATGTCGGCGGCGCGGAGCTTTTCATACGGTACGCCGCTCGGCTTTATGGCGAAGACGCCAGCTTTTGCGTCGAATACGCTGACGTTGCCGAATGTCAGGTCAACAAGCCCTGTTTTGGGAAGGAGCAGGTTCGCTTCGAGGCATTCTTCACGTATGCTTGCGTATTGCATCCTAGAGTCCTTTCAGCCCGTAGGCGGCGTCGTTCCAGCGTAGCTCGTTCTTTATATCGCGCAGTTTGCTGTCTTCGTCGATAAGTATCATCTCAACGCCGCTCATGCCAGCGAAGTCTTCGAGCATTTCCGTCGTCACGCTGTAGGAGAACGCCGTGTGGTGCCCGCCGCCTGCGAGAATCCAAGCCGCCGCGCCGGTTGCGAGGTCGGGCATCGGTTCCCATAGAACGCGTGCCACGGGGAGCTTGGGCAGATCTTTCAAGGGCTTCACGGCCTTTACAGTGTTCACCACCATGCGGAAGCGGTTGCCCATGTCCACGAGTGCGGCGTTGAGCGCGTCGCCTTCCTTGCCGTCGAATACGAGGCGGACCGGGTCGGCCTTGCCGCCGATGCCCAGGGGGTGGATTTCGCAGGAGGGCTTGCCAGCGGCGATAGACGGGCAGATTTCCAGCATGTGCGCGCCTAGGTCATACATGCCGTCGGGGCCGAGGTTGTAAGTGTAGTCCTCCATGAAGGAGGTGCCCTTGTCGTCCCCGTGGGCCATGGCTTTCAACACGCGGGTCATTGCGGCCTGCTTCCAGTCGCCTTCCGCGCCGAAGCCGTAGCCGTCGGCCATGAGGCGCTGCGAGGCGATGCCCGGGAGCTGGTCGAGGCCGTAGAGGTCTTCGAAAGTGTCTGTGTAGGCGTGGAAGCCGCCTTCGGTTAGGAATGCGCGAAGGCCCAGCTCGATGCGGGCCGCGGTGCGCAGGCTCTCGTGCTGCTGGCCGCCCTTTTGCAGGCTCGGCATCATCGTGTAGCTTTCCGCGTATTCGGCGCAGAGGGCGTCCGTTTCCGCGTCGCCTATCTGAGCGATCACAGCGGCGAGGTCGCCTATGCCGTGGGTGTTGACCTCCATGCCGAAGCGGATCTGCGCTTCCACCTTGTCGCCGCAGGTTACGGAGACCTGACGCATGTTGTCGCCAAAGCGGACCAGCTTCAGGTTGCGCATTTCGTGCCAGCCCTTGGCGGCTGATGTCCATGCGGAGAGGCTTGCGACAGTCTGCGGTGCCTGCCAGTGGCCGACTACGACTTTGCGCTCCATGCGCAGGCGGCTCATCATGAAACCGAACTCGCGGTCGCCGTGGGCGGACTGGTTCAGGTTCATGAAGTCCATGTCCATCGTGGCCCAGGGGATGTCCCTGTTGTACTGCGTGTGCAGGTGGCAGATGGGTTTGGTGAGGGTGCGAAGGCCCGCAATCCACATCTTGGCGGGCGAGAAGGTGTGCATCCACGCGATCAGGCCGATGCACTTGGGCGAGGAGTTCGCCTCAAGGCAGAGCTTCAGGATGGCGTCCGAGCCCGTAAGCACGGGCTTGAACACCACCTTGGCGCGAATAGAGGGGTTGGCGTCCAGATAGGCGGCTATTTCCTGCGAGTGCGCGGCTACCTGACGGAGTGTTTCGTCTCCGTAGAGGTGCTGACTGCCGGTGATGAACCAAAGTTCGAGGTCGTTTGCAAATGTGCTCATAAGAAGATAAAGAAAAATGTTTTAACCACAGATTTTCACAGATTTACACAGATTATAAAAATCAGAATATCTTTATTTTTAATGATTTGTGTAATCGGTGGTTAACTGTTTTGGGGTTTGTTTTTACTGCTGTTGTTTCTGAATCTTCAGCAGCTCTTTCATTACGTTGCCGAGGTCTGCGCTGTGGTCCACTCCGCCGAAGGCGTCGTGAAGCTGGCGATACAGGGCAAAGAGTTTGTTATACACGGCGTGGTTTTCGGGGATTGGCTTGTACACCATGTCCTTGACTCCCGTCATGGCCTTCTGGGCGCTGGCGAAGTCCTTGTGCTCTCCGGCTATTACTGCCGCCGCGACCGCTGCTCCCAGCGCGCAGGCCTGTGCGCTGCGGGCAACCTGCATTTCGCGCCCCGTGACGTCGGCGTATATCTGCATTAGGAAGGGGTCTTTCTCCGCAATGCCGCCGCAGCATACGATACGCTCCACCGGCACGCCGTATTCGGCGATTCGCTCCACAATCATGCGTGCGCCGAAGGCCGTGGCCTCGATGAGGGCGCGGTAGATTTCCGCCTGCGTCGTTCGCAGGGTCTGGCCGAGAATGAGGCCCGTCAGCATCTGGTCAACGAGCACGGTGCGGTTGCCGTTGTTCCAGTCGAGCGCAAGGAGGCCCGTGGCTCCGGGCTTTAGGCCCTTCACCTCCGCCGCCATGCGGCCATGGTCCGCGCCTTCGCCCTTGAGCACCACTTCCACCCACCAGCGGAACAGGTCGCCAACGGCGCTCTGGCCAGCCTCGATGCCGAACTGGCCGGGCAGTATGCTACCCTTAACAATGCCGCAGATGCCGGGAATGTCCGCAAGGTTGCCAACCGCCACGGTGCAGTCGCAGGTGCTTGTGCCTATGGCTTTTACGAGCACACCTTCCTCCACGCCGCTGCCTATGGCCCCGTAGTGGACGTCGAATTGGCCGATTGCAATCGGTATGCCTGCCTTGAGGCCGAGCTTTGCCGCCCATTCGGGGCAGAGCGCGCCAGCCGTGTGCGAGGCGTCGTAGGCGACGTCAAAAAGTCTGTCTTTAAGATCCGCGAGCTTCGGGTCCAGCATGGCGAGGAACTCCTTGTCCGGCAGTCCTCCCCAGTCGGCGGCGTAAAATGCCTTGTGACCGGCGGCGCAGGCTCCGCGCTTTACGGCCTTGGGGTCAGCCACGCCAGCGAGGACGGAGGGCACCCAGTCGGCCAGCTCAACCCAGCTGTAAGCGGCGTCGAACACGGCGGGGGCGCTGCGCAGACAGTGCAGAATCTTGCTCCACCACCATTCGGACGAATAGGTGTTGCCGCACTTGGCCACGTATTGCGGGCGCTCGCGGCGAGCAAGGGCGGTGATCTCCGCCGCCTCGGCAAAAGATGTGTGGTCCTTCCAGAGCCAGCAGTATGCGGCCTTGTTGCCTGCGAACTCCGGCTGCGTGGCGAGGGCCTCGTTGCGGGCGTTGACGGGAATGGGCGAGGAACCAGTCGTATCCACGCCAATGCCCACGATGTCGGCGGCGTCAAAGGAAGGGTCCGCTGCCTTGGCTTTTGCAAGGGCGATTTTGAGCGACTCGGACAGGCCCAGCAGGTAGTCCGCCGGGTTCTGGCGGGCAAGGTGCGGGTCGGCCGCGTCATATATTACACCTGCCTCGCCAGTGGGGTAGTTGAATACGCCACTGCCAAGCTCTGCGCCGTCTGAAGTGCGGACAATCAAAGCCCGCACGGAGTTTGTTCCATAGTCGAATCCAAGGGTATGGGGCATCTTGAGCGTAAATGTATCCCGTTTTTGTTTTACCGAAAGCAATTGCTGGCTTTACAGTAAAGTTGCCTTGTGGATACTTGCTTTGCGGTGGCGAAAAAAGTTTCCATGTCTGATATTGCGGCGGCTCTTGGCGTATCGAAAAACGCCGTGTCGCTCGCCTTGCGCAATGACTCGCAGATTCCGCAACATACGCGCGAGCGGGTCTTGGAAACGGCTCGGCGCTTGGGTTACGAGCGCAATCCTGCCCTTGGCCGCGTGATGAGCATGATGCGCAAGCGCGGGGCAAGCGGCTCTTTGGGAAACCTTGCCGTATTCAACGCCAATCAGGATCGCGACGCCTTTCGCACTCATCCCACGATTCCAAACTATTTGCGCGGTTGCCGCGACAGGGCGGACGCACTCGGCTACGCGCTCGATACTTTCTGGCTCTACGAAGGCGGGATGAGCGGGGAACGTTGGCTTGAGATTTTGCAGAGTCGAGGCGTTCTGGGCGTGCTTTTCATCGGCCTAATGCGCGCAAACAGGCTTCCCGAGTTCATACGGCCTGTCATCGACGCCTTCCCCTGTATGGTGACGGGTGTCCGCACAAGGGAACCGGAGCTTTCCTTCGCTAGTGTGGATCACCACATTCTGGCCCTTCGCGCATACGAAAAGGCGTTGGAACTGGGTTACAAGAGGCCGGGCCTTGTGCTCGACGGCGAGATTGACGAACTGGTGGACCGGCGCTTCAGCGCGGGCTATCGGGCAGGCCAGTCGTATGTGGAGCCGGACTGCCGCATCGAGCCGTTTACGGACCTGCGAAGCGCTGGCAGCAGGCCGGAGCTGTTCCGCGAATGGATGGAAAAGGAGAAGCCGGACTTGATTTTCACCCTGTACAACGTCGTTCGCCGCTGGCTTGGCGAGCTAGGGATTCGCGTGCCCGATGACGTTGCGCTCGTTCAGCTTGAGTGGCGGGACGGGCATCCTGAATGGGCGGGCATGAACCAGCACAACGATCTGACGGGCGCCGTGGCAGTGGACATGCTTTTAGGTATGATTCACAACGGCGAGAGGGGTGTTCCGCCCGTGCCGCGCGCCACCTTGATAGGCCCGACTTGGATGGATGGCGAAACCGTGCGCAAGGGGGCATGAGCAGGGCCGAAAATCAGGCCAGCGAGCAGGACATGCAGTGCTCGTCCCTTGGGACTCTCACCCCGTACCAGCGCATGATGGAGTTGCGGTTAAACTGGTAGTCCATCGGCTTCCAGTCCCTGTAAATATCGTCGCGGCTGTTTGCCCATATGTAGAAGGGCGCGGCGAGGTCTTCGCGCAGGCGCTCCCAGTGGCCGATGCCTCGCGGGGCCAGTTCCACGAGGGCGAGCTTTACCAGCATTTGCACAAGCGGCGCAATGTCGCAGGCAAGCCCGGGCTGCACAAGCGCCATGTCCGCCCCGGGGGGCGCATAGTCTGGCGTTCTCTCCGATGCGGAGCGTATGCTTGCAATCTCGTCCTCGCCAAGGGCTGCTCCTTGAGCGAACAGGCAGGAAAGGCAGGGGCCGCCCGGGCGAAAGCGGAAAATGTCCCCTCCGGCAGCGCGGGTAATGGCACGCGCATAGAGGGCTGGCCTTCCGGCGGCGAGGGCTATCGTGTTGCAGTTGAAGCGACTGCGGCCCTGATCTGTCAGGCAAATGACAATGTCGCTGTCGCGTGCCTCTTCCAGCATGAGGTCGAGTTTCGTATTCAGGTCAAGCTCGTGCGTCGCTACCTCGGCCCCCGGATTGCGTGCAAGAATGGCGTCTCTTACCGCGTGTGTTTTGAAGCGGCCAATGTCCGCGACGCCGCACTGGTGGCGCATTATGTTGCCCGGCTCCAGCCTGTCCATGTCCACAAGAGCGAACTTGCCAACGCCTGCCTTTGCCAGCTCGACCGCGGCGCTGCTGCCGAAGCTGCCCAGACCCGCAATCAGAACCCGCCTCTCTGCAAGCATTCCGCTTTCGAGCAGGCCGCGGCTTCGTGAGGCCGCGTTGTCCAGAGGCGCAATTATGTGCAGTACCGCTTCTTGTCGCAGCAGTGGTCCGTCGTAGGCAATCGGGGCATCGAGGCCGTTTGAAGGCAGCACGATGACGGGTGACTTTTCCTGCGCGCCCATGTTCATGAGCCTCGCGTGCAAGTCTTGCGGCAGCCTGCCTCCCGCCTCGCCTAGGACAAAGAAGCAGGGCAGGGGCCTGCCAACGGGCTGGTAGGGCGGTCGTTTGATGAAGCAGTGATATGCGTCTTCATCGTCCGCAGCGAAGGCGACTCCTTCGAGCAGGCGGATGTGGCGGGTTTTCGCACTGTGGCGAAAGTCCTCCATCTGTTCCTGCAATACGCTAATGTGGCTTGGCACGAGGGATTATGAACGGGTGGCTTTTCGGGCTGCGTGACGATGTGAAGGCAGTAATAACACGCTTGGAGTTGGATTTTATGCGAAGCCGTCGCTTGCGATCTGGTCAACGGGCGTTGCGTGGGCACGCGGTGCCTCATCTCTGGGGCGCAGGCGCAGCTCTCCGCTCTGCGGATCGAACTCCAGCCTGTGGCGCGGCGCAATGCCGCGTTCGCGCTGAAGTAGTTCGCTGCCAATGACTGCCGCTTGCAATTCTTTCATGTCCTTGAATCTGTGTGGGAAAAAGATGCCTACTTGCCTAGATAATCGGTTATAGGAAGGCCGCTCTGAAGGTGATTTTCGTAGGCCACGAGCCATATCAGGCATTTGATGACGACCTTGTAAAGGGTGACGTTCGGGTGCCAGTTCTCGGGCTTGTAATGGCAGAGGTGAAGAAAGCGTCCCTCGGGCTTCAACAGGTGCATCTTGTGCGAGGGCGAGATCGCAAGCAGTTCCTGCCCGTGGAAGTCGCGAAGCACAAGGGGTTTGATCAGAAAGGCTTCCGGCATCGAGGAAGGGTAGTCCGGCGCCGTTGTAAGAAGGAGCGTGTAACGGCCACCGCCCGGGACTGTGACATCCACCTCCAGCTTTGTCGCGCCCGAAGCGTCCTCGCTCAGGCGGAATGCGCCAGCGAATGTTTTTTCAAGGACGGTTTTTTCAATTTTGAGCCGTGCAGCTTCCACCGTTATGGCAAGTTACACAAGTGCGGCCTTTCTTGCAAGCGGACCTTTGGAAGCACGGTGTTGTTACATGCGGAAGGGATGAAGGGCCGCCATGTTGTCGTTTACTTGATTCAAGTTGTTGCCACGCGGGGTATGATTTCAATAATCATCGGGCAATGACATTTTTCTGCGGTGTTGATGGGGGCGGGACTCGCACCCGAGCGGTGCTGGTTGACGGCAAGGGAGCCTTTGTCGGATACGGTGCCTCTGGCGCGTCAAATCCCAAGGCGGTCGGCCTTGAGGGCGCGGCGTTCAGCGTGAGCGAGGCCATCGGCCGTGCTATGAGGGAATTGCCGGAAACGCCGAAGGATTTGACCCTGTTCATAGGCCTTGCAGGGGTAAGGACAGAGCCGGACCGTGCCGCAGTCTTGGAGGCCCTGAAGAAGACATTTGCAGAAATGGGACTGGCTGACGCTAAGCTGCATCTGGGCCACGATCTAGACGTGGCGCACGCCGCGGCCCTTGGCGGAGAGGCTGGCGTAGTTCTCGTCGTCGGCACAGGCTCCGCCGCCCTTGGGCGGGACAGCTCGGGGCGCACGCGTCAGGCAGGTGGCTGGGGCTGGTTTATTGACGACCCGGGCAGCGGCTACTGGCTTGGCTATCAGGCGATGCGCGCAGCGGCACGCAGTTGCGACGGGCGCGGCCCGACGACTATGCTGGAGGAGCGCGTTCGCAGCTTCCTGCGCATTCAGACCCTGCACGAGATGCCCAACATCATTTACAACCCTCACTTTTCGCGGGAGAGAGTGGCGGAGCTTGCCCCCATCATCTTTGAAGTGGCGGAGGCCGGAGACCAGTGCGCGGAAGCCATTCTGCGCAAAGGCTTTGGAGAGCTTGCCCTGATGGTGGCCACTGTTGCGCGAGAGCTGGAAATGGAGCGTCCGCTTGTGGCCGCAGTCGGTGGGGTTACGCACCGCGGGGAGACGTTCGACACCCGTCTGCGAGAGGCTCTGCAAGGACAGCTTCCATTTGCCGACATTGTTCACGCGAAGGCTTCCCCCGTGCTAGGTTCTGTCATTCTGGCGATGGACAAGGCCGGAAAGCGCATGGACGCGTCCGCGATTGTAGCCTTGCAGGACGCTGTCGCACGCAGTTCCACCGTGCCGCCCCCAATCAACGGCGCCGTGTAGGAGCAGAAGGGGCTGCCGCGCCATGTGCTCGTTCGGCACGACGCCATTTGCCTGCAAGTAATTTACAGGCTTCTACTTCAGGCGGCCTTCGTCGTAGTCGATAAGGTCGGCAAAGCTGATTATGTCCTTGCGGTGGGCAATGCCCATGTCGGTCTTGACCTCTTCGAGGCGCTGGCTGCCCATTTCGCTCATTCCCCGTTGCACAAGCTCGCGGTTCCATACGTGGACGGCGAGGTTTACGGGCAGCATTTCGCGCAGGCGCTTTTCAAATAGAGCTTCGTCTTCGCCGCAGTCTTCCACCAGTTGGACGACGGCCTTGGGTTCTATGCCCAGGTGCGCGCAGAGAAAGCCGTCGAAGCCGTGGCAGAAGTTGCGCTGGTAGCTGGGGGGAAGCTCTCCGGCGAGGTGTTTTCGTATCTTCGCGATGAAGCGGGGCAGGTGCAGCAAGCCCGTTGCCTGATGAGGCAGGTAGGGCGAGGGCAGATCGTGGAGTATGGCTCCTGTCGGGCCTTCGTTCTGTTGGGCTTGTTCGTTCATGAGGGTGGTATTTGCCATTTCATTAGCTATTTTGCAAGCCGCGTGGAGCTTTTCCCTTGCAAGCTGCGTCCCGTTACGGGAAAAAGTTGTCAATGGCTCTGGATCCCTTGATCGAGAAACTGCTCGTCCTTCAGGATCGTGACGTGCGTCGTGATGACATTGTTCGCAGGCTGGAGGATTTTCCGGCTCGAAAGGCGTCAATTGAGCGGGAAATCGCCGGTGCAAAAGCCGCGTTTGACGAAAAGAGCGCGGCGCACAAGGCGCTGGAGTTGAAAAAGCGGGATTGCGAGCGGCGCGTGGAGCAGGCAGAGGAGCAGAGGGCGCGTTTTCGCACCCAGCAGCTTGCGGTGAAAAAGAATGATGAATACGCCGCGCTTGAGAAGCAGATCGAGGGTGCCGCCGCGCTGATTGATTCGCTGGAGACGGAGGTAATGGAGCTGATGCTCGCCCTGGACGAGTCCGAGGCGGCCCTTGCGAAGGCAAGAGAGGCCTTCAACGCGGACCTAAACAGGTTGAACGAGAACTTGGCGGCTTTGGCGCGGGTGCAGGCGTCTGTTCAGGCGGACCTTGACGGTGCGGTTGCGGAGGCCGAGTCTGCCAAGGCGGGAATTGCCCCAGACTCTTTGGACCTTTACGCATACGTGAAAACGCGGGTGCGCCGTGCGCCGTATATCGTACCGGTGGAGGAGCAGCACTGTATGGGTTGCCACCTGAAGGTATCCAACGACGTGCTTCAGCAGGCGCGTATGCAGGGGGCGCTGCCAAGATGCGATTCTTGCGGGCGCATTGTATATTTTGACAGGTAGCCGCGTTGTCTCTCCGATTGCTTCCGCTTTCCGGTATTTCCGCTCTTGTACGCTGCATGCGGAGCTATTGACCGAAGCAATGTAATGTGCAAGTTCCGCTCTTTGCTGTATTCGGGCTTGTTTTATGCGCGTTTTTTTAGTCTATGTATTCCCTTGTGAAAAACGGGGCGTAGCTCAGCCTGGCTAGAGCGCTTGCTTTGGGAGCAAGAAGTCGTCGGTTCGAATCCGGTCGCCCCGACCATTTTCCCTACATCAGGGAATATAGGGCCTTTCCAAGAGTGTCTCCGCATAAGTTGGAGTGCTGGGTGATTGGAGTGGATTATCGTATTGGTTCAGTGCATTGGGCAATGGCACGCAGGCGGTAGTTTGGAAAGTTTCTGAATCCGTAGGCTCTTCGCTGTATTCGCTTCGTCCTTCGATGAAAGCCTTCGGCGGATAGCTTTGGCGGTTTTCCTTAATGTTGTGCGAAGAACTGCGGTTATCCCAATGCGTTACCTTACCAGCAACTTGATTGTCCATCGTGCGTGCACGGGGGCCGGATACCAATAAGGCCTTAGGACGAGTCCTAAGGCCTTTAAATTGGGTGCAGGGGCTGGATTTGAACCAACGACCTTCAGGTTATGAGCCTGACGAGCTACCGGGCTGCTCCACCCTGCAATTTGTTGAAGTCACTGAACGTATAGTTTTTGCTTCCTTGTTCAAGATGTTTTTTCAGTTATTTTTCTTTTTGTCACATTCGGAACTTGTTCAGACTAATGATTTTGTGAAATCAGGCCCCTTTGTTGTGACGGCTTTGCTGCTTCCGGTTCACTGACTACTTGATGATTCGCACGAGCATCCAGCCCTCGTTCTCGATCATCGTTTTGGCTTTCTTGTATTTCAGCTCCTGCGTTTCGTTGCCGCGGCGAATCACGACCGTGTCGTTTCGGCTTGGCTCCATGCCGGAGAGGAACTTCGGCGCTGTGCTGACTTTGGGCAGGGTGACTTCTTCCTTCACCTCTCTGCTCGGTGCGGACTTGGGCGCGGCTGCGGGGGCAGCCTGCTGCATCTGCGGAGGGCGGGAAGGCAGGCGCTGGGGCGGGATGGCCATGCGCGGAGCGGCAGGCTGGGGCGCACCCGGGAGCTCCTGATTGCCGCCAGCTACCTCTTCGGGGCCGCTCTGGCGCGCCTTGCGAAGCATCTGGATAAGGCTCTGGAACGCCTGCACGCTTGTGGCGCTGCGGAATATGCTGCCCGAAACCTGTGCGCGGATGACGTTCATCATCTGCTCAAAGAGCGTGAACGCCTCGTTCTTGTATTCCTGAAGCGGATCTTTCTGCCCGTAGCTGCGCAGGTTGACGCCCTGACGCAGGTCTTCCATCTCGGTAAGGTGGTTCTGCCAGTTGCGGTCGATGGAGTTGATCACAACGTAGCGTTCAAGCGCGATAAGGGCGTCCGGGTCTTCGACGGATTCCTTGGTGGCGTACGCCTCGCGCACCTTGCCCATGATGATCTCCTTAATCTCGTCGACATTGTGCCCGCGGCATTCGTCAAGAGTGATGGCGATCGGGAAGGTATTGTAAACCCAGCCGAAGAACGCCTTCAGGTTCTCCTCCTCGTGGTTGACTCCTTCGTCTATGCCGTAGCTGTCCAAGCGGAAGCTGACCTCTTCGTCGATGAGGTAGAAAATGGTGTCTCTGGGCTTGTCGGAGGAAATAGCTGCTCCGCGCAGCCCGTAGATTACCTCTCGCTGCTGGTTTAGCACGTCATCGTACTGAAGCAGGCGCTTGCGGGAAGAGTAATGAATCTGCTCGACGGTCTTCTGGGCGCGCTCGATGGCGATATTCAGCCAGCGGTGTTCGAGCGGTTGGCCGGGTTCGAAAGAGTTTTCGAGAATCTTGCCCGCAAAGCCCTGATTGGAATACAGGCGCATCAGGTCGTCTTCGAGAGACATGAAGAACTTAGTCTTGCCCGGGTCTCCCTGACGGGAACTGCGGCCTCGCAACTGGCGGTCGATGCGGCGCGATGTGTGGCGCTCGGTGCCTATGACGTAAAGGCCGCCAGCTTCGGCCACTCCCTCGCCCAGCTTGATGTCCGTGCCGCGGCCAGCCATGTTCGTCGCGATTGTGACCGCGCCCTTCCAACCGGCGCGGGATACTATCTCGGCCTCCTGCTGGTGATACTTGGCGTTCAGCACGTTGTGCGGGATGCCCGCACGCTTGAGCATTCGGCTCAAGATCTCGGACGCATCGACGCTCACCGTGCCGACAAGGCAGGGCTGGCCCCTCTTGTGAGCCTCGGTAATCTCGTCCACGACGGCGTTGTACTTCTCGCGGCGCGTCTTGTAGATGAGGTCGTTATCGTCAACGCGGATGCAAGGGCGGTGCGTTGGCACGACCATTACTTCAAGGTTGTAAATGTCCTTGAATTCGTTCGCCTCCGTCTCGGCGGTGCCCGTCATGCCCGCCAGCTTCTCGTAAAGGCGGAAGTAGTTCTGGAGCGTAATCGTGGCGTAGGTCTTGGTCTCTTTCTCGATGGCCACGCCCTCCTTGGCCTCGATCGCCTGATGCAGGCCCTCTGACCAGCGGCGGCCTGGCATCGTGCGGCCCGTGTTTTCGTCCACGATGAGGACTTTGCCCTCTTGCACGACGTAGTCCACGTCGCGCTCGTAAATGCTGTATGCGCGCAGTAGCTGGCTGATGGAGTGGATGTTGCTGCTAATCTGCTCAAAGCGCTGCTGCGCCATGGCCTTTTGTTGTTCCTTGGTGCGGGTGTCTATTTCGGGATCGTTGTCAATTTCCTGAAACAGGCTAGGCATGTCGGGCATTACGAAGGCGTCCGGATCGTCCGGTGCGAGCAAGTTGCGGCCCATCTCGGTCAAGTCGGCGGAGCGGCCCTTTTCGTCAATTACAAAGTAGAGCGTCTCCTTGAGCGCGTAACGCTTCTTGCGGTAATAGTCGGTGTTCATCTCCATGTCATACTTGTCGAACGCTTTGCGTATGCTGCCGTTCTCAAGCATTCGGGTGTACACCTTGTTGCGCGGGGCGCCCCATTTGACAAGAAGTAGCTTTTCAAGCTGCTCTTCACTTAGGTCGATACTGTCGCTTTCCTCGTTGATGCCGGCCTTCACCTCGGAAGCAAGATTGTTGCAAAGCGTGGACTGGGCGCGGACGAGCTGCTCGATGCTGGGCCTGAGGGCGCGGTAGCTGTCGCCCACGTCGCCATCGTTGGACGGGCCGGAGATAATGAGCGGGGTGCGCGCTTCGTCGATGAGGATGGAGTCCACTTCGTCGATGATGCAGAAGTAGTGGTCGCGCTGGGAAAGGTCGCCCTTGCGCGTGGCCATGCCGTTGTCGCGCAGGTAGTCGAAGCCGAACTCGCTGGCGGTTCCGTAGGTGATATCGCGGTTGTACATCTCGCGCTTCATCTCGGGGCTTTGCTGATGCGCGCCAAGGATTACGCCGACGGAAAGGCCGAGGAAGTTGTACAAGTGGCCCATCCACTCCGCGTCGCGCTGTGCAAGATATTCGTTAACCGTGACCAGCTGGCAGTTGCGCCCCGTAAGCGCATTGAGATAAAGGGGCAGGGTGGCGACGAGGGTTTTGCCCTCACCGGTGGCCATTTCCGCCACCATGTTGCGGTGCAGGGCCATGCCGCCGATTAGCTGCACGTCAAAGTGCACCATTTCCCACTTTAGCTCATGCCCGCGCACCTGCACGTTCCTGCCGCAAAGGCGGCGTGCTGCGTTCTTCACCGTGGCGAAAGCTTCGGGCAGAAGCTGCTCCAGCGTCTCGCCCTGTTTGAAGCGTGCCTTGAACTCCTCCGTCTTTGCGCGCAACTGTTCATCGCTCAGGCTCTGGTACTCTTTTTCCAGAGCGTTGATCTTTGCGACCACCGGCTGGGCGTTGCGCACGAATTTGCGGTATGTTCTGCCTTTGAGCTTCTTGTATATAAAACCAATCATTTGTGTATGGGGTTCCGCCCTTGCGTGGCGGTTTGGCCTGTCGGCCGTGAAATGGATTAATGGATTGAAAAAGTAATGCGCGAAAAAACAGGAAAGGATCCGTTCTCCGGTCTGAATCGGAACGCGTATTTACGTCCCGCAGTTTCAGCCCCTTACGGATCCTTGCCTTGCGTATCCCGCCATTGGCCGGAACTACCGGCTCTTGTTGAAAGAGTGGGGGCCTATTCGCCCTTGATCTTTTCTTTCAGGGAGTCGAACATGCCCTGAACGGACTTCTTGACGGGATCCGCAATGCTTTTCCCGTCGTCGTCGCCATCGTCGGATTTTTCACCGCCAAAATTAAGCTGCACGCTCGATAGCATCGTTATGAGCGAAGAGCCGCCCTGAGCCATCGTCTGCGCAATGATGTCGGCAACGCTGTCCACCTCGCGCAGTTCGAGCTTCAGGTCCACCTTGTGCTCGCGAATCTTGGGCGTAGAGCCGCTGTAATCGGCAAAACGGATTGTGTCCACCTTCACCACCATGCGGTGGATCAGGAACTCGAAAGGTTTGGACTCAACCTCTTCCTCGGCCTCCGCCTCGGGTTCCTGTTCGGCCACTTCGGCTTCTTTTTCCTCTTTCTCGCCCCTGAGCTTCTCAAGGAGATCCTTGTAGTTGGTCTTGGATTCCTTGTTGGTGACGATGCTCAAGGTGCCAAGATCCATCACGATTTTGTCAATTTCCCTGCGCCCGTCGCCGAGCATGCTGCCCGGGTTGATGTCGAAGGTTACCTCGTTGATTTTGACGAACTGCTCGTCCGGCCAGTCTTCAGGGTTGCGGAGGTTTAGCTCCTTAACACTGGCGGAGCCGCCCATTATGCTAAGTTCCACGCTGCCCGTTTCGAGCCGGTAGCCCGTCATTGCCTTCAGCCTCTGCGCAGCAACGTCGGGCACGACTTTTTCAAGCATGTACACGCAGCCGAAAACTAGTGCCACAAACAGCACCACCAAGGCGACAAAACCGAACAGTAGCTTGAGCAGTAGTTTCATGGGAAGAGGTGGGAGTATTAAGCTCCGGTAAAGTTTTCTGTTATCAATACTGTGGCGTCATCTCCATCAGAGACAAAGCTGAAGCATCCGTCAAACGGCAAAAGCGCATTTGTGCCCTTTGCCAGCTTTGTGCCGCTGTTTTTCTCGATTACTGTGCCGTTTACAACGCTGAGTATGCGCGGTTGCTCTCCGGCTTTGAAGTCGAGCGACTGCTCCTTGCGAATGTTCACCCTCGCGAGGTCGAACACGTCGCTCCTGGCCAAAGTCTGGCGATCCCCTTCGGGGTGGAGAATAGGCGGCTCGAAATCGGCAAAGTCTATGCTCTTTAGCGACTCTTCTACGTGCAGCTTGCGCGGCTTGCCGTCCAGCCCCACGCGGCCCCAGTCGTAAACGCGGTAGGTGGTGTCGCTGTTTTGCTGGATTTCAATGATGAGGTTGCCGGCGTCGATGGCGTGGATTCGCCCGCTGTAAACGAACATCGAGTCGCCGATTTTGACGGGGATGCGCTGGACGAGCTTTTCCGTGCTGTCGTCTTTTAAGGATTCCTCGAACGCCTCGCGCGTCGCTCCCTTTTTTAGGCCGACTAGAAGGCCCGCCCCGGGCTTGCAGTCCACGATGTACCAGTTCTCGGTCTTTGGCTCTCCGCCCAGTTCGCCAGCGATTTCCGCCGGTGGGTGCACCTGAAGGCTGAGTCTGTCCTGACAGTCGAGCCACTTTACGAGGATGGGGAAGGGCTTTTTCGCGTCGTAGGACGGACCCATCACCTGCGCGCAGTGTGTTTCGATGATTTCGCGGATGCTTTTGCCCTCAAACTCTCCGGTGGAAACAAGGGATTGGGCCTCGGGCCTGTCCACCATCTCCCAGCTCTCTCCGATTACCTGCCCCTCGGGAAGTTGGCGTCCAAGGCTCTCTGCAAAGCCCCTGCCGCCCCATACGCGTTCCTGATAAATTGGCTCAAATACGAGAATGTTCATGTGTGCTGATGGAATGAATGTATGCGAAAGTCGGGATTATGGCCACCTCTAACAGCTTTGATTTCTTGCCACGAAACCGGTTGCCAGGAGCGGCCTTATGCCAATTGCGGAAAGAGTGGGCCTTCCGCAATACTTTCTTTTCTATGCTTTCGTGGCCAAGAATGAAGGAAAAACTGTTCAGAACGTCTGGAGTAATTTATTGTCAGAGAATCGAAAGGCTTGCCTCTCTGTTTGAAAGTAGTTGAGCCTTCTCGAATATTCAGCCCCTCTAGCGATGGCAAAAGCCGGTAAAAACAAAGAAGAACGCTTAACGTTCGGTAAAAAAGAACCCAGGTCCCATCCCATATGGTCTCTGGCTTTCCTTGTACTGGCCATACTTTCCGCAGTTGCGCTGTGGGATTACGACTGGTTGCAGAATCCTGACTTTCAAGATCCTGTGGCTTCCCAGAACAAGGTGGGGGCTGTCGGCCTGTTTATCGCTGCCAATTCTCTCGCCTTGCTTGGCCGCGCCGCATGGGTCTTGCCATGCTTCGCCTTCTGGATGAGCGGGATGCTGATGATAAAGCAGTCGGGCAAGCTGCACGCTGCGCGCTTTATTTCGTGGATAGGGCTTCTTGTCTCGATTCCTGTCCTGTTCGACCTCTGGCTCACCTATCTTCGCGAAAACGATCCGGCGTTTCGCATAGATGAAAATTACTACCGTTTCGGTTACGGGGGCTGGATTGGACGGAGCCTGTACCAGGATTTGTTGCACAAGTCCCTCGGCAGCCTCGGTTCGCTCGTTGTGTTCGGCGTCCTTTTCATGTCTTCGCTTATTTACGCATTCTGCGACAATGTGGGGCTGATTCTGCATCGAATCTCGATGTGGATACTGGCGCACCTTGGCCGTTTTGGCGAAGCCGTCAGCGAACAGCTTTCGCGCTACCGCGAAAAACAGCGCGAGAGGGCGGAAGAGCGCGCCCGTATTGCAGCCCTGAAGGCAGAAGAGAAGGCGCGTGAAGAGGCCCGCCGCAAGGCGGAGGCTGAAAAGGCGCGCGCTGCCTTGGCAAGCAAGCCCAAGCCGGTGGCCCCGCCGGTAAAGAAGGATTCGCGTCAGGCCCTTCCCAACGCCGCAGCTCCTGAAACCCGCCTTATAAGCCCCGAGGAGCTTCCTGTCTTGCCGCAGCAAAAGGCTGTTCCGCAGCCACCTCCACCTCCACCGCAGCAGGTGCGCACGGTATCGCTTCGCGCAGAGCCTTCCGCTCCTGTTCCTCCCTCGCAACCCCTTGCCGACGAGGCGCCCAAGGCGCAGGGACTCAAGATTTTGCAGGCAGAGCAGACGCGCAAGGCAGTCATTGCCGAGCCGCAGTCCAAGGGCGATTACACATTTCCGCACCTTTCACTTCTTGCCGAGCCGCCGCCGCCGCCGCCTTGCGATGACGAGAACACGCATCAGGAAGTGGCCGACCAGCTTGTGCAGACTCTTGCCGAGTTTGGCGTACGCGTCACGATGGGCGAAGTCCACCCGGGGCCGGTAATCACCCGTTACGATCTGTATCCAGCGGCAGGCGTCCGCGTTGAAAAGATTCAGAACCTCGACAAGAACCTCGCCCTCGCTCTTCGCGCCCTGAGCGTGCGAATCCTCGCGCCCGTGCCCGGCAAGGGCTGCGTGGGTGTGGAGATACCGAACAAAAGCCCCCAGAGCGTTTACATTCGCGACATTCTCGAAAGCGAGGACTGGGTAAAGAGCAAGGCCGAGATTCCCGTCGCCCTTGGCAAGGAAGTGTCCGGCAAGCCTCTTGTCGCGGACCTTACCAAGATGCCGCACATGCTCATCGCCGGTTCGACCGGTTCGGGCAAGACGGTGTGTATCAACGCCATAGTCGCCAGCCTGCTCTACAAGATGAGTCCCGAGGACGTGCGCTTTGTCATGGTGGACCCGAAGATTGTGGAAATGCAGGTGTACAACGCGCTGCCCCACATGCTCATCCCCGTTGTGACAGAGCCGAAGAAGGTGCCCGGCGCCCTGAAATACCTCATAAACGAGATGGAGCGCCGCTACCGCATGTTTGCCAAGGAAGGCGTGCGCAACATCGCCGGCTTCAACGCAAAGCGCAGCCGCGACAAAGAGGCCGAAGCCAAGGCGCGCGAGCTGGAGCTTTCCCTTTCTCCCGAAGAGCGCGCCGCTGCCGCACAGGCCAGTGCGTCAATTGAAGTGGCTCGTGAGCTTGATTTCGAAGAGGGGGGCGATGTGCCGGACAAGCTGCCTTACATCGTCTGCATTATCGACGAGTTGGCCGACCTTATGATGGTCGCGCAGGCTGATGTCGAAACGGGCATTGCCCGCCTTGCACAGCTTGCGCGCGCCGCCGGTATCCACCTGATTATCGCCACGCAGCGCCCCTCGGTTAACGTCATTACGGGTATAATCAAGGCCAATTTGCCGAGTCGAATCGCATTCAAAGTCGCCTCCAAGGTGGACTCCCGCACGATTCTCGACACCGGCGGCGCTGATCAGCTGATCGGGCGCGGCGACATGCTCTTCCTGCCCCCGGGCATTGCGGAGCTTGTGCGTTCGCAAGGCGCCTTTGTCGCGGACGAGGAAATCAACGGCATAGTCAAGTTTGTTAACGAACAGAACGGCGAGCCGGAGTTCGACGAGCAGTTCCAGCGCAGCGTGGAGGAATCCGACGACGGCTCCGGCGACGGCGGTGATGATGACGACGAAGAGGGCGGGGACGAGCTTCTTCAGGACGCCATCGAGGTGCTCCGTTCCACAAAGCGTGCCTCCACCAGTATGCTTCAGCGCCGCCTGCGCATCGGCTACAACCGGGCAGCTCGCATAATGGAGATATTGGAAGACCGTGGCTACGTAGGGCCGGAGAACGGAAGTATGCCGCGTGAAATTCTTCGCGACCTTGACGAGTTTTAGGACGTTTATTCTTAATTGATGAACGAGCAGTTTGACGACAATCACCATTCCTCTTCCATCTGGCCGCTCGGCCTTTTGTGGGGGAACCGTTCACTGCTCTGGCAGTTTACAAAGCGCAGCGTGCACGCCCGGCACAAGGGCAGCTATCTGGGCATCCTGTGGTTGTTGCTCTCGCCGCTTCTAATGCTGGCCCTGTACAGCTTCACATTCGGCGTTCTTTTGCACGGCAAGTTCGGCGCGGTTGCGACAGAGACTTCAGCGGACTACGCCCTTGGCATTTTTCTCGGGTTCACTCTCTACGGCCTTGTGGCGGACAGCCTCGGAGCGGCGACGAACGTGATTGTGGACAATACCAATCTCGTGAAAAAAGTCCGCTTCCCGCTGGAAATCCTGCCCGCGTCCACGGCATTCAGCGTCAGTTGGTCCTTCATAATCAGCATGGCTCTTTTTCTTGTCGGCTACCTCGCCGTGGGGCCGACCCCGACATGGCTCGCGCTGTGGTTCCCCGTGACGCTCTTTCCTCTGCTTCTTTTGAGCATGGGGCTTTGCTGGCTTCTCAGTGCGCTGGGCGTGTATTTCAAGGACGTTCAGAACGCGATGATGTTTATCACGACCGCGCTCTTTTACATGAGCGGCATCTTTTATTCGACGCATTCTGCGGCAGCTGGCACAAGGGCAAGGGTGGCGCTCGAAGTTCTGCGCTGGAACCCCGTGTTCCTGTCCATCGACATGTCTCGCGACGTCACGCTCTGGGCAATCGCACCGGACTACGCATCGCTTATATACCTGTATGCTGTCAGTATTGCGGTCTTTGTTCTAGGCTATGCGTGCTTCAGGCACCTGAAGGCAGGATTTGCAGACGTACTCTGACGCGGCTTCCTTTCCCTGCTTGACAGGCACTTATACAAATGCATATCTATACATAACTGAAGCGAACGTTTCCGACGACGTCTTTTCATCGTTGACGGCCAAAGGAGCCGGTTCAGACGCTAACGCGGACAAGTTCGTTTGTTTTCAGCCATTCCCTGCAACCGGATCTATTCGGGTTGTTTTACCATTTTGGAGTAAGGTGACTCGCAGGTTTTCACATTCGGCAGGGTGTTTGTTTTCATCATTTTTCGTTCCGCACGTTCATGGACGACAAGAGCACGCAGAGTAATTACGAAGTTCAGGGCATTTTCGAGCCTCAGGACAACAAGACCGGCTCCCTTTTGGACCCGGTGCGCGGTGGCAAGAGTCACCCCAGCGACCCCTTCATCCCGAGGGAGCTTATCCGTCGTTTCAAGATACAGCGCGGTAGCTGGGTTGTCGCGCAGGCGCAAAGGGACGAACGTTACCCCAACCCCAAGGTCCGCTTTATCGACTCCATCGACGGGATGCCCGTCGAGGAGCGCAAGCGCAAGGCAGCTTTCAGCCAGTTGATTACAATCACGCCAGAGGAGTGGCTGCGCACAGAAAAGAAGGACGGCGCGATGACAACGCGCGTCATGGACATTTTCTGCCCCATAGGCAAGGGCCAGCGCGGCTTGATTGTCGCCCCGCCCCGCACGGGCAAGACGACGCTCTTGCGCGACATAGCCCTCGGAGTGCTCGAAAACAACAAGGAGTGCGAAGTCATGATGCTCCTTGTGGACGAGCGCCCGGAGGAGGTTACAGACCTTCGCCGCAGCCTGCCTTGCAAGGTGTTCGCTTCCTCCAACGACGAGGAGGTCTCGTCTCACCTTCGCGTTGCGGAGCTTACGATAGAGTATGCCAAGCGGCAGGTCGAAGCGGGTAGGGACGTCGTCGTCCTCATGGACTCGCTGACCCGCCTTGCACGCGCTTACAACAGCTCCAAGTCCGGCAGCGGGCGCACAATGAGCGGCGGTCTTGACATCCGCGCCCTCGAAAAGCCGCGCCAGCTATTCTCCGCAGCCCGCAACACCGAGGACGGGGGCAGCCTGACGATTATCGCAAGTGCGCTTATCGAGACTGGCAGCCGCATGGACGATCTCATTTTTCAGGAGTTCAAAGGCACGGGCAATATGGAAATGGTGCTCGACCGCAAGGCGGCGGAACTGCGCCTCTGGCCCGCGATAAACATCGCGGCCTCCGGCACGCGCAAGGAAGAGCTGCTGCTTGAAAAGAAGACTCTCGCCAAGTGCCACTTCTTCCGCCGCGCACTGGCCTCGATGAAGATTGAGGACGCCTGCGAAACGGCCATAGAGCGCCTCGGAAAGACCAAGAGCAACGCGCAGTTCTTCGCCCTCTTGGATATTTAGCCTGGGTTTGTTGTGCGAACATGAATTCGTGTGCGGCGACTTCTTATTCCTGTACGCTGTTTTTCTAACTCGCAAGCCACCGACCGTCGTTGAAGGTGTTTGAAACGTCGTAATGACAATGACTGCTACGAGTTCTGAAATCAGATTTAGGCCACCTCTAACAACTTTGATTTCTGCTGCGAACGGTCTTTGCGGCGTCTGACTTCGTTTCGGAAGTTCGCTGGATTTCTTAAATACTACTCACTTCCGAAGCCTTGTCATCCATCCGCAAATCCTCGTTCTCGCTACGAAACCAGTTATTAGAGGTGGCCTTTAGATAAAAGTGCGTAAAGAACTTCTCTCGAATATGCCAATCAATATCGGCATAACGCAACACGGAGTGGCGTTCGTTGATCATTGCAATTTTTCGGACGGCGTATGGCAGGCTGTTGAGTTGTCGCCCCACTTTTTCATATGGGTTTAATGTATGCACTGGTGTTTTTTTTGATATTATGTTGCAGTAGTCAACTCGAAGGCTTTTTTAGATGAAATGAAAAGTCTATCTCCCTTTATCACGCTTCTTTGTGTCGCCGCACGCATATCTGCTCAAACACCAATTGACGCAAGTGGTATCGGAGGTGGATCGTGGACATGGGTTTACGGTAGTAATCCAGAGCCATCGTCGTTAAGCTTGCATTGGACGGCAACTCCGTCGAGCGATACTATCTATTCCTTGGATAGCGATGGCTTGTTCAAAGCTGCTACCAGTATGGCTAATCCAGCAGAATGGTTGGAGGCCACTATTCCCGGACCCGGGGTTTTGCATTTCAAAGCCGCAGCTTACGAAGGTGCCAAAGATGTTTACGTAGGAGTTAATGGATCGCAGGTGTTAAGTATTCCAGCCGGAACTGCTTGGAATTCTTACGCAATAGCTCTTCCAGAATTAACGAATACTGTTCGTTGGGTTGTTACGCCTACTGCTACAACTCAAATTAGCGTAGCTTACCTTGATCAGGTATGGTTCGAAAATACTACTCAGGTTCCGGTTTCCATATCACAGATGAATGGCGGTAATGTGACTGTGTCGCCAAATAGTGAAACATTCGAGTCCGGCTCCATAATAACTGTAACAGCATTGCCAAATGACGGAATGGAGTTTTCCGGGTGGACAGGGACATTCAGTTCACTTAGTAATCCCGTAAGAATAACCATTGATCAACCCATTCAACTCATTCCTTTGTTTCTTAAGAAACTTGATGGTAGCATTGTTGGTTGTGCAGATCTGAACATAATGACGGGGCCAGAAAATGGATGGGTAAGTAGTGACGTCCGTGCATCTGAGGGGACTAATTGCCTTACTAATCAGGGCAGTTCACTTGTTGAAGGTGCAAGAATGTGGTGTATTCTTGATGGTCCGCTTACATTCACATTCGATTATTACGTCAGCGGCTCGACAATGACAGTTTACATGGATGAGGTTCTTTCGATGAGTGATTATCCCTTCATCGTGGGGCCGGAAGATCCTCCGCCAACATGGAAAACCAAAGTTTTGTCTATACCTGTTGGTATGCATGAACTTGAGTTCAGGGCATGGAGGTTCCCTGGTGCAACGTCAGCCGAATCTTCTTTTGTCGATAATGTAAGGATATCAAGGCCGTCCATATACTCAGGACTTATAGAACGAACCTCCGATGGTTATGCACACGTGGACTGGGCCGGTTGGTTCTATGATGAATACTATCCGTGGGTATATGATTATACGAATGGATGGATTTGGGTTTATGCTACTGATACCGATTTTACATGGTGGGATGTTGAAACCCAGTCGTGGTATTGGAGCGATCCTGATGTCTATCCTTATGCGTATCAATACGGGGATGATTGGGTTTGGATAGGTATGAATGCTGGCAAGCGCAGTATTTATCACTATTCGTCAGGATCTTGGAACTAGCAGCTGTCACGTCTGACATTTAGCCTCAACTTGCCGAGCTTTTCTTTGCGCCTTTGCCAGTAGCGTGAATTATGGCATCCTATGCCATAGATGCACTTTTGCCGGAGTCGGGTAGCCACTTCTTGATAAGCGGCACCACGATCTCCTTGCCGCGCAAAGCCTTCCACCAGCGTTCGGGAATGCCGTGCACTCCGTGCCTTATGCCCGCAATGCCACCCGCTACGCAGGCGCTCGTGTCCGTGTCGTAACCAAACAAAATGGCCTTCTTTACTATGCTTTCGTAGTCTTTCTCCAAGCAGGCCGCGCGGGCTGTGTGCAGGCAGGACACGACGTAACCCTGCCCGTAGGCAACGGGGCATTTCTCGGGACACACATTCTCGTTCAACTCTTTCAGGAAAAGAGGCGTATCTGTGTATATTTTGCGCAGCTTTTCAGTGGCAAGCTCCCAGGCATCGGCCACGCCTTCAAGCTCCAGCTTTGCCCACAAACAGTACAAGGCGCAGCAGATTAGCGATCGCGGGTGCCCGTGCGTAATAAGCGACTGCTTGTGCGCCGCCTCGACAAGACCTTCGTCGGAGCCTTCCCACAGCAGGGCAAGCGGCAGAACTCGCATCAGCGAGCCGTTGCCGTTGTGGCGTTCGCCTCGTGGGCCGCTGTCTTCCGCAGCAACGCCCGCCTTGTAATAGGTAAGCGCCTGACTTGTCTGCATCCCTATGTCGAAAGGATGCCCGTCAACGGCCATGTAACCCCCGTTCATCCAAGCCAGAAGCCTCTGCCCGAAATCCTCCAGCTCAACGCCGCCGCAGTCCATTAGCGAGGTGAAGAGGCACAGAGCCTCAGCTCCGTCGTCAGACCAGGTACCGTGAGGAATGTTACTGTTGTAGCAAAAGTAACCCTTGGGCGGAGCCATCTCGATTGCCTCGTAAGCTGGAAGCTCCTCGGGGCGCTTGAACTCGTAGGGCACGCCAAGGGCATCGCCCACCAAGAGACCTAGCAAGCCTCCCTCCAGTCTCTCTTCTCTTGTGGGTGTTGTGTCCATTATATCGCTTTCAGGTGTAGCGAGACTAATTCCGCAGTTAACAGGCATCAATTTATTAAACAAGCATCCGCCATTCCACCGGTCGCAATGGCTTCAATCTTGAGGCATTTTCAGCAATCCCGTTAAAAAATGGGGACTATTGCCCATATTCGCGTGCTAAAAATATATAGGGTATTTGACCTTTGGAAATCGCAAGGCATAATCTCCAACGCTGTCCGTTGATTATGAATGACGATTCCCTCTCCAGCCCCATGAGTGAAAACGTAACTGAGCAAGTTCTTCTTTGTTCCGAGTCGGAAAATGTCACAAGTTTTGCCCATCAGCAGGCAGGCATTCCGCTGCTTCACAGGTTGCTGATTGCAAACAAAAGCACAGAGCCTCTTGTAAGGCCCAGCTTGCGCATTCGCACAGATCCGCTCTTCGCATCGCCATGCGTGATAAACCTTTCGGATATCGGGGTCGGGGTGGAAACCATACTCTACGAGGACGCGCTGAACATTCGCCTAAGCCCAGAGTTCCTCTCCGCGCAAAGAGAGCGGACGGACGGGTTTGTTGTTCTGGAACTATATAGCGGAGAAAGGCTTGTGGCGCAGGACATCGTTCCGCTAAGCGTTCTGGCCTACAACGAATGGAGCGGCTTGGCGGAGCTGCCGGACCTTCTGGGCGCGTTCTGCACGCCCAATCAGCCAGCCGTGGCAGGGATTCTGTCCAAGGCCTCCGGCATACTGAAAAAGATTACAAAAAGAGGGGAGCTGGACGCATACCAATCCGCGGACCCAAAGCGCGTAATGCGCATCGTTGAGTCCATATTCATTGCGACACAGAAATGCGGAATCGCATACTGCGTGCCGCCCGCAAGCTACGAGGCCGAAGGGCAGAAAATCCGCTTTCCCGAGGAACTTGTGGCCTCCCGCCTAGGTTCCTGTCTGGATCTGGCCCTGCATTTCTGCGCATGCATGGAGGCCGCGGGCCTGCATCCGCTCCTGATTGTGGACAAAGGGCACGCGTACGCGGGCTGCTGGCTAAAGGCGGGCGATAGCTTCGACCTTTCCGTGGAGAGCGATCTTCAGCAGTTTCGCAAGCTCGTTGCCGGTACGGACCCGCACATCGTCGTGTTTGAGACGACCATGGCCGCTGGCGGTAGCGAAACAAGCTTCGACGAAGCTGAAACCCACGCACGCAAGCACCTCGAACAAAGCGAAGAGTTCCGCTTCGCACTCGACATTCAAAGAGCCAGGGCAAACCGCATATTGCCCCTTCCCGTATCGGTGCACGAGGGACGGATTGTGATAAGCTATCTTTCCGGGCAAGAGCGCGAGGCAAAGCCCATGGATGACGAGGTGCTGGAGGGGCGCTTCGGGGGCGATGACGCGTCTTTGCAGGACAAGGCAGAGTCGCGGGACAGGCTCTCGATATGGGCCAACCAGCTTTTGGACCTCAGCCTGCGCAACCGCCTGTTGAACTTTGGCAAAAACAAGAGCATAGAGCTGCGCACCCATGCCCTGCATATCCTTGAGGACAGAATTGCGTCCAAGGACGAGTTCACGCTGCTGCCGGACGCTGAAAACGACCCGCGCAGCGCCGAGCTGCACAACAAGCGCAACGGGGAGCGGCTGGACGAGAGCCGCCTGAAAGCGGACCTTGAGGCGCGAAAGCTCCGCGTTGCCTGCACAAAGGAGGAGCTTGAGAAGCGTCTTCTGTCCCTTTCCCGCGATGCCCGCATCGGCCTCGAAGAAGGCGGCGCAAACACTCTCTATCTGGCACTTGGAGTCCTGGAGTGGAAGGATTCGGTGCGAACGGACAGGGTGAACAGGGCGCCCATACTGCTCGTTCCCGTCTCGCTCACGAGGCAGTCAGTCCGCAGCGGATACAAGCTGCGCAGACTGGACGAAGAGACGCGCGTAAACGTGACTTTGCTTGAAAAGCTCAAGCGGGACTTTGAAATCGAGGTAAAGGGCGTGAACCCACCGCCGGAGGACAAGGCCGGAGTGGATGTCCCCCTCGTGTTGAAGCGTTTCAGGGAAGCCGTCCTTCAGCCCAAGGGGTTCGAGGTGCGCGAAGAAGCGCATCTAGGCGTGTTTCAGTTCGCGAAGTTCCTGTTGTGGAAGGACTTGATGGACAGGGCCGAGCTTCTCAAGCGCAACCCTGTCGTGGCGCATCTCATTGACAATTCCAACCAGCCATACAGGACGGGAGATGATGTGCCCTTCGCTCCGGTGGCTCCGTCGGTGTTGGACGACCAGCTTCCCGCAGTGAAGAACTACTGCATTATGGATGCGGACTCTTCGCAGCTTAGTGCGGTGGCTTCGGCTGCCGCCGGACTGTCCTTTGTGATGATAGGGCCTCCCGGTACGGGCAAATCCCAGACTATCAGCAACATAATCTCCTTCCTCATCGCGATGGGCAAGACGGTGCTCTTTGTTGCCGAAAAGCGCGCCGCACTGGAGGTTGTAAAAGGGCGCCTGGAAAAGGCGGGACTGGGACCGTTCCTTCTGGAGCTTCATTCCAACAAGACGGGCAAGGCCGAAGTCATCGAGCAGTTCCGGCAGGCGGTCAATTTCGGCGAAGGCTCTACGCCCGAGCAGTGGACCATGTTCGGGACGGAGCTTCAACGCCTGCGCGAGAACCTGAACAGCACCGTTCGCGCACTGCATTTCCGTCTTCCAAACGGCATGAGCGCGTACCGTTGCAACGGAGTCCTCGTCGGCACCAAGGGGGATTACCCGCGCCTTACGTTCAAGAACATAGCCTCGCACACTCCGGAGCAGGTTTCCCACATGCGGGGCAAGCTGCGGGATCTCTCCGGCCACCTTGAAGGCATATCGGACTTTGCCGCGCACCCCCTCATAATGGTTCGCTATCCCGAGTGGACCCCATACTGGGAAGGGCAGGCGCTTGAGGCACTTGCGCAGTTGAGAAACGCCGCCGCGCTTCTAAAAAGCAGTGCCGAAGAGCTTGGCAAATGCCTTGAGATGGAAAATCCTGAGTTGAGCCTGTCTGAACTGAACTCCTATGCGGCACTTCTGGAGCACAGCCTCGAAGTGCCGTCGGTGGGGGAGAAGTTCATTCAGGACACATCTTCTTCAAACATACTGGAAATCACCCGTCAGGGCGTGCTTGCCATCAGAAGCCTTGCAGAGGCGAGGGTGGCGCTCGACGGCTGGAAGCTCGACAGGCTCTCGGGGCTGAAGGTGGCTCAAATGGTGACAGACTGGATCGACGCCAACATGGCCTTTTTCCTGCTTCGCCCCCTGAAACGCAACCGCATCAAAAAACTACTCGCGCAGTATTCGATTGCCTCCCATGTGCCGGAAAATGACGAAGTCGAGGCTCTGTTGCAGCGCATTGCCAACTTCCAGTCCTGCCAGAAGATACTTGCGGACACAGCGCAGGCTATCGGCCCCGTGTTCGGCCCCTTGTGGGCAAAAGCACAGGCCGAACCCTCCCTGCTTGAAAAGGCCCAGCAGTGGCACAAGCGTTTCACCTCCCTGTTGCACACTTTCGCAGGTACGCGCCTGTATCTGCCCTCGACATTCCGCGGGCGCCTTTCGGCCATACTCAGCAAGGAACCGGAAAAAATCGCCCCCACTGGCGCCATCGCTCAAGCGGCGCACGCATACAGTGCGGCGCTCAAGACCTTTGGCACAAAGTGGCAGAACGTATGCGCGGCGTTCTGTTTTGAAAAGAACCAGTGGGAAGGGCTTCCGATGCCCTCGTCCGCGCTGGAGATTGCCGAGCGCATCGAGAAGCACTCCGGCGAGCTTCGCCAGTGGTGCCGCATCC
>JAFGLA010000065.1 GCA_016928295.1 Opitutales bacterium
ACTGAACGCAACTCAAAGGTATTAACTTTGCCTAAACTGGCAAAACGACAAGTTGATTAATCATAGAAAATAAGCGACTTACGAAACATGGCCGAGTCTCGACACCTCCAGCTGGGCGATATGCCCGTACTCATAGCCCGCGTGGGCGCGCAGGAGGTCAGCTCCCGTCTCGAACTCGAAACCCCCTACCGGGCCGAGGTTCGCTAACTGGCAAGCAAGAAGATCGAAGGCACCGTCGCGATCCAAGTCGGCTACTTCACCCACCTCCTGATTCTTGCCGCCATCATGGCCGTAGTTTGGCTCATTCTGCGCATCGTCGCCATCACGAATGCCCCGGTTTCTGTCGGTCTTAAAACGATCGAAGGCAGTAGCAAGTTTCTCGGTCGCGCTTTTTCCGAGCTTGTCGAGGCTGGACAAGACTTCAAATTTCGAATATACAAGCACTTGAATTACGGTCCTGAACTAGTCAAATCTATCCTAGACGACTTTAAAATCGCTCATGAGTCTAGCCAGAGCCGGGGCACGAAAACGGCAGTTTTGATTGTTAAGAGATAATTGAATTCCGGATAGCTCGATATTGCTTAACGTGAGTTGAAAATTATCTATATAGATATCAACGGCGACTCTCTCGGTTAAAGATTTCTGATGCGCCGTATCATTAATACGATTAAAGGTCTATGTCTGATTGTTGTTGCATAGACTTTGGCTTTGTGGTGCCAATGGATGCTAGATAAGGCTAAAGAAGGCGGCGATTATAACGATCCTAATGATAAAATATATCGATAGTGATGGTGGCGTTTATGACAAATAGGGGGATGCTTTGGAAGATTACAACAGTTGTCGTTGTTTTGTGTTTGATTGCGTTGGTGAAGTTTGCTTCCACTTATCTAGTGGAAGCGTTTGTGCTTAACGACGGGCGATCTTGTCCGGCGGTAGTGCATGTTTATATGCCACGTAATGCATCGGTTGAAGAAGCGACAGCTGCCAATGAATTAGCCAGGGTCTTAGAAATAGCAACAAACAACGTTGTGTTGGTTTCTCGTGAATCTTGGTTTATTCCTTTTCAAGGCGAAGGTTATTATGTTGGTAAGACGGCACAAGCACAAATGCGATTGCCCGAGTTGGTCACTAATACCAAGCTGGTGCCGCGGCAGACTCCTTTAGCTCCCTTCGACCCCAGTTCATCCAGCTTATTTTTGCCTCTTGAGGCAGAGCGTTGGGATAACGTAGGTTGGTGTGAGAGTGATGGACGTATTGTGATCGCTGCGAGCGATCACGTAGCGACACGCATTGCTGTAAGCCGTTTTTTACATGAGAACTTCGGGGTGAGGTGGTGGATGCCAGGAGATGTTGGATGCGATATACCGCCTGCTGAATCTCCGTATCCGCAGTCTTTACCTAAAGCCATAATCAAGCCATCATACTGCTCTCGTCTGATGACTTCCATAAGCCCCCGTAAGGCAGATTATGGCGAATGGAGCATCCATAATGGGCTCAGAGGTCATATCCCGAACGGACATGCGCTTGACCGCATTCTTGGACCCGAAGACGCTAGGCAGCATCCTGACTGGTTTCCAACATTTGAGGGAAGACCCGTATCTCCATTGTGGATGGAACGGCGTCAGGAGCCACATCCATTGTATACAAGCAAGGGTATGGCAGCTTTTATAGCCTCAAAGGCTGTGTTGTATTTTAATAATAATCCAGATATACCTGCTTTTTCCATCAGCCCTTCTGACAATTCGCTTATGGGTGATCCGGGCACGTATGCAGGTCTTGTAGATGAAAATGCTGAATGTCGTGGATATGTGGACTACTCAAATGCGGTTTTTACTTATGCCAACAACGTGGCTAGTATTATATCTAAATCGCACCCAGACAGATTGTTAGGTATTTTGGCGTATTCATTTTACCAAAATGTTCCTGATTTTAGTCTGGAGCCCAATCTGGTTCCCTTTCTCACTACCGATAGATCCCAATGGTATGACAAGAGCTATCGAGCTGAAGACCTTGCTCTAATAGGCAAATGGTCCCGTTCAGGGGCAAGGCTCATTGGGACTAGAGATTACTATTACGGGTTTCCATATCTTGTGCCGCGAACCATGACAGATCATGTGATGGACAGTATTCCTACGCTATACAAGGCTGGAGTCAGGGCCTTCCATAGTGAACTGGACCCCATATGGGGTTACGATGCGCCCAAGGCATGGCTAGCGGCGCAGCTATTATGGGATGCTAATGCGGACCCGGTTCAACTTCGTGATGAGTTCTATGAAGGGTGCTACGGCCCAGCTGCTGATGCGATGGGACGTTTTTTTTCTGAATGTGATCAGGCGTGGAATGCACAGTCTGGGCCTGCGAGATGGATTAAGTATTTCGGTAACTTAAATCAGGCATCCTTATATACACCTGATAGGTTGCGCCGTATGCGTGAATTGCTTGATCAAGCTACTTCGATGCCGTTGACAGATAAGCAACGAGCTCGAGTGCAAATGACCTATGATGCCTTTGTTGTTACTGAGACTTTCTGTGCCTCCCAGCCCGTGTTAATGAACGTCGTAGCATGGACTACGGATCAATCCGTTGATGAGTTATTGCGAAACATACCTGACTACCTTGCTGCCAAGACTGTTCTTAGGTTCTTGCCTGATATGCACGAGGCGGTCGCTTCAGGTATGTTTATGCGCTCTCTTGGATTTATAACTGAAGAGGATCCTCTGGCCGGACGCTTAGTGCTTGCAAGGCCGTTTATGACAAAGCAGCAGATAGCAACCGTCTTGGAAATTGCTCCGCAGTACGAAGACTGTTTATCGATGCGGGCGATTTGGCTGGGTATCAATTCATTTAGAGATGGACTTACGAACTGGACTGTCAGTAGTTTTCCTGAAGCGCATCAAGTAGTTAGCTCAAACGAGCCTGGGAGTGTTACATTTAATGGAGCAAATTCTTGTTCGATTCACATGACATACAAAGTTTCTCCGGGGAGATTGTACGCTTGTGCATTTCGAGTCAGAGGTAGCATTAGTTCCGGAGCGACCTGCCGCTTGTTAATAGAGTATTACGATAATAATGGCGCTAGAATCGGCTACTGCGCTGATCGCCTGAATCCGGGTGTAAACGAAAACACGCTTTTGAGCGTAGCAGCAACGGCGCCTGAGGGGGCCTCTAGGTTACGCTTGATGGTGTTTGTGACAAGCATGGAAAAGAATGATGAAATCAGGCTTAGCGCGTTGCAAAATACCCGCTAGTGGCGTTCCAGTATCACATCGAGCATCGACTTGTTGACAATGTTCACGTCGTACTTGTTGCGGGCTAGTTCAAGCGAGTTGCGGCTCATTTGTTCGATCAATCCAGGATCCAAGGCAAGTTGTTCAATCGCCGCGGCAACTGCATCGACATTGCGAGCGCGCAAAAGGAGTCCGTTCTCTCCTTCCATGACCATGGCACCGCTCTCACGCTGCTGGCGCCCCCGTGCGGTCAGTTTGATTGTTTCTCGGCATCCTGGGCTGTCAGTTGTGATCACGGGGCGGCCCACCGCGAGTGCCTCTAGGATGGTCCTCGGCACACCCTCGCGGTAGGTGGATGGAAGAACAAATACGTGACAGTCACGCAGGAACGGGCGTACGTCCTTTGCCCATTCCACGTATTCGACTATCCCATCGGCTTGCCACTTGCGTGCCTGTTCGATGCTGATGGCAGCTGGGTTGTCGTCGGGAGGAGCAACCAGTACCCCGCGTACCGGGCATCTGTCCTTGAGTTGGCGGATTGCCTCCACGAATTCACAAACCCCCTTGTCGTTAATTAGCCTAGCGATTAGGAGGAATACAATTTTCCCGTCGACGGGTTTCGGCAGGGGCTGTTCGGAAAACTGCTTCCTGTCCACTCCAGAACCGTTTACGACATGAACAACCACCTCACGCCCGATTACGCCCATGGCGCGCAGATCGGCCACGTCGTCAGGGTTCTGGAAGAACACGCCTCGGCAGCACCAGAATGCAACCTTCATAAGAGTGCCAACCGTCTTGCGCAGGATGGTTTTCTTGAGTCCCTTGCCTCCCGAAAAGGAGTATCCAAGGCCGGAAATCAGGCAGAATACCCGCCGGACTCCTGCAAGTTTCGCCGCCATGGATCCGTAGATAGAGGCTTTGACTGAATAGCTGAATATTATGTCCGGTTTTTCGTCGCGGATTATCCTTGTAAGTTCAAGCATGTAGCGAATGTCTGCTAGAATCCCAAGCCTTGCGCGTCTTAGGTGCGAGGGGATGTAGCGGGCTCCGAGAGCACACATTTCTTTCTCTGTGCTGCCGGAATCATCCGGTGCAACCGCCACCACATTTATGCCGTCCCCAATCAGTGCCCTGATAAGAGGGGCGCGGAAGTTTGCCAGTGAAGGCCCAAAGCCAGCGTTGATGAGGATTTTCATGATGATCTTGTGCAATGGGGGATTCTATATCGATTGCGTCAACAACTCTTTTGGCGTTCCGTCCAAAGGCGTCCAATAAGCTCGCCAGCAAAATGATCCCATGACAGATCGCCCTGTGCTGCCTTGCGCGCTCCGGCACAAGTGCGGGCGTATAGGGCAGGATCCTCGACAAGACTTTTCACCGCGTCAGCAAACTCCGCCGCCATGAATCCGGAGGCCACTCGACCGTTGACGCCGTCTGCAATCTGTTCTGGGAGTCCGCCAGCTGGAGTGGCTACGGAGGGTAACCCTGCCCCCGTCGCCATAGCCGCGACGCCCGATTGCGATGCGTTTGTGTAGGGCAGGAGGATTATGTCGGCCCAGCGCATCAACGCAGGCACCTCATCTTCAGGAACAAAACGATTGTCCACCTGAATGCCTGCTTGCTCGAGCATAACTGGGTCCACACCGTTGCAACGTCCACAGATGCGCAGTGTGACTGCGGGCAGCAGACGACGCAAAGTCGCATAGCTCTCTGTCAGCAGGCCAAGGCCTTTGGATGGAACGATGCGGCCGAAAAAGAGAAGACGCACAGGGTTGTTCACTGAATTCTTCGGTGGCACGTCGGAGCGGAAAACCGGGTGGGTGTGCACCATAATCCGCTCCTTAGGTATTCCACTCTCCGTAAGAATCGCCGCGCTGTGGTGGCTGAGGGTGATGCAGAGTTCCAGCCGCGCCAGATCGCACTCATACAGCCTTTCGCTCAACGAGGAGGCGAGGCGACCCGCAATGCCCTTTATCATCTCGTTGCCCTTGCGCAACCTGGGCTCGTGAACAATGCCCGCGTATGCTATGCCGCGCTGCGCGAAAAGCCCCGATGCAAATGTGTTCCATACGCATTCCATCGGGCTGATAACGATGTCAGGTTTGTAGCTGTCCAGTAGTGAGGCAAAGCGGCTTCGCAACCCCAGCATCGCCAGGGCCACCTTCCATGGTTGTGCACAGTCCACGGGGAATTCATCAACGAGTCCCGTTTTACGAAACTCTTCCGAGTAGGCATTCCCGGCCAGAGTGCAAACGCGTGTCTCGCAGTCGGTCCTATTCGCTAGAGCACGGGCAAGCTCCAATCCGCAGCGCAGCCCGCCGCCCTGGCGTTTCCATGACCATATGAGTATACGCGGCAGACGGTTCATTTGCACTTAGTTCGCATGAGCTTAACCAGTCGAATTAAGCGGGCCAGTGGTCGGGGAAGGCCGTAGCGGACCGACACTTCTTCGAACTCAACAAAGCCCTTGTTGGCATGTGTCGTGGAAAGTCCTCCTGCATGCATGCGCACGAGGCCTAGGGGCAATTTGTTGAGCTGATATGCACGTACTAGGCGAAACACCATGTCGGTGTCGGAGGCTATCCGATAGGTCAGGTCATATAAGCCGGTCTGTTCATACTGTTTGCGGGAGACGACGATGCCAGGGTGGTAAATCTCCATGCGGTACCACATTTTCCAGCTCTTGAATACTCGTTTACCAGTGTCGCGTATACTCTTGCCATCGTCGATGAGAACGCCCGCATAGTTTAAACAGTTCTCTTTCAACAGTGGGCGTAGCCTTGCAAGTGCGTCCGCTGATATAAGTTCGTCGTCAGCATTAAGCATGAGAACATATTGGCCATGCGACATGCGTATTCCCTTGTTCATTGCATCGTAAAGACCGCTGTCTTCCTCGGATATTACGCATGTGACGACTCCTTTGGCTTGGAATCTGGCAACTATCTGGAGCGTTGAGTCTTTCGAAACGCCATCGACGACGATGTATTCAACTCCACTTAGGTCCTGTCGCTCGACACTCTCCAGTGTGCGACGAATGGTTTGTTCGGCGTTCAGGCATACCGTGACAATTGTGAGCCAGTAATCTTGGGAGTTCATCTAACAAATCTGGGTTCGGCAGCAATTGTGTTCGAAAGGGAACTAAGTTGTTCAGCGTGGCCTTGCTCGCTTATCAAGTCCCGCGTCGGCAACTTGATCTTAACCTCAAGCAGGCGAAAGACTAACACTAAGAACGTGCTCATCACGAATTCGTATCGTATCATAGGCCCCATGAACATCGTCCAAACGGCATAGCCAAAGTAAAGAAACGCTACCGTGTATGTCAAAGAATGCGTGCACAGAGCCTTGTGCGTTATGCGACCTAAGAGTGCGGAAGATGCAAAGATAAAAAATTGCGCCCCGATGAATCCGTAGTCGAGCACTAGCGTCGCCAAGCCCGTCTGCCAGCCGTAGGAGTTCATGCCTCCCGCTTTTAGCTCCCATCGATAGTCGACGCGTATGTCTGTGTGCAAGTATTCGTTAATCTGCTCGAATATCCATTTGAATGTCGTAGGGCGAAGCGAAAACAGTTCCCCTTGCGTGAGCCAGAACTCAAAGAAATCGTCCAGACGCCCCATTTGGTGTGAGAAGTAATAGAACAGGTTTATGATGCCGGAGGAGGCCTGAGTCGGTAAATTGTCAAATATAAACATGCCATAGCGTAAATTTGTACCAGAGACTATTTGCGCGGAAGTATAGTATGATACACGATATGCCGAATAGTTATATACAAAGAACGCCATTGCTCCTATTACTAGTAGAAGCGCTGGGAGGAACTTCTTGTAAAAATGATAGATGTTACTCCATCTGCCTCTGGAATCCATAATTGCTATGGCTGTTAGCATATAGACGAAATAGAGCGTCGTCTGTCGCCCGCCCGTGAGCAGGTTGCGTCCAACATATAGCAACGTAAATAGGAAGATTCCGGTGTATATCAGCTTCATTCGCGGCGAGCGTAGGTGCTGCTTCGTGAAAAAGAACACTGCCATGCCAATGCACGTTGGCCACATGCCTATTCCGGGGACCGAGAGTGTAGTGGCAAGTGTGGTCACATTCTCCGAATTAGGGCGCAGCTGATCCGGGTTTTCGATCATGGTTTCCAACCCGACGTTAGCGTTTGAACTACGGTCGTATATCGCAATCGATAGACTTAGTACGCTTATCAGCGTTATGAACAAAAAAACGTACATGGCTGTGTTCCCGCGTATGCGGTAATCCACACGGGAAAGAGACGAATGTTTGTAGCCAAGGAAGAATCCGGCACACGATATGCCAAGGCTCAGCGCGAGGTATATGTATGTAAAGGCATGAATCGATGGATATGCGATGGGTCCGATGTGGAAATTAATAAACGTCAAAATCCATCCGCTAATCAATAGCGTATATATAGACCACATCTTTGGCTCGTATTTCCTATGTTTCATCGAAAGATACATTTAACTTTGTTCACGACATGCTGGCACACGATGGTTATCATGTCACGGGGGGTGAGAAGTTTGTTTGACCAAAGCAGATTCCGGACAATTACTTCCTTGTCGGGAACCATTGCGAAGTCATCACGCTTTGCGAAATGTATCCGTTCGCCTCGCAAGGAGGTAATGACATTCAGTTCGATCGGCAGGAGCTTCCAGTCGTAGGAGTAGATGCTGTTGCGGCACTTACGGGTGGAAAGAAGGTATTCCGAGTGCAGGGCGCAGTCTGGTTTTGTCGCCCACATGTCCACATCAAATGCATATCCAGCAAGTTCCGGTTGGAGGGCTTTGAGCATGTCCTCAGTGGGGTTGAAAAACGCGTCGTAGCGCACTGCAATTTTGTCCGATGGTGGAAATGAAGGCACGTGCATGTCCAGCGTTACGGGCACCTGCACATCAGGGTAACTTCCTTCGATCGTGTGGCAGCCGGTATCCCCGCAATTTGTCGAATAGGACTGGTAGGGGTAAACCATGTATTTGTCGTTCAGCGTCAGGTAGGCTACCATGTATTTTTTCCAAGACGAAGACCAACGTGCTATTGGGGGTGGCAGTGCCGGGTTTGTCAAGCTGGCGTCGCCCTGCTTGTCCAGCCAATTGCGGAATTCCTTCCAGCGCGCACCTATCCAGAGTTGACCGCGTGAGCTTGGCCAGCGAGAGAGATACACGGGGCTGTCCATACGCAAGGGCATAAAGCGCACACAGCTAAGTTCAGTAAAGCAGTATGCGTAGAGTGACACGCCTGCAACAACCGGATCGTCTGCATAGGCGAGCGCACTTTCGCAGGCAAAGCGGTAAAATGCAGGAGTTACGTAGGAATCCTCTTCCAGGATGATAGCACTAGTATATTCTATGCTGTAGTCGGAGCAAAGAAGGAGGTTCTTCTTGAGTCCAAGGTTCTCCTTGTGCTTTAAGACAATCTTATCGCCGTGTGGCCATTGAAACGCATCGGCCATGTCTGCGACGTCGGTCTTGCCTGAATAATCAACACTGATGATGAGAGTCACGCCGCCATCCGCAGGGTAATCGGCTTTGATCAGCGAGTTGAGCAACCGGTCGAGCGATGTCGTCCTGTTGTAACAAGGCACTACGATAGCCGGTTTTTGCATAATGGGGCCCAACACTAGTTTACCGGAGGGAGTTGTCAATGAAGTGGGCCGAGCGAGCACGGGCTTGTGCAATGTATCTGTCGATAGAGGGCCAGTCGGCGCTTTCGGCTGCTGTCAACGATGGGCCAAGGCTGTTTTCTGCCACGAGCGCATCGCGGAATTGGAGCAGTTCTAGTAGCCCATTAATACGGTTGTTTCGTGCGCGCAGGGTGCCGGTTAGCACTACTGGCACGAAGGGCCGGTGGAAGAGCGTGGCGAACACCATTCCGTGGAAGGAATTTGTAACAACGTAGGCTGCGTTGCGCAAAAGACCCAACCACTGTTCTACGCCCGGGTGGCGTGGTTTTCCGCTTTCACGCAAGTGGCGTAGCGCCCCTGTTGTCATGACAAGAGGCAGGCCTGCCTGCTGAGCGACCGATGCCGCGGTCTCATTGAACAGAGGGCAATCCTGAAGACGGTAGGCGAATACGTAACTACCCTTGCGAGGGGCCGAGGCGCTATCACATATGCTATCGAAGTCTCCCAAAAGCAGCGTAGGGTCAAGGACGTGTTCGACTGGCCGGTCTACCAGTTCGGAAAGGAAGTGCGCCGAAGCTTCCTCACGCATCGAAAGCGCATCGTAATTGGACACTAGCTCTTTGAGGCGCTCGCGGTACCGCTCCTCTACGGCATCCGCGCCAAAACTCGGAGCATAGGCAACACGCTTTACAATGTCCGGCCCGAACTGAAGGAAAAACGCCGGATCGAAGCCTTCTGAAAGGTGTCGGGGATTCCACACTTGGTCGCTTCCGGTCATGTAAACATCTGCTTGCGGGGCGTGAGTGCGAAGCTCTTCCAGGCTGGCGTAAATGCCTTCCGCCAAGCCCATGTGTTTCTGTCGGAACTGCCGGTGCCGAAGCCACAAGAGTGGCGTCACGAGGTTGTTGGCCACGATTCCCATCCTCTTGCCGCTCCATGCATTGCCGTTCTTTTTGCGGTATGGTGGTTGGTAATCTACGACACTTGCTTGATGGCCGGCGCGGCGCAGGTATTCGGCTAGTGCATAGGCCTGCAAAACAGCGCCGTAGTTGAAAGAGCGGTGGAATGTCAGGATTGAGATCTTCATTTCCCGCTCCTTATGATGCGTAGAATATCCCTGGCAGGCATCCGTGCAGGTTTTTCTGGGTTGGAGAGAGGAAACCCAACCACTGCTCCCACTAGAATCAGGCAGTAATCTGGGATTCCGGCCAGACGACGAAGCTTCTCCTCGTCGGCGGGGGTGCTGTTGCCCCATGATAGCAGCGTCACGGACAGCCCTATCGCATGCGCCTGCATGACGGCGTTCTGAACGCCCAGGGAGCTGTCCACCGCAGGGACGAACAGCTCGCGTGGGAAATCGTAGGGGCGCAGGTCAACAGCGAACACGATGCCTGCCTGCACGCCGCGACCAAAGCCAGTGAAGCCTTTGAAACAGCCAAGTAATCCCAACGCTGCCTCGTTGCCGCTGGCGCAGAACATGCGCAGCGTCTGGCGGTTGCAGCTTGTGGCGGCCTGTTGCGCTGCTTCGGCCATCTGCAGGAATGCATCTTCTGGGACGGGTGCGTCGGAGAGATCCCGGCAAGAGGAGCGGCTTTGCAGGAAAGCGAGGGACTGTTCCGCAGTCAGGGGGGATGCGTGCGGGGGGGAGAACTTGTGCGTGGGGGCTCCTCTTTGCAGGACCTCGTATTCGGCCACGATTGCGCGCGCCCAGCGAACGCTTTCATCATCGTTGCAGGCGAGCCTTGCCAGACACGTTATCGCCTGCGAATGGATGGCGCTGCCGTGCCCCGGCTCGAAGTCCCTGCGACGGATGCCTTTTTCCAGAATGTGCGCATACATGCGCAGTCGTGCCTTCAGTGTATCGACGTCTGAAGCGTGGGCTCCGGCGGAGACGCGCAGAAATGGGGCCAGTCTCTGGCCGTAGGTCTTGTGCAGCAGGCAGGGGTTGCGAAGAATCGAGAGACTGCGTATCCACGAGGCGGGGAGAACTGACCTGAGCTTCTTTTTGATGTTCATGGTAGCAAGTGTTTTTCAGGCCCATGGGGCCTGCGCAGGATGTGCGAAACCAGTGGCCGCAGGCGCTCTGGCACAAGGTCGATGATGTGCTTTCTTTCGTGATCATCTAGAACCGCAAACCAAAGTCCGCAGCTTCCTAACAGGCCCATGACGATACCCACAATAGCTAGTCCCACGACGGACGTGGGATGAAACGCCCACTTGATTGCGCAGGAAACAAGCATGCAGGCGCACATGAGCAGCGTCCCCGATACGAGCGGTTTGTAAAATGTCCCAAGCGGGATGCCGAGAAAGTGCGCCGCGTACCATGGCGTGAACACTGCGTTCTTGAGTGTCAGGACTACTGCGCCGGTGATGGCTAGCCCCATGAGTCCACATTTGAAGTAGCCGACAACGACAAGCGCTACAGCAACGTTGAGAAGGCCCATCCCCATCGTCATCAGTGCAGGCAGGCGCACCTTGTTTTTGGCGGCCTGGATCTGGAACAAAGGCGAGACGCCCTCGTTCACGATGATATGGATGACGACGATGGCCAGTATGGCGTTGAAGCCCGAATACTCCGGCCCGATCCAGATCGAGACTATCTCGGAGCCAAAGACGACGATGATCGCGATCGGGATTGCCAGAATCGATGTCATGATCTTCATCGCAGTGCTTACGATACGTCCCATCTGTTTCTCCTTTCCTGCTGCACAGTAGATCATGACCATCGGCGCGGTAAGTAGGGCAAGAGTCTCCCCCGAAGCGCGCAGCAGGAGGTTCCATTGTGTTAGTGCCGAGAACTGTCCCGCCGCATCGGGAGAGATGAAGCGGTTGGCGATCCAGATGTCCGTTCTCAGATAGAGCAGTGTGCCAAGGTAGTTTATCAGAATCCAAAGCGACATCCCGAGTATGGGCTTGAACTTGGCGAGTTTTGCTACCGAAGGATGAAGACGTAGCTCCGGCGTCAGAACGCGCCAGCTAACAATGTTTGCCACTAGCAACAGGAACGCGATCAGCAGATCCACATACCCGACATAGCGCAGGTGTGGTCCTGCAATGTAGAAAAGGCTCACAACTAAGGTCGGTCGCAGCAGGACGCGCCCCAGTGAAATAGCTTCGGACACATCGACTCGGTTCTTCGCAAAAGACGATACGGCAAACACGCCGGTTGGTAGAGTGAATACGAAAGCTAGAGCGCTGCACGAGAAAAGAATTATGCAGTCCTCAAGAAGTGGAGCGGGGATTGTAAAAATCGTATCCGCGAAAGTGATTGCCAGGACGAATAATGGGGTCTGCACAACCATGACTATGCAAAACAAGAGCAGGGCGGAATTAAACACTTCCATCGGATTTCCGCCGGGCTTGTGCATCTCCATGGTGAGGTAGCGCGCCACCGCCTTAGATATGCATGTACTAATCGTGCTTGCGTATTGGGTGAGTACTGCTGCCAGAGCAATGAATCCAAATGCAGCACTGCCAAGACTGTTCACTAGGAAGGGCACAAACAACAACCCCACCAATAGAGCGGTTCCAAAAGACATGCCCTTCATCAGGGCATTGCGTGGAAGTTGCTTCTTGAAAAGGCTGGTTGTATGGTCGGTCTTTCCGTTGGAGCTGGTATGCTGCATGAACTAGAATGCGTGGGACACGTGATCTGCGTGCAGAAGTGTTGTAGTTGTATGAAAAAGTTTGTCTTGATGCTTCAGTGCTTGCCAAATTGCAACGCAATACTGCACAAATACAGTCAGCTTCCTATCGCTTCTATCGATCGCAAATATCGGTTCTTCACCAAGAGGTTACAACTTAATTGAGTCGAGCCAGTCGCGGTTTTGGGAATACCACTTGACGCTAAGTTCCAGTCCTTCGCGAGGTGTAACATTAGGTTCCCAATTAAGGAGGCGTCCTGCTTTGGAAATGTCAGCCCATGTCTCCTTTATGTCTGCTTTGTGGAATGGTTTGCGGTCGTAGTTTGCCTCTTTGTCAAGTAGTTCCTCAATCCAGCCAATGATAGTGTTGAGTGTAAGGGGATTATTGCCTCCACCTAAATTGATAACCTCGTAGCCAACCGGCTTTATCGCGGCTATTGTCCCACGAGCGATGTCGTCAACGTAAGTGAAGTCGCGCGCCTGTGAACCGTCACCGAAAAGTTCGATCGGCACTCCTTCGTCGATCCACTTGATGAAGCGGAAAATGGACATATCCGGGCGGCCTGCCGGGCCGAAGACCGTAAAGTAGCGAACGACTGACACGTCAAGTCCATAGAGAAAGTGATAGCTGTATGCCATCACTTCGGCGGCTTTCTTTGACGCTGCGTAAGGGGATATGGGCGTATTTACAGGAAGCGTTTCCACAAAGGGCATTGGCTGACCGGCGTAGAGCGAGGAGGTCGAGGCCAGAACCATCTTTTTCACGCCGTGCTCCTTCATGCAGTCGAGCAGGTTCAGGGTTCCAATAGCATTGGTTGTCATGTACACCCCTGGGTTCTCCATGCTGTAGCGCACTCCGGCGCGAGCGGCGAGATTCACAACGACGTCGAACTTATGCTCGCTGAAAATGACGTCCAGCAAGGGCTTGTTCTCTATATCCGCCCTGATGAAGGAGTACCGACCCGAGCTGAAAGTTCCGGGGCCGGGATACTTTGCCGCACTCTTGGTGCGGAAGTCCAGTGCAGCAAGCAGCTCTGCATCCGCGCCATTGGCCGCAGCCGTGCGGTGCAGGCGAAATGTCTTCAGGCGCACATCATAGTAGTCGTTGACGTTATCAACGGACACTACCTCGTGCCCTTGTTCAAGCAACATTTCCGCAGTGCGGGAAGCAATGAAGCCCGCGGCTCCTGTGACTAGAAACTTCATGACTTATGCTTTGTAATAGTTTGCATTGCGCGACCTGTCACTTGCGCAGTTGCGCGTGTCCACCAGCGGGATGTCATACACGGAAAAATCGATCGTGTAGTATTCCTTGTGGTTTGTCGCTATGAGGAAAAGGTCGTAGCTACCGCATATCGGGGCGCTCTTGCGTCCGGCAAGGTGCGAGTGTTCGCGGCTGGGGCGGATTTCGGGCACGTTCGGGTCGTTGAAATCGACCTTGGCGCCGCGCGCTTCCAGCTTATCGATGAGCACGTAGCTGGGGCTTTCGCGGTCATCGTCAACGTCCGGCTTGTAGGCGAGACCCAGAATGAGAATGCTGCTGCCCTTGATGGATTTGCAGCGATCGTTGAGGGCATCCGCAACACGACTGAGCACGTAGTCCGGCATGGACGTGTTGATCTCGCCCGCGAGTTCGATAAAGCGTGTGTGCTGGCCGAATTCACGTGCCTTCCAAGTAAGGTAAAAGGGGTCTATCGGGATGCAGTGGCCGCCTAGACCGGGGCCGGGATAAAATGGCATGAAGCCGAATGGCTTTGTTTTGGCGGCGTTAATGACCTCCCAGATGTCTATGCCCATGGCCGCATAAACAACCTTAAGTTCGTTCATAAGGGCTATGTTGATGCCGCGAAAGGTGTTTTCCATGATCTTCGTCGCCTCGGCAACACGGCAGGAAGATACGGGGACTATGGTGTTGATCGCTTTGCTGTACAGCTCGCAGGCCTTCTTGAGGCATTCCGGCGTATAGCCGCCGACAACCTTGGGGATGATCTTGACCTGGCTGTTCGGGTTCCCTGGGTCCTCGCGCTCCGGCGAGAATGCGAGGTGGAAGTCCTCACCTGCCTTCATGCCGCTGATGCGTTCCAGCACTTCGCGCAGCTCGCCGTCCGTGTTGCCGGGGTAGGTCGTTGATTCAAGGACGACCAGTGCACCCTTTTGTAGGTGCGGGGCTATTGCCTCGCCAGTCTTTATGATGTAGGAGATGTTCGGTTCGCGGTATTCGTTAAGTGGGGTGGGGACGCAGATGATTACCGCGTTGGCATTCTTCACCTCGGCAAAATCGGTACTGGCCCGGAACATGCCTTCTTTCACGGCCTTGGCTATGCGCTCAGAGGGTATGTGCTTGATGTAGCTCACGCCAGCGTTCAGCTTGGTCGTCTTGTCTTCGTCTATGTCGAGTCCGACGACATGCAGGCCAGCTTCCGCAAACACGAGCGAAAGCGGCAGTCCAACATACCCCATCCCAACTGTTGCAATGGCGAATTTCATGTGTATCTGAGTTTATTTTAAAATCATGTTAATCATGGGCAACAGCTTGGACGCCTTGGTGTGCCAAGCCTCAAGGCTGTCGTTGCAGCCTCGCGCGTAGTCATACTCCGGTCCGGCGGGAATCATTGCATACAATGCGCGCACATTGTCCGCCCCGCGTTCCAGGCGCAGGCTTATGTTGGAATCGATCAGTCGCTGGACCAATCGCCGCAATGAACGCTCTGCTACATACAGTGTTTTGCGCTCGCCAAGTTGGATCTGTTTTTTTACCGCCCCAACCGTCGTCAACTGCCTCAGCCCCTGACTTGCGGAACCCTTGCTGATGGACAGGCGCTGCATGACATCTTCCATGCTGAGAGGATCCCGACTGCAGAATAACAGTCCGTAAATCATCGAGACTGAACGTGGGAAACCCAAAGTATCGCCACCCGATGCGAAGGTCTCGATCATGGAGTTCTCCCATTCGACAAGTTTTTCGGTGGGCGTTGCCATTTGAGGTGAAAATGTTCATTTTGTTTTGAATAATCAAGCGTGGATTTGGTATTTCTGCAACGCTGGAGTGTGCGGATAGCTGGATTATTGAACCTACGCGCCAACCATCGCCGATGAAATGCCTGCATGCCAACATGCGGGCAAAACATGACGTTCTTTGATATTATGGCGCTTGAACAGCTTCTCGGCTACGAACCCTTTGTCATTGCAAAAGCAAATCTCGCCTACCTCTGCCTGAACAGCACAACGCCCAGCCCTTCTTCGGAAGGGCTTTTTACTGCGCAACTTACAGATGACGAACGCGTTGCGTGCAACTGCATTCACGACATAGTTTAGCTCTCAGGACAACTCGATGCGACTGGGTGTGGGAAACGTGCATTAACTGGAGCTTAAAGCGCGCTTTCGATGATGATTGGGACTGTGCCCAAAACGTTTCTTGAAGCGTAAGGAAAAGTAGAATTGGTTGTCGAAGCCGACTTTCTGGGCAACTTCTGCCACTGATAGCGATGTGGATTTCAGGTAATAGGCTGCCATTTCCAATCGTCTATCTTCTACGTATTGCTGAGGCGACCTTCCGGTGTTTCTGCGAAAGAGCTGGTTGAACTGCGAGCGTGATAATCCAGCCACATTGGCGAGGATTTCCACACTGGCCGGTGCGGATATGTTTCGATGAAAGTGTTCAAGCGCGTGTTCAATGCGCGTATCAACGGCATTTGTAGCCATCTTTTTGCTGCCTGCCGCTATCTGTAGAATCGTTGCCTCAAGCATGGCTTCCAGCATTGCCTCGCGCATCTTCAGATCGGGATTGGTCAGGTTGATTCTGTGTGCCTGTTCCAGCGATTCAGCGATTTGGACCCTCAGCGATGCGTCGCCAATTGTATGAATCTGCCATGTGCTGGAGGGCTGGAACCAGTCCAGTTGCGTAAGCAAGCGTTCTGTTGCCCGGAAGTGCAGCCAGTAGAACTCCCAGCCCTGCTCAGGGTCTGGAATCCGGTATGATCTCTCCACGCCGGGTGACAGTAGCATGAAGTCCCCGACGCCGGTGCGTACGCTTGCGTTGGCATAAACGGCCTCCCCGCAGCCTTGAAGTGTGTAGTATGCATTCCAGTTGGCCAGATTGCCCTCGGGCCAGGTCATAGGCTCGCCTTTGCTCATGAAGTAACCCGTCATGGGCATCATAGGTGCCGCGGAGCCGTTGATATACCTCATCGTTCAAAAATATATGCGAATCGGCGCTGGAGCGATTCAAAAATATATGCGCATGGGTTAAACTAATGTCGTCGTAAGTTCATGGGCAACTTGGGCGAGCGACTTTCACACACAATTACCCCACATCACATGCACAAGAATATTAAATGGGCGCTCACGGCGTCCTTGGCGGGTCTGGCTCTGGCTGGAACTGGTATGGTTCCTCTTCAGGCGGCAGATGTTTCGCCCGTTGAGCTTTCGACGCCCTCAGCTGAGGCGCAGATTCAGCAACGTGCAGACGCCCTGCTTGCACGGATGACGCTCATTGAAAAAATCGGCCAATTGACTCAAATTGGTGCGACTCCAATTGCGCCCGACCGCCAGCCCGAAGACTTGATACGCAAGGGCATGGCCGGTTCCGTTCTATGGACGATCGACACGGCGCAGATCAACCGCCTTCAGAAGATTGCCGTCGAGGAAAGCCGCCTTGGCATACCGCTTCTATTCGGTTTTGACGTCGTTCACGGCTTCAAGAACGTATTCCCGATGCCGATCGGCATGGCTGCGAGTTGGGAACCGGACCTTGTCGAGCAGGCCTGTTCCATCGCGGCTGACGAGGCGTACGCATCCGGCGTCAACTGGACCTTTGCTCCGATGGTGGATATCGCCCGCGATGCCCGATGGGGGCGCATGGTGGAGGGGGCGGGCGAGGACCCCTTCCTTGGAGCGGCTATGGCGCGCGCCCAGGTTCATGGCTATCAGGGGCCAGCCCTTGGCACGCCGGGACGCATCCTGTCGAGCACCAAACACTTTGCTGCGTATGGCGCGGCGGAAGGCGGCAGGGATTACGACAGTTGCTATGTGCCCGAGGTGCTTCTCTACAACGTCTATCTTCGCCCCTTTCAGGCCTGTATCGACGCAGGAGTTGGAAACGTGATGACGGCCTATATGAGCCTGAATGACATTCCGGCCACCGGAAACCCGTGGCTTGTGAAGGACCTGCTGCGCGAGCAGATGGGATTCCACGGTTTCGTCATCAGCGATTCGTATTCGGTTCTCTCGATGACAAACCACGGTTACTCGGCAGACGAGAAGGATGCTGCACGTCGTGGCATAGAAGCGGGGGTGAACATGGACATGGGCAGTCAGGACTACTTGCGCAATCTTGAAGCGCTTGTTGCCGTGGGAAAGGTGTCCATGGGATCGATTGACGAACTCGTGCGCGAGGTCCTTATCGTGAAACTGCGTATGGGCCTCTTTGAGCACCCCTACGGCAACACGGACATGAAGGACGAGGTGCTTGGCAAACCCGCTCATCGGGCTGCGACGCTTCTTGCAGCACAGAAAAGCATGGTGCTTCTGCGCAACGAAGGCGGGCTGTTGCCGCTGTCCCCAAACGTTTCATCCATCGCCCTCATAGGGCCGCTGGCAGATTCCGCCGAGGATATCAAGGGGCCTTGGACCTGTGAATGGGATCAGGCCGTAAGCGTTCGTGAGGGCCTTGCAAGGGCGCTGCCCAACACCACGATTCGTTACGTGCAGGGCGGCGACATGCAGCGAGCTTACCCCATGCCTTGGGAGGCGCGAGAGGGTAAGTCTGCCCCGGCCCTGATGGATGAGGCTCAGATGGAAGTCGAGCTTGCCAAAGCGGTTGATGCGGCGAATGCCTCCGAGCTTGTGGTCATTGTTCTTGGTGAACGCAAAGACATGTGCGGCGAGGCGGCGTCCAGTTCCACGATCGCACTTGGGGGCAATCAGCAGGCGCTTCTGGAGGCGGTCGTTGCCACGGGCAAGCCAGTTGTTCTTGTCCTTCTCAACGGCAGGCCTCTCGACATCACATGGGCGTCCGAAAACGTTTCCGCCATTCTTGAAGCATGGTTCCCCGGTTCCGAAGGCGGCAACGCAATCGCCGACGTGCTGACTGGCGCCGTCAATCCGGGCGGCAAGTTGCCCGTCACCTGGCCGCGTTCCGTTGGCCAATGCCCCATTTACTACAACCACAATGCGACCCAGTCGCCCCAGACTGACCAGTATTTTACTTCGCTGTATGCCAATGACACAACAGCACCACTGTATCCGTTCGGTTATGGTCTCAGCTATACCACGTTCAGCTATTCTAATCTGAAACTGGATCGAGATGTGATTGGCGTGGATGGAGTCGTGAATGTCAGCATAGACGTGTGCAACAGTGGCCAGCGCGTTGGGGATGAAGTGGTTCAGCTCTATATTCATCAGCGTTACGGCAGTCAGATTCGTCCGGTTCGCGAGCTTAAAGGCTTCGAGCGCATCACGCTCAGTCCCGGAGAAACAAGGACTGTATCTTTCAAAATAGGGCCGGACGAGTTGCGTTACTGGAATGCCAAATCGCGGACCTGGCTTGTTGAACCCTCGACTTTTGACGTCTGGGTTGGGGGCGATTCCACCGCGACAACACATTCACTGTTCAGGGTAGAGTGATGCTTATTACTCATCACTAGACGCCTGTGGATATAGGCTTTAGTTACATCGAAGCGCACGGACACTCACTGTGACTGTGCGCTTCTTTGTCTGTGCATATATTGCCCTATGATTCCCAGCTCACTCTGGTAGAGTGTGCCCTGATCGGAACTCGCAATCCCTGTTTGGGGCCGCGACAGATCGCACGATTTGAACAGACGGCCTCGCTCTTGCCGGGCGTTGACCCGGTGGAAGTTTACCGCTTCTACATTCGCCAAACGCAGACTGGGCGGAGGGTGCGCAAAACTGAATTTATGATTGCTTGCCAGCAGCTTCCGCCCGCCTGGCTTTTCCTGCTTGAAGCCCCCAATCCTACTCTTTTTGACAATGCTGGCGGGCTGATTGTTTGTGTATCGCCACCTTCAGCGCTCCTAGGGAGTGTTTGCAAATAGAACTCCCGTTGGAATGCGGGTGTCTTTCTGGCTAAAAACCAACCCATTCGGCTCTGGGAATCCCGATTCACCTCGCCTCATGTTCTGATTTTTATCTCAGAAATCCATCCCGCCTCCTCGGTCCGCCTATTTGCAAACACTCCCTAGGCGTCCGTGCGACTATTTCGTTTCCTTCCCCTCGGACGGATCCTGCTGCACCTGGCGGCCGTATTTGTCGTAGGTGTACAGGGTTGTCTTTACAGGTCCGGTCGGTTCACCGTCCTGCCCTGTTGTTGTGCTGGTTTCTCTTTGCAGGGAGCCAATCCAACCGCCTTCCCCGCTGGCGACAAGATGTTTCCCCTCGTCATCAACGGTGTCGTAATAATACCAGTCTGTTGTTTCGATTTCAGGCACGCCGGGCTTCTTGACTGTTTCCCTTATCGCGCGGTTCATCACGTCGTAGGTCGTGACCGTGACCGTTCCGTCCGGATCGATCTTCCGGCGCAGGCGTCCCAGAGCGTCGAAGACTCTGGTGGTGCGGCCCAGCCTCGGAATGAACAGGTTGGTCTGCTTTCCCAACGTATCGTATTTGGCTGTGCAGACCGTGCGGCCCCTTAGAAAACTGCCGGTCAGGAATGAGGACTCCCTCGGAAGGTCGAATCCGTCGTATTTGACAATCTCGGAGGCCTTGCCTGCGACGCTTGTCGTCGTCCACGATTCGGGCGCGTTCCCAGGATTCCAGGTGCCGATCACATTGCCCTTGGCGTTGTTGAGTTGGACGGTGGTGGCGCCTTTGGCCTTGCCCGGAGCCCGTTTCTCCACGATTGAGACGAGTCCGGCATAGGTGTTGATCGTGGCGGAGCCGTCAGGAGCAACGACCTTTGCAACACGGCCCACTTCGTCGTATTCGGTGACGGTCCAGCGGATCGCTTCGCCGGGCACGTAAGGCTCGGACTGGGCGGCGACATAACCGTCGCGAAGGTAGATGGTGTCCGTCATTGTGCTCTTGCCGTCCTCTTCGTTGATTGTGCAAATCTTGCGCCACTTGCGGTCAAAATACGTGGTTTCGGAATCGCCCCAGCAGTTCACGTCCCTTCTGTAGAACGACGAAGTCAGGCAAAGCCAGTTGTCGGGAGCGTTTGGAGGCAGTGCCACAGTATGCGTATTGTCCTCCTTGTCGGAAAAACCATAGTCTGTGGTCTCATACCATCCCGTCAGGGTGTTGGAAGTGCGCGTTGTGCGACCTGCGATGTCGTGTTCGACCACGTAGTGGCGTCCGTTGCAGTCGGTCTCCTCGGTCTTGTTTCCCCAAGCGTCCCACTTGCCGGTCGAGACATGTCCGAGCGCATTCTCCTCTTTGGCGGCATAGCGCCCGCTCGGGTCCCACGCCGTAATCTTCGAAATGACGTGACTTCCGCCAATGTCGTAATCGCCTTCAGTGGCCCCGGTGAGAAGAGTCTGACGAAGGAGGCCCGTATCGGAATACTCGTAGGTTAGCGTTGTGGTCAGGAGCGGATTCGGCATTCCCACGGCAATAAAATGCGCCGAGGTGTCCGTGGAGGCACAATCGACAGTCTTGGTGGCAACATCGCCCGTTTTTGTGTAGGTGTAACAGGACACGGGGCCGCCCGTCCACGCGGGATAATGGGGCGCGCAGACGATCTTCTGTTTGCGCTTTACGAGCCCGGTGAGACCCCCGTTTTCCGCACACGGAGCCCAAAACTCGGAGATTTCATCCACTCTGTTGCCGTCGGCATAGGTGAGGAGGGTCCTGTGAATGTTTCCGTAGGTGAGGCGGCAGGAGGCGTCGAGGCGGTATTTCCCGAGCCAATCGGTGATGATCGCCGCTTCCGGACGGGACATGCACTCATGCGGCGGCGATTCTTCTGCCACGGGCACCGCCTCAGGAGGCGGAGGAAGTTTTTTTGACGAGGCGGGAAAGTCCTGTTCGTCAAACCACACGATGGCGCTGATGCGCGAATGGGCACCGGAGGGCAGCTTGTGACCGAAGAGCGGCTTTTTTGCGCAAACGCTGGGAAACTGGGGCGAAGTAGAGTATTCGAAGCGTTTTTCGATCGAATACGACATGAACGGGAAGAGGGTTCCCCAGCGTGTACCGGTGACGGGGTCTTTCACCATGTCGAAGGTGACGGTGTTGTCCTTGCTGCTGAGAAGGCCCAGATCGAGGCTTGTCACCCTTCCGGCGGGGTCGCGCTCCGCCGCAAGAGCGTAGTACGTCTGTTCGCGCGCGGCCAGGCCCGTCATGGGGAATGCCTGCGTCAGGAACTGATATTTGACGAGGTTTGTCTGGCAATCCAGCGTCAGGAACGAATGGAAGCCGAGAAAGCCCCGTCCCGAGAAATCCGTGCGGGCACCGGAATAATGATAGCGAATGGCGTAAACCTGTCGGACCTTGTTTCCGTCCGAGTCGTAAACAGGATCTCCGAAGTTGCCGAAGTGGCTCACATCGCCCGTGTCGTTGCATTCGTCCTGGTAGACTCCGGACACCACATACCGCGTGGAACGAAGTTCCCGGATCGGATAACTGACGCCCTCTACGGCTGCGGTGGAAGGATTGTCCGTGGCGCCGGGAGTGTAAACCGAGGGGTCTGAAATCGGCTTGTAGCGGATCTCGGTCTGAATGCCGTTGCCGTCGGTGATGCCGATCAGAAGATCCGCCTTCACGCCGGTGTTGAGGCAGAGCTTTTTCAGAACCGGATTTTTACTGTAGCGGCCCGTGTATTCCACGCTGTCCGTCATGCCGTCGCCATTCAGATCGAGATCGTAAAAAACGGTAGACCCCTGCTCGCTCGGGAGGATAGGCGGATAATCTTCGGGACTGCCGGGCGGCGGGATGGGCTCCGCCCCGGTGAATGAGTCCCCCTTTGAAAGAGCGGAAAACCACAAATCGACAACGAGATCCGACGGCACTCCCGGTGATTTCTCCTCATCCGCCAGTTCGCCCCATTTGTAGTCGTCCATGCCGTCGCCGTTCTCATCTTCGACGATCGGGCAGATCGAACGACGCTCGGAACCCTTGTATTTGCTCTTTGCCGTGAGCTGCACGCTCGCGGAGCCTCCCATCGGTTCCGGGCTTGTCACGACCGGGCCGTAGCAGTCCCCCCGCGAGTACCGGACGGAGAGCCTTCCGTCATAGCGGTGAATCAGGATGTCGGAACGTCCGTCGCCGTTGAAATCCCCGATGTTGATCCGGCGCAGGAAGCCTTCGCGATCGAGCTTGTCGATCAGGGTTTTCTCTTGGCGGTGCGAGTTGCCGGGCTTCTCATCTTTCGCAACGGGATCCATCCCTTCCTCGCCTGCCTTCCAGATCATCTTGGGCGCTGCCGTCCCGTCGAGGCCCGTGAATCCGGATCCGTTCGAGATCATCGCATACAGGGCGCCGCGGGAACCGGCCCACTTCTCCTTCCGGCTCATACCGAAGACAATATCTCGCAGGCCGTCGCCGTTAATGTCGCACACCTCGAAAAGGTGCGAGGGTCCGACCCGCGAATCACCCCAGTCGGACTCCTTATCGAAGCCCTCCCCATTGGAAAGCCGCACCACGAGGCGCGTGCCGCGAAAGAAAAGAAAATCCTGTTTCCCGTCCCCGTTGAAATCGCCGAAGGCGCAGGTGACCGGTGGCTGGGCTGACGAGGAAGCGTCCGCGCTGCCCGCCTTTGTGTCCTTTTCGCGCGGCGACCGGTCCGCGGGATCGTCGATCTCTTTCTCGACGTTCTTTTCGGCGTAGGCGCTCCAGCAGAAGGTGGTCGGACGCAGAGACTGGAGTTCCCGCCCGTTCCATGCGCTTTTCCGAACCGCAATCAGCAGCGTCTGCCCCGAGTCCTCGTCCTCTCTGTAGGCGAGGTCATAGGTTGCCAGCAGGGCGCCGTCCGCAACCTGTGTGACATTAATCCGGTCCAGACGGTGACGGGACTGGAAACGGCGCTGACAGTACAGCCACGTGGAACCTTCGCAAGGGCTGTACACAAAATGGATCGCGAAGCGGCCCGTCGGTGAATCCGACGCGGAACCGTAGGTAACGGTGGAAAGCAGGGTTTCGCCGGGATTAGGGCTCGAGTACCCGTATTCGATGAAGTTCCCGTAGAGATCCTCGACCCGCTTGAGATGGAAAGCATACGCAATTTCGGGAAGCTCCGGATCGAGTCTCTCGCCGTATTCGAGGGCATCGACCGCGTCGCCAAGCCTGCCGAACGTATTCTTTCTTCCGTTCTTGTCCGTCACCACGAAGGAATCGATCAGGCCTGAGGAACCCGCCGCCGCGATTGTCACAAATGAATCGACTTCCGTCCGATACGCGCTGCCCGGCCTGCCCTGCGTTCCGGCGACGCACACCATCAGCTTGCCGCCGAGATAGAAGTGGTCTTTCTCGTCAAAGCAGATTCCCCGGACGTAGCCGTGACGGGAGGGAAAACTACGTCCCCTGACGATGGAGGAGGTGTATCCCGTGGAAACACTCCAGCCCGTGCCCGTTTCGCCGCTGCCGCTCTCGCTGCTGTAGCAGAGGGCCAGCGAGGGCCCGAGATAGTTGACTCCTGACGGAACCGGTAGCGTGAGCGTGTAATTGGCGGTTCCCTTGTTATCCACGCTGAAATCGCCTTCCAGAGTGCCGGGGATCACCGTGCCGCCGGCATCCGGGAATACCGCATCCGGTTCCTCCGCTGGGGAGACGATGCTTCCGACCTCCGCGACGCGGCCTTCCGGCTCCGAAAACACCTCGAAAAGCATGTGTTGGAGAATCCCCTTGTTTTCCGCAGAGTCGGGATCGGCTACGAGGGGCAGGTTCAGGGACCTGTGCGCGGCGACCATGCCGGCGACCTCGGCAAGATTCCGCGCCTGATTTTCGTCATCGGTCGCCGCTTGTTCCGGGATGCTCCCGTCGGATGATCGCCCAGGATTTTCCGCCACTCCCGAATCGGAGTTCCCCACAGCAGAAACCAGAGTGGCGACATCAGCACAGTCGCTCGTCAAACAGTATCCTTTGCCAACAAACAATCCCGAAATCAGGACCGTCAATAAAACCGAAGAAAGAAAATTACGACAAGTCATCGATGTTGACAAAGATTGGCGATTCTTATTTGGGGTGTCGTAAGTGATAGTTCGGAGAATCATTGGTCTTCCCGGAACCGCGAACACTCCTTTTGAAGCAGAGATTAATACTACATACTCTTATCAAATGCTTGCAATCCATTATAATGTCGTGCGAGGTGAAAGCGCTTTGGTCCCTCCAAAGGAGAAGTGAAACTGTACGCGCCAACCATCGCCGATGAAATGCCGCTTGCCAATCGTGTAGGGTGCGGAAAACTGGAATCGTGATTGCTTGCCAACGGCTTACTACCGCCTGCCGTGTCCGGTTTGAAACCGCAGGTCATACTCTTTCTGACAATGCTGGCGGGCTGGATGAACCGGAAACAGCAGCTCGTCGTCGAATATCTTCTTGAGGAACACAAAGTCCTCCGGGAGCCGCTTGACATTCATGCCGACGGCAAACGGCTCCGCTATACTGCCAAGCAGCAGCGCCGTCTTTCCGACGCTGGCTGGAAGCTCGGTCGCCAACTTCTGATGCAATTTGCAACCCTCGTCACGCCGAAGACGATCTATGCCTGGCATCGGAAGTTCGTGGCGATGAAATTTGCACCGAAGAACCGGGACCTCTGCGCCGCCAAGGAGCGTAGCGCCAAGAGAGACGCGCTCATCATCAAGATCGCTTCGGAAAACACGGGGTGGGGCTACGGGCGTATCCAAACGCGTAATGCAGAATCACAGTTATTGAAAGTCGCGAGGATCGAACTCGCGATTCAAGCTTGGGAAGCTCACGTATTACCACCATACGATGACCGCATGTCCCTACCGGACAGATGTTTGAAATCTCTATCGGTCAGTAGTCGCCTGAGAAATGCTTGGCGGAATCGGACGTCAAAGAATGTCTATACGAGTGATATGAGTTGTTTATACCCTGCACAGGAGTTTCTGATGTCTGGTTTCCTTGTTTTTTATATCCCTTTCCATCATCTTTTACCAATATGAAACCGTTCCTGTTTCTTGCTGCGATGGTCTTATTTTCTCCCATCATTCAATCTGCACCCGTTACGGGGCTAGATCAGATAGGCGGATTGCAGACAGTAGTTGGGCCGAACGCTGCCGGATTTGCCAGCACTCGGCTGGAAGACGGCATTCAGTTCCGCGTTAACGGTATCGTGAAGAACGTTCTATTTTACGGTCCTGAGACTGTTCGTGTTAATACGAGCCTTGGGCAAAACCACTGGACAGTGCCGAGCATCGTTGTCGTGCATGATCCTGTCAGAGTGCCGTTTCAAATTACCGAAACCACATCGACGCTTTCGCTTTCATCGGCGAAGCTTCGCGTTGTCGTGGAGAAGGCGACCGGTGCGCTGGAGTTTTATGATGCGGCGGGACGGCTTTATACGAAGGAGCACAGCGACGCCCCGCAAAGTGTGAAGGCGATCAGCATCTGCGGCGCACCGACCTATGAAGTGTCGAACACCTTCACTCTCAAGCCCGACGAGGCAATATACGGCTTTGGCTTCATCGGCCCGGAAGGCATCAACCGACGTGGCAAGGAGCTGCTCCTTGTGCAGACCAACATCGGTATCGTAATCCCGATGATGGTATCCACGGAGCGTTACGGCATAATGTGGGACATCCATTCCAGGATGAGCTTCAAGGACGGCCCCGAGGGAGCAACTTTGTGGGCGGAAAGTGCGCCGGGTGGGGCGGATTACTACTTTTTTGGCGGCCAGAATATAGATCAGGTCGTGGCGGCATACCGGGAGCTGACAGGCGCCGCCCCCATGTTCCCGAAGCAGGCCTTCGGTCTTTTCATGAGCAAGGAGCGTTACCAGACGCAGGCGCGTCTGATGGAGGTCGCCAGCAAGTTCCGCGAGGTCGGCTTCCCGCTTGATTACATAGTACAGGACTGGCAGTACTGGGGCAGCGACACGGACGGCACCTGGAGCGGCATGATATGGGACAAGGAGCGCTACCCGGAGCCGGAGGCCATGACGAAGGCCCTGCACGACATGCACCTGAAGCTGATGGTTTCCATATGGCCCTCCGTGGGCAACGACACCGCCCTTGCGCACGAACTGGACCAGTACGGACTGCGCTTCGAGCCACTTCACTGGATCTCGAAAAAGGCGCGCATCTACGATGCCTTCAGCAGCAAAGGCCGCGAAATCTACTACAGGCACATCAAGGACGGCCTGATGGACAAGGGCGTGGATGCACTGTGGATGGATGGGACCGAGGTTGAAGTGGGCACGGCGTGCTGGAATCCGGGCGAGGTGGAAAGAGACATCAAGAGTCTTGGCACAAACGCGATGGGAGATTTTTCAAGATACCTGAACTGTTATTCGCTAATGACTACTCTCGGTGCCTACGAAGGGCAGCGCGCCGCGAGCGATCGTCGAGTATTCACCCTTACCCGCTCGGCTTGGGCAGGGGCGCAACGCACGGCCTCCGCATCCTGGTCGGGAGACATTTTTGCCAGCTGGGAAACGTTCCATTCGCAGATAGGCGCCGGGCTAAGCGTAGTGATGGCGGGCAACCCATACTGGACGCAGGACTGCGGCGGTTTCTTTGTCCCCGGAGCCATGTTCCCCGGCGGAGAGAACAACCCCGCATACCGGGAGTTGTTCGCACGCTGGTACCAGTTCTCGATATTCAACCCCATTCTGCGCATCCACGGCACCAACATCGAGCGCGAGCCATACATTTTCAAAGAGATTGATCCCAAAACCTACGATACGCTGCTTGAGGCAACCAATCTGCGCTACCGCCTGCTGCCCTACATCTATTCGCTGGCCTGGCAGGTGACGAACGCAGGCTACACCCTGATGCGTCCCATCCCGATGGATTATCCCGATGACGCAGAGGCGCACGACATATCCGATGCCTTTCTGTTCGGCCCGTCCTTCCTCGTGCATCCTGTGACGCGCGCCATATACCACCCGCTTACGCCGCCTCCGGGCACAATCCCGGCAGATGTGCTGAAAAGCCCGGATGGCAGGCCGGGGCTGGCCGTTCATTACTACAAGGGCATGGACTTCGACGAAGCGGCTGGTGCTTCAGTCGATACGAAGATCGACTACAACTGGCCCGGTCCCCCGCTGGCCAACCCGCCTCCGGGCCTGACGGGAACGAGTTATTTCTCCGCCCGCTGGGAGGGCAGCATAAGCGCACCAGAAAGCGGCGAATACGAAATCGGTGCCGAGTATGACGACGGCATCCGCATCTGGCTGGACGGCAAACTGCTGACAGAGGACTGGAGCTTCGGAGCCAAGCGCTACAAGGGTGCCAAAGTGACGCTTCGCAAGGGGCAGATCGTGGCCCTGAAGGCGGAGTTCCATCAGGGAACAGGCGAGCGCCTGTTCCGGCTGGCATGGCGTACCCCGTCCGAGATACAGGCCATCAAGAATTCCAAACCCTCATTCGATGACAGTGTGGACACATACCTGCCAAAGGGCGCTCAGTGGTACGATTTCTGGACGAACGAACGCTTCCTTGGCGGAAACACCGTGAAAATGAGCTGCCCGATGGACCGCTTTCCTCTCTACGTCCGGGCTGGGTCCATAGTGCCGATGGGGCCGCTTGTCCAGTATGCCACGGAGAAGCCAGACGCCCCTTACGAGATACGCATATACCCGGGCGCGGACGCGTCCTTCACCATATACGAGGACGACAACGAGACCTATGCCTACGAAAAGGCACAGCGTGCCACATACACGCTGCGCTGGGATGACGCCGCCCGGACTCTTACGATCGGTGCCAGGGAAGGCTCTTTCCCAGGCATGGTTGGCAAGCGGACGCTTAGAATGGCACTGGCCTCTGCCGGACTGAACGCCGGACTTGATGCAGCCACGAGCAAAGTGAAAACACTTGATTATTCTGGCAAGGCTCTGGTCGTGAAATTCGACTGATTACGGCCAGTTTTCTTGCTTTCTCTTGCTGGACAACTACTGCCGGGCTGATGCCCCGAGGGTAGGGGATGGAACAAGCGGAAAGGAGGAAAAGGCGGCGGCATTAGGCCCGAATACGGTAAGAAATGGCAACACCGCAGGCACGCGAATGCAACTGAACGCAACCCAAAGTTATTAACTTTGCCTAAACTGGCAAGACGACAAGTTTCTTAGTTATTAAAAATAAGTGACTTGCGAAACGTGGTAGAGCCCGGGCTACCTCCATTGCTGGCGTTTCCGTTTGATTGTTTTACAAGTTCTGAATTAGAACAATAGTGATTGGTGGTAAGTTGTTGTTGATTCTTAAATGAAAAAAGAAATGAAAAAACTATTATATGCATTTGCTCTCGTGGTTTTGTCTAATGCTTATGCTATTGTGGGTGCGAGCGGTGGCGTTGATGAGCTAGATCGTTTGGTTGATCTTCTCGATAGCGGTGTAATAGTGCTTGGCTCGAATTCGTCTATGATTCCGTTGGTTAAGGAGTCATGGATTTCTCAATGCGAAATAGATGGATGTAAGTTTCAGCATGTTGTTTTTAGAAGAGAGCATGAGTTTGAAGTGTTTATGTATGTATGGGAGGAAAATGATTCTTGGTCGGTGTTTTGCGCGGGAAAACGTGACTTGAAAAATTGGACTGAACGCTATTATTTTTGTGATGTCAATCTGCTTGGGCAATATATAGTTGCAAAAACGAAGGTTGTGAACGGGCCTGTGCACTAACCATAGGAATGCCTGCGTGCCAATTGCTGGCGCTCCAGTAGCTTTAGCGACGACAAAAGCGTATCGCCCAAACAAGGTATTCGGGGACAACTCTACATCCATGCCAACCGCAAGCGTCTCCGATACTTGGCGAAGCAACCGCAGCGCTTATTTTAGGTGACCAGTAGCTCGGGGCCCCGCATCGGATGTAGTGTACAGCACTGCAACATAATCATGGATGTGCTGAATGTATCGGCTCATGGTCAATATGTTAAATCTATCTAACCTAAGTAAAGGAGTTGATGACTTTTAATCCATTTTAGGGCACCTCTAATAACCTTGGGTTTCTGTTGCGAACGGTCTTTGTCGCGGGAGGGAGTAAGCCCTCCTTCTTTGAAGGGCTTCGCCCTTACGGCGACTGCGTTCGCCTATCCCAAGACTGTCAATGCCGATGCGGGAGCATCGGTGGTGCAGCCCCAGATTCGCCCTAAATACCTAGTCGGATGATCCAACCCGTCTTAACGTAATATTCTCAATGCGATTGTCTTTCAGGAAACGCCAAGCCCTGTAATGACTATTCTCCGCTTACGCATTGCACGATTCTCCAGCCGCTTACTGCCTTTTGCGATGGGCGCTGAGGGATGAACAACTCCGCTGACGGTGCAAGAAAGCTACCCTCAAAGTCCACGCGCAGCGGGTAGCGGATTTCCCATTGTCCGGCCGGAATGTTCTCGATGCACACAATCATGGATTCGGCAGAGTGATCGAACTCGACCGTCTTGGGCGCAAGTTCCGCATTCGACAAATTAACCATGCGCACCTCGAAACGCTCGTGCGGGCGGGCGGCGCTGAATGAAGGCCTCGGCTCTACAAGCATCAGACGCGGCATGTCTGCGTCCAGCTCCAAAGTTATAACGACCTCAATACGCTCGCCCGAACGAAGTGAATCCTCAGGCCCAAGAGGCATAATCTCCTCGTCGTAGCCGTTCAGCAGGGTGGGCACCTGCACATTGCGCATGTAGCTTCGGGAAACGCGAGCCCCATCAAGCGTGCTGAAGCTCTCCGCGCTTATCAGACTGTTGTTGGTCCCAATGCTGAAGAACACGGGGCTTTCGCCTTCCTTACGCACAATGCTGATTTTCCCTATCTCCAAGTCGCCCGCGGTCAACACGTGCTGCTTTTGTTCGGGTGCGCCAAGGCGGAAATCCCGCCCATAGTCGTAGTCGCAGAGCAGCGTGTCGCCAATGCGCAGCTCGCAGCGTGCGCTGTTGTCCGTTTCCTTGGTAAAGGCTGCAAAGTCTCTGAACGCAAGTATGCAGAGCGCGGTTTCGCGCGGCCCGTCCCAACTGCTGCCCTTCAAGTTGGAGTATATAAAACGCATCGCCTGTTCGAGCGTTTCCGAGGTCGGGCCTTCGCTTGCCAGCATGGCCAGTGCGCCCACTGCGGTGCTCTCGACATCGCTTGCGGAGACTGCGGACTGTACCGCGGAGCCTTTCCAGTAAAGCATCGTATGGCCGCTGGAATCGGTCTCTGTCACTGCCTGGCTTTTGAGCAGTTCGCCAAGGCTTTGCGCCTCTTCTTCAAAGCCGTACTGGCTGGCGCAAATTGTAAGGCAGGCCAGTGCGAACGGACTCAGCTTCTCCTTCGAGCGGATTAGGTTAACGAGCGCCCTTGCCTCCAGTCTGGACGGGCGCGTTTGTCCCAGTTCGCGGCTGGCAAGGCCGTAGAGAAGAAGCACCTGGGTGTCCAGATCCTGCTGGCCGGAGAGCAGCTCAGTCGCCGCGAAGGCGCGCGCCTTTTCAAGAGCGGGTTCGAGCGCGCTTCTAGTCTCTCCGTCGCAAAGGTTTAGCATCAGCATGATGAACGCCGTGTCGAAAGCATTTGTCTCTTCAGCATTCATCCAGCCCCAGGCACCGTTCCCGTTCTGGGACTTTGTGATACGTGCCATGTCATCATCCATTCTCGTGCGGGCGTATTTCTCTGCCCCGCAGTCGATTAACGCGCCCTCAATGGCGGCATTGTCAAAGCGCATCCTCTCGAACATGCGCCTAAGCGACTGAATTGTCGCGATGCGTCCTGCCGCTTCCGTGCTGCCGGAACTGGGGTTTTCAAGCAGCTTTGGCAGGGCCGAGATGGCCACGTGAGCCGCAGATGCGCTAATGCTGTATTGCAGGCTGTCGTTAGCGGCGGCCTCCGGCAGCACAAGCTCTCCCTGTTCAAGCAGGTAACTATTACCGCGCGACACTGTCCGCGGGTCGTCCTTTACCAGCATGTCCCATAGAAGGCTGAGGCTTTTCTGGGCGGATTTCGCGCGCGCAATGAATGAGCCGTGACCGGCCTTGTTGAACGACACATCCCATTTAAGCGACGCCGAGCTTCGAGCCTGTAACATCAGGTAACTCGCCTTGAATGGAGCGGTGACAGGGTCGATGCCCTTGCATTGGATGTCGCAGAAAATGGCACTTTCCTCTGGCAGGTTGTTGCTGACGGCGGTTTTCAGCCGAAGCGTGTCGCCCGTGAAAATGCTCTCCGGCGCGTTCATGGAAACGGACAACGACTCTGCCGTTTGCGTCGGTAGAATTGCGAACCCTGCCGAACCGTCGGCGGAAGACGCGACGGCGATCGCTTCCCATGCTGCAATGGTGGCCGGCATCGCGTGGCTTATGCGCACAATGCCTTCCTCGTCGCTGACAAGGTCTGCAAACCATACTCCCGAGCCGGACTGTTCGCCCGGGCAGGCGTCCAAAGTGTTGTCGTAGGCGGAACCACCTTCTCGGACGGCAAGCTGACGCCCTTGCGGCTGCGCTTGAGCGTCGGCCTTCAGCGATCCAGTGGATACGGGCTGGAAAAAGGGCTTTGTGTCGATGGAAGTCGCAGTAACAATCGAATAAGACTCGCGAAGCGGCGGGAACAGCTTGTCAATTCCACTGCCTTGCCTCGCTTCCGGTGTGTCATCCGCCTGACGAAGCCAGAATGCCACTCTGGCGCCTTTTAGAAGCTGTCCCTTTCCGTCGCGCACAGTGAGGGTCCACTCGGCGTTCTGTCCGGGTTCGTAGGATAGCTTGTCCGCCGCGATGCCGATGCCGAGGCTCTGGCTTTCAGGGGTCTGGATTACGCTAAGTGCTCTTCCCAGCCTTTCGTCGCTTACGCAACTAGCCTCAAGGTAAGAAACACTCTCGCCGACGTACTTGCCTTGCAGTTTCACAAGCTGCGCCATGCTGCCAAGTTTCATCACTCGCCAGTTCTGAATGCTGTCCGCCCCGCTTACAAGCAGCACGCTTTGGCTGGAAGAGGGCACCGCGACGAGCACCATGTCGTCATGGGCGTTGGTTTGGGAATCGTAAGAGTTTGTTATTAACTTTACGCTGCTCGGCCTGTATCCCTTAACCTCCGAATCCTGCTCCGAAACCCATATCTGGCATTCGTTGGAAAGCAGGGTGCCGCGCCGCCCCTCTCTTATCCACACGAGGCGGTAGTAGCCGGGCTGAACATTTTCCCACACATGTGCGGCTTGCCCGCGCTTGTCTGTCGAAATGGGGATTTCCGCGACGATGCTCGTAGTGTAGCCCTGAGTCTTCAGTACGTAATCGCCCGCAGACTGTCCGAAGCTGAACCAACTGCCGCTGCGCCTGCGAAGGGCCTGCATCTGCTCGCCGGAAATTTCCCTTCCCCGCCTGTCAACCCAGACCTCCTGCCAGGATTCGCGCATAAGGCGCAGCGTGCCGTTGCTCGGCGTCGCCTTGCCGCTGGCGGACACCGTGGCAAGATTCAAAGTCACATCCTTGCCGTTTTCGTAAAGAACCCTGTCTGTCGATAGCTTTGCGTAAAGATCCTGCCTTGTCGCATAAGCGTACGTGCGCGTGCTGCCTGCGTAAGTGCTCTTGTCGAGGCTTCTGGCAAGAATGCGGAACTGAAAATCGTTCTCCGTGGACGCAGTCGTCTGTATTGCAAATCCAGCCTCGCCGATGCTGTCCGTGCGCAGTTTCTGTGTGGAAATCAGTCTCCAGGGACCGGTCCTTTTTTGCGCAACAATGTCGTAGCTGCATTCTTCGACGATTATTTCCACCTCGTGTGAGGCGAGCTGTCCGCCGTACGGAGATACAACGTGGACGCTACCGCGAATGGTTTCGCCAACCTTGTAAGCATCCGCTTTTTCCTGCTGGCGAAGTTGGATGGATATGTTGCAGGATGCGTCCCTCTGTTCGCTCACGAAAAATTGAGCCCCTTCGCCAATCGCGCTCTCGTCGCCTCCTCTAAACACTTCAAGAAAGTAGGCACCTGTCGGGGCGTTCGCAGGCAGGGCAAACTCTGCGCTCGCCGTTCCGGCCTCATCAGTTGTTACGATGTTCTCCAAAGGCGAAAAGCCCTGCGGCCCGTGGATCGCGCAAGATACGTTCACTGACTGCGGAACGCGCATCGCGCTGCCCTCTCGGTGGCGCAAAAGCACTTTTGCGCGCACGGTGTCGCCCTGCTTGTAAACGCGGGCATCAGTCAAACTGACCGCCGTCCATATGTCCTCGGCCTGAGCAGCCTTGGGGGAAGGGCGAAGAAGCGCGACGGCGTTCTGCTGGTCCTTGGTCATGAACGCCACTATGTCCCTGTGTGATATGTCTGTACCGCTGCCAAGTTCTGCAACTGTAAAAAGAGCGACTCCGTCCGAAGATGTCTTGCTCTCCGCCCTGCGCCAGACGCCGCTTGCTGGGTCTTTTGTCCACAACAGCACGAGGGCGCCGTCGATGGGTTCGCCGCTTGAGGCGTTGGAAGCGAAGGCAAGCAGTTCACCGCGACCGACCTTTAGCGTCAGGACGCTGTCGCTGATAATCAAAAGCTCTCGGCTGGCAAGCTCTCCGCTGCTCGCGCTCACGACGTACACGCCCGGGAGCATGAGCTCGTCCAGCCTTACGGCCTGGTTTACCGTGGTGTAAGGGCGCGGGGCGGCTGTTGTCAGGCTTAGGCTGCGGACGGGCTTGTTGTCCGCCTCGATGGTGATTTTTCCCGCAATGGCGGATGTGGACGTGTCTATCGCCGCCTCGCCAATCGAGCTTGGGTCCACCTGATGTATTGCAAGGCTTACCTCCTTGCAGTTGCGCCACCTGACGTTGAACTGCGGCTGCGAACCGTTGCGGAACGCGTTGGGTATGGCCACTGACACGCTGGCCTTGCGGATGTTCTCTGCGGCCTTCCTCGCCAGTTCAACCTTGGTTACGTCGTCACTTTTGGCGGCAAGCTCGTCGTAGAGGAGCAGGGCACGCTCGTGGTCCGCCTCGGTCCGCACTTTTCCATCGTCGCCAACGCTGCTGTATCCGTCCCTTTCCGCCCATCGGGCGTAGTGGAGAAGCATTTCGTCGCGCAAAATCTTGGTTTCGAGCTTGTCTGCCTGTGCAAACTCCGCGCCGGCCCTCGCTCTCTGGAAGGCGTCGGGAGACTGCGCCAGACTCCAAGCGAGCATGAAGTGGATAAGCGACTTGTCGTCGTCCTCGTCGGCCAGAGTGAGCGCGTTTTCAAGCATTCGCGCGCTTGGCAGAACTTCGTTTCTCTGGATGGAAAAGAGGGCAAGCTCTCTTACCATGTCCAGATATTGCAGGCGGGCCTTTTCAATATCGTGGCTGGCGGCGAGAACGGTGGAAAGCTCCGCGTAAAAGGCCAGCCCTTCGGCGGATGCAAGCGCGGTGTCTCGCAGCGCCTTGGCTCCCGATGAGCGCAGATCATCAATGAGTGCGTCCGTGCCGTCCGGCTGGGTGACGGTTGGAGCGTCATGCGCCTGAGTCTGGGCTGTTAGCGGGGCAGGGGACAACGCGAAGGCTGCCAGCAAAAATAGGAGGCTTGTCAACGGCTTGTAGTGCATTGGGCAAGTGGGCAAAATGAACATGTCGCGTCGCAGGGCCGGCGGTTCCCTCCAAACATGGGAAATATGCCGCTAATGTGCAACGTTTCTCGCAAAGCTCGCCACGCCCCGCCAGAAGCTGGGCCGAACGAGTTTTCTTGCCTGTCGCCGCCGTTGTCGCATCGTTTGCAGCGTGTTTATACCGCGACTGTCAGCCCTATTGCTCCTTTTGCTGCACGTTCACTCGCTGTGCCTAGGCATGGATTTTGTATGGCCGACGCCAAACACGGCCTTTGTCGAAGGCGAGGGCCTCTCGGCCATGATTCAGCCCACAGTGAGCGGAGAGCTGATGAGCGGCACTTTCGGAGCCGTGCGCAACGGAGGCACGCGCTTTCACGAAGGGCTGGACCTAAAGCCTGTAATGAAGCGCACGCGCAAGGGCGAGGCCACGGACCCCATATACGCCGCGTTCTCGGGACAGGTCGTGCATGTAAGCTCCGTTGCGGGGCGCTCCAGCTATGGCCGCTATGTAGTGTTGCTGCACAATTCGGACGGGGTGGAGTTCTACACTCTGTACGCGCATCTTGCCTCGGTGGAAGGTGCCTTGCGCAAAGGACAGCAGGTGGATGCAGGCACGGTAATCGGCGTCATGGGCCGCAGCGCCGCCGGGTATTCCATCCCAAAGGACAGGGCACATCTGCATTTTGAAATCGGCCTCGTTCTCGGCGGCAGTTTTCAGCCCTGGTATGACAGACAGAAATACACTACGCCCAATTACCACGGCAACTACAACGGCATGAACCTGAGCGGCTTTGACCCGCTCGACTTTGCCAACGCATACAGGGAGGGCAGGGCGGCGAGCATGGCCCAGTACATTCGCTCTTTGCCCACGGCGTATGTTTTGCGCGTAAACGCGGAGGGAGTGCCCGCAATCGTGAAGCATAGTCCCGCGCTCCTGACCGCCCCGATTCCCGAAGAAGGCGCCGCGGCTTGGGATATTTCCTTCACATGGTACGGTCTTCCCACCTCGTTCACACCGCTGCGAAAGGCGGACGTAGGCGCGATGGACAAGCCGGGCGTTATACGCATTCGTGCAATCAACAGGGATATTGTCGCGTCCAACAGGGCAAGAAACACCGTTCGCATAAAAAACGGCAAGCCCAGTCTTTACAAAGACCAGAGCAACTGGCTTGAAATGATGTTCGGGCGCAAACTGGGCAGCTCAGGCAAATAGGCCGCTTGCATCGCCCATAGAGGCGGCTTTTATGCAAATCGTGCAAAGGATACGATTCAGTGCTTGCCAAGCAGCGCGCGATTTCTAAAGTAGCTCCCTTTTAGCACGCAGGGATTTCAGGCCACGTCAAAGGTCTGTGTTCAACTCCCTGCACCAAACTTACACTTTCCGTTACAGAGAAAAATACCATCATGGCGACAACAGATCTTCTCCTGCTCAAGCCCGTCGAAAACCTCGGCAACGAGGGCGAACAAGTTTCCGTTCGCGCCGGTTTTGCCCGCAACTACTTGCTCCCGCACGGTATCGCCATTCCGGTGACCAAGGCCAACCGCAAGCAGATTGAAGTTCTGCGCGCCCGCAGCGATGCTCGCCGCAAGGCAGAGCTGGAATCCGCTCAGGCTCTCGCAACGAAGCTCGAAGGCATCAGCGTGGCCATCGCCGTCAAGACCGGCCCCGGAGGCAAGGTGTTTGGCTCTGTAACCGCTCAGGACCTCATTGCCCGCATCAAGGAAGAGGGCGTCGAGCTGGACAAGCGCCAGGTGGCCCTCCACACGCCCGCTCGCACGCTGGGCAAGCACACAACGCGCGTTCGCCTGCACCCCGAAGTCGCCATCGACTTCGAGTTCGAGATCGTGTCCGAAAACCCGATCGAAGACACCACAAGCGAAGAGTCCCAGTCCTAAAGCCCCAGTTTCCGGGTTAACAGCCCCTGAACGATGCCCGCCCCCGAAGACACCGATGCCGTACAGGCACGTTCATACTCAGGCAAGGGCAGGCGCAAGGACGCAGTGTCAGCAGGCAGCATGCTCGGAAGGGCGGCTCCGCACAACATAGATGCCGAAGAGGCATTGCTGGCATGTTGCATCATCGACGCGGCCGAAACTCTTTCTCTATGTCAAGAGAAGGGGCTTCGGCCCGAGTCGTTTTACAGGCCTGCCCACGAGATTATCTTCCACATCATCGAACAGATGCGGCGGCAGAACGTCGGCGTGGACCAGATTACTCTGGCCAACGCGCTGGCCGGCCGTACGGTGGGAACCCTGCCCGGCAGGGAACGCGACCCCGATTCGGGCCAGAATCTCTTCGAGTATCTTGGCGGGCACGCCCTGTTAAACCAGATCACATCCCGAATCGAGAGCACGGTTAACGCCTCCTTCTGGCTCGACATCGTGTTTGAGAAGTGGGTTTTGCGCCGCCTTATCAAGACGGCCACCTCGGTTGTCGAGGGCTGTTACACAAACGAGGGCCAGCTGGACACGTTCATCGACACTGTCGAGCAGGAGATTTTCAAGATTGGTCAGGACCGCGTAAGCGACGCCGCCATTCCGATGAGCAAAAGCGTCGAGGACGCAACCACGCTCATTAACAAGATCATGAGCGGGCAGGCCAGCGCCGGAACGCCCACCGGTTACAAAGACCTGGACCGCATGACATTCGGCGTTCACAAGGGCGATATGATCGTCCTTGCCGCCCGTCCATCTATGGGCAAGACCTCGCTCGCGATGAACATTGCCGAGCAAATGGCGATACCCCGCAGCGGAGATCCGTCCAACGTTCTCGTGTTCAGCCTTGAAATGGGTGCCGACCAGCTTGCCATGCGTATGCTTTGCCGCCGCGCAAGGGTGAACATGCGCCGCGTGCGCGACGGCACGCTTGGCAAAGAGGACATGCGCAACATCACGACCACTGCCGTCGAGATGAAACGCGCCCCTCTGTGGATAGACGATGCAAGCCACGTCACCATTCTGGAACTGCGCGCAAAGGCGCGGAGAATGCAGTCGCGCCTGTCCAGAGAGAAGGGACGCCTGGGCCTCATCGTAATCGACTATCTTCAGCTTATTTCCGGAATGGGGGGAAATACCCCCCGCGAACAGCAGATTTCTGAAATTTCCCGCGGTTTGAAGGGTCTTGCCAAGGAACTTGAGGTTCCAGTCCTTGTCCTTTCACAGCTTAACCGAGAAGCGGAAAAGGAAAACCGTCCTCCCCGCCTATCGGATTTGCGAGAGTCAGGTTCCATCGAACAGGACGCCGACGTTGTTTTGCTCCTTGCCAAAGACAGAGAAAGTAGTGATAAGTCCAGCGTTCCCGCAGGTACGAGAAAGGTTGAGCTTATCATTGCTAAACAACGTAACGGTCCCGTAGGATCTGTGGATTTGACCTTCATTCCCGAATATACCAGTTTCGAAAATTACACCGAATCGGTTTAGCCCCCCATTCATGCGTTTCCCTCACTACGCTCTCCTGCTTCTGTTCTGCTTTGTTGCCACCGGCACCATTCAGGCACAGTACGCCCAACAAAACGTTTCGCCTACGATCAATGAGATCAAGATAGACTTCGGCCAGCTCCAGAATGTGAGCCGGGAGGTCATCATGGCTCATCTTCAGGTGCGCGAAGGCATGGAATATGACCAGCTCCTTGTGGACAGGTCTGTTCGCAGCCTTTATGGCACGGGTTTGTTTGACTTTATTCAAGCAGAACTTGTCGAGTTGTCCCCCACGAAGGTGGACATCGTTTTCAACGTCCAGAGCAAATACCGCATCGAGAGCGTTCGCTTCTCCGGTAACGAGCGTTACAGCCGCAGCAAGCTAATTGCCAAGTCTGAAAAGCCGCTCATGCCCGGTGGCGTGTTGGACGAGCTGAGCATTCGCAAAGCCGCCGACAAAATGCGCGATTTCTATCGCGAAAAAGGCTACACGGACGCAAAGGTCGATTACAAAATCGACCGCAACCCCTCCACCGGCCTTGGTGCTGTAACCTTTGAAATAAGCGAAGGCGCGCGCATGCGCATCTCTCGCATCGCCTTTGAGGGCAACGAGGAGATTACATCCAAGCAGTTGCGAAAGCAGATGGAGACGAGCCGCTACAAGTGGTGGTGGTCCTGGCTTTCCGGCTCCGGCCGCATGGACGAGGAGAAGCTCGCCGAAGACCTGAAAAAGATCCGCACTTTTTACAAGGACAAGGGCTATTTGGATGTCGAACTCAATGACGATGATGTGAAAGTCAGCGACAATGGGGGAGGCGACATCGTCCTTACGATCCCGATTCGCGAAGGCAGGCAGTATTTCGTGGGCGACATCACAATCGAGGGCGAGGAAGTGTTCCCCGAGATGTTCATCACAAGGGCGCTCAAGATGATTCCTGGCGATCCCTTCAGTCCGACCAAGCTGGACGAGGACTGCACTGCGATTGAAGAAATGTATGGTAACGTGGGTCGCCTTGAGGCAAGAGTTCGCGCGGAACGCGTTCCCAACCTCGAAACGGACAATATCGACATTCGCTACCAGATTACCGAGGGCGAGGAATACAAGATCGAGACTGTCAACATCGAGGGCAACACCAAGACCAAGAGCGTGGTCATCCTGCGCGAACTGGCAATGCGCCCCGGACAGATTTTCAATACCACGTGGATGAAGGCATCCGAAGCCCGCCTCAAGAACACGCGCTTCTTTGACGATGTTTCCGTGACCGAAGAGTCCACGAACATTCCCGGGCGCAAAAACATGAAAGTTACCGTTCATGAGGCGCCCACCGCCACCTTCCAATTCGGCGTCGGTTTCAGCTCGGTGGAAGAGGCAACCGCGTTCTTTGAATACGCGCAGGCCAATTTCGACCTTTTCAACTGGCGTTCGTTCTTCCAGGGCGGTGGCCAGAAGTTCCGCGTCCGCGTGTCGGTAGGCTCCTATTCCAGCGAGGCCATCATCAGCTTTGAAGAGCCTTACTTCATGCAGCAGCGTCTGGGCCTTGGCTTTGAGCTTTATCGCACGGAAGCGGAATACAATTCCGACTACTACGACGAAATCCGCACCGGTCTGAACATTTACGCCAGAAAGCGCCTCTTTGAACGCTTTGAAGGCCGCCTGACATATACCCTCGAAAATGTTGAAATCGACATGGTTTCTTCAGGTTCATCTCCGGTGTATGAACTTGAGGCTGGCGAGCGACTGGTGTCGAAGCTCGGGCTGATGATTCAGCGAGACACGCGCAACGACCTTCTTTTCACAACGGCAGGCTCTCGACTTCAGCTTAATACGGAAGTCGCAGGCCTTGGCGGAGATACACAGTATTTGAAAGTGGAGAGCCGCAACGCGCTCTTCCTGCCCACCTTTGAAACGGGCGAGCAGACCGTGGCCATCCTTTTGCGCGCCGGAACGGTGTGGTCCATGGAATCAGACCTTTACTATCAAGGAGTTAACTACAACGTTCCCTTCTTTGACCGCTTCTTCATGGGTGGCCCGCAGAGCTTGCGCGGCTTTGAACACCGTGAAGTCGGCCCGCGCGACCCTGTCAGCCTGGAGCCGGTAGGCGGCAACACCTACGGTTTTGCCAGCTTGGAATACACAATCAAAGTCGCAGAGCAGTTCCGCATCGCGATGTTCTACGACTGGGGCTTTGTAAACTCCGAAACCGCAGACTTTGATCCCGTGAACTATAATGATGACTGGGGCTTCGGCATCCGCCTCCTGGTCATGAACAACCCGCTTAGTCTCGACTATGCTCTCCCGATCAACTCGGACGACTACAATGATGAGGGCGGGCAGTTCAATTTCTCATTTGGCACGAGATTCTAAACAGTATATAGATAGCACACGTCACCAACCAGACCCCAAAAGTTAATGAAGAAACTATTCGCACTCATTCTCGCACTGACCGTAACTGCCAGCGCGTTCGCTCAGCAATTCGGCATCGTTGATTTTCAGCGCGCTTCCCAGTCCTACTGGAAAGTCATTGCCGAACAACGCAGCCTTGCCGAGCAGCAGCAGCACTTTGCAGAGTTGCAGCAGCAGGTGAAGGGCCGCATCGACCAGCTCACCAAGGACATGAACGCCGCCCTCGAAGACGCCCAGAACCCGGGCCTTTCCGAAGAGCGCAAGGCTGAAGCCCAGGCTCTTGCCGAAAGCAAGAATCAGGAAATCATGCAGCAGTCCCAGAGCTTCCAGGCCCAGTACCAGAGCGTGCAGCGTCGCCTTCAGTTGAATCAGGCCACGATGCAGAGCGAGATCATGGCCTCCATCTCCAAGGTCGCCAAGAAGAACAACCTCGACATGGTGTTCTACACCGAGTCCGCTCCCTACGGTAAAGTTGACATCACCGACGAAGTGATTGCCGACCTTAACAGCACAGCCCCGGCTGAAGCTCCTGCCACGGCTCAGTAAGCTGGCTTATCCAGTAGCAGTCTTTCGAGACCGGCGCGTATCAAAACGTGCCGGTCTTTTTTTTGCCAATGGGAGCGTTTGCAAATTGACGTAATGGCGAGCCTAGAGCGTGCCCCAAAAGTTTTACCGAAACAGGGCAGTGCAATCCCGCACAGACGGCTGTTCCCAGGCGTCCGCATTGCGCATTCATCTGTCAGGAGCGGGCATTGTTATTGGATTTCTTTTTGGAAATTATTCTGGACCTCGTCTTACTATTATCTGCGCGTGAACCGTACCTTCTTTTCTGTACGGTGAGGTGTTTGCGAGACGCTTCATGCAAACGCTCTACACTTCAAATCTCGCGCGTTCCTCTTCGCCAAGATGCTCCTTCCAGTCCTGCACCGTCGCGGGGTGCACGTCCACCCAGTGTCCGGGCTCAAGCTCCTTCCACACCGGTTCCACGGCTGCCTGTGCGGCGCTGTGGGGCAGGGGGCTTCTGCTGGCAAAGGCGCAGCCCTTGGGCGGATCTATGGGCGAGGGCACTTCGCCGTGCAGTATCTTTGCCTCGGCACGGCTGCGCGGGTCAGGCTTTGGGATGGCTCGCAGTAGGGCTTGTGTGTAAGCGTGAAGCGGCCTTGTGAAAATGCTGTCAGCGTCGGCAAGTTCCACAATGCGGCCAAGATACATGATGGCGATGCGGTCGCTGATGTGTTTTACAACTGCCAGATCGTGCGCGATGAATATGTAGGACAGGTCCAGCTCCCGCTGCAAGTCCAGCATCAGGTTGATAATCTGGCTCTGAACGGACACATCCAAGGCTGATACCGGCTCGTCGCAGACCACAAGGCGCGGGTTAAGCGCAATGGCCCTTGCTATGCCTATGCGCTGGCGTTGCCCGCCAGAAAATTCGAACGGGAAACGGTCCGCAGCGTCAGCACCGAGGCCGACTTTGTCCAACAGTTCCGCGACGCGCGCCTTGCGTTCGCCCTTGCTGCCGATGCGGTGGATTATGAACGGCTCCTCAAGGATTTCGCCAATTGTAAGGCGGGAGTTGAGCGATTCGGCAGGGTCTTGAAATATCATCTGCACGTTGCGGCGCAGTGGTTTCAATTCTCCCGTTCCCGAACGCGTAATATCTGCCCCGTCGAACAAAATCTGGCCGTCAGTAGGCTCGTAGAGGCGCAGGATGCACTTGCCAAGCGTGCTCTTGCCGCAGCCTGATTCACCCACAAGGCCCAGTGTCTCTCCCTTTTCAAGGTGCAGATTCACGCCGTCAACGGCCTTCAAACGTGCCTTTTCGCGCATGAAGACGCCGCCCTTTACAGGGAAATGCATCTTCAGATTCCGTATTTCGAGCAAATACGGGCTGTTCGTCTCTGTGGCAGGGTTTGCTTGTGGGGCTTCCTCGACGGGCATGGCAAAGGCTATGCTGGCAGTACGGTGCGGAAGGCTCAAGCCCGCGCGGAACTATAATTCCAAGGTTCCGCGCCTAAGAATCTCTTCCAGTGCCTTTCGCACTTCGTTCTGTATGTCTTCGCTTCCTACTACGCTGACTACCATCAGCTTTTCTTCGGTGTCGAAGAAGAAGTCTGTCCTTTGCGTAATCTGTCCTTCGCTCTGGCGGTATTTCCAGGTAAGGCCGAACGGCTGGCAGCCTAGTAGCAGTATTCTGCGCCCTGCAAGCTGGGCTGGGGCATCCACGATCTCCGCCATGCCGCCGCTGCGGTCAGAGTCCTTCAGTATCGCCTTGGCGTATCCCTTCAGGCTGTTCGCATCTACTGCTTCGATGAACGCCTTTCTGTCAAAGATGGTGAAAAACACGTATGCCCCTGCGTAGCGGGAATCTTCGAGCACAAGCGCGCTTCCCGCCCACGCTGGCATGTCGTCCGCCTTTACGGGGCGCAGGGGTGCAAGGGCGTTGAGCTTTATTCTCATACCAGAGCCTGCTATGACGTACCGCTGGATGCTTTGCATCTCCTCTTTTTCCCACACTCCGCTAAGCGACGGTGCCGATAGGCTTGACTGAGGCCAGCGGTATTCAGGCCCGCTCCAGTCGCGATACGGGTCGGCTTCCTTTGGCATATCGGCCTGGGCATTGCAAAGGGCGGGAATCAGCAAGGCTGCCAGTGCCGCAATAATGAGAGGTTTTGCCATGTGTATGTAGCCGTGTTTTTGCGTATGATTATGAGCCGGATTGGTAGCTTGCCACGCCCGCTTTTTACAGACTCATGTCACTTTTTAGCTGATTCATTGCCGAAGTCCATTCGGTGGCTGTCAGATTGCGGAAGTTGATGCGGCGGTAAGTGCGCGTGTTTGGCGTGCCGGGCGGGTAGTTGCCCTCTGCAAAAAGAGTGTTGAAGCCCCAGTTGCGCGAGGGCGCGTCATACACATCGCTAAGCCCCCAGCGGTCGCATGACGCCTCGCTTTCAAACAGCGACACCATGGACCCACGGTAAAGAAGCGTTGTGTTCCAGTCCTCGAGGAAACGGGGGAAGTTTTCCACCCCGCCGCTGTATGCGTTGTTGTTGTTCTTGTCCGAAGGAACAAGCCCCGTGAGAATCGCGGCTGATACCTCTGTGAGCGTCGAGGCAACTCGGTTTGACATGCTCTTTGCGCTGTTGGCGTCGTTCCAGTTGTTGCTCAAAATGACGATTGCATCCGCGGCCAGCGCGGCAGGCGGTTCGCTCGTTTTGTCAGGATCGGTTGCGCTGCCCGTGGAGCTGCTTCCGTCCGCGTTGTAGTTGCCCTGAACGTAAAGGACGTTGTTTGTTGCGATGGTTGTTCCGCGTACCGTGCTGAACGCGCCGACGTTCGGGTTTGCAGGGTCGGGGATGCCCGGCGTTGACGATGTGGATTTGGCGTTAACCAGCTTGACACCGGTGCCGTCAACCGCGCGCCTTATCCCGTCTTTCCCACCGCTGTCGGACCCGCTATACGGCCATTCGACATACACGATGCCGTTCCACCATTTCTCAGGTTCCAGCCCGCCCCACATGGAAGGATCGTTGGCATGGATGGCGTCTCGCAGTTTTCCCATGTCGATTTGAAGAATGTCCACTCCCTCTGCCCGCCTTTTGTCGTAAAGGCCGCTGGTTACGGTAGTCGTGCCGTAGTAATAATAGGACTGGTAGTTTTTTATCTCGATGAAAGATGTGCCGGTGAACGTGAGGGTAGTCATTTGCGGGACGGTGCCGCTGTAAACCAAATCTCCGTTCACGTCCCTTTCAGGCGTCTTGATGGTGTAGCTCGTGATGCCGGAAGAGTCCGTGCTGACGCTGATGTAGAGGCCCGCCTGATAGGAATACTTCTGCTTCTCGATGTTATCATCGACGGTGCCGTTGTAGTCCAAGGGCATAATCATGTTGTAGCCATAGTTCAGTGCATCGTCCAAGGCCGCTGTGTCCGGATCGTTGCGCTGATAGCTCGGTAGGGCAACGGCGTTGTTGGCCTGTATTCCGTGCGAGGCGTCCTGAACGTTGCCGTCCCAACGCTGGGAGCTTACGCTGCGCCAGTCGTCCATGGTGCTTTCATACCAGCCGCCGGATCTTTTCATCGTCACCTGATTTCCGTCGCCATCGACAAAAGTCACGTCGCCCGAAGAAGTGGATTCGCTGATGCCCGCGTATCTGCCGTGATACAGGTCGCCAGTCGCGGATACGTTCTTTTTGAAATTGAGTGAATTGTTCGACTGAACGTAAAGATCTCCGTTCGCGTGTACGGCACCTACGATGTTCATCGTAGGCCCCGGGGCGATTTCCATGTCCATATTGTAGAAAATCGCGTGGGCGAAAAGCGGAGCGTCTCGCACCTGAAACTCTTCCGAGCAGTAGGCTGTAATCTGTCGCCCCCTTGCGTCTTCCACCGTTGCCTTGCCATAGACGAGCACTTCGCGCACTAGCACCATCTTGTCCTTGAGCGGATCGTATTCGTTGCCCGGAGTCTGGCTGCTGATGAATTTCCAAGTGCCTCCTGGGACGGTTCCGCCGATAATTTCCGTATCGTAAGTGCCCCATTCACTGAACGCGTTGTAGGGCTTGCCGGGCATCACAAGGTTGCTGTTGGCAAAAAGGGTGTAGAAGGAGTCAGGCAGCGTGAGCGGGGAGCATCCGGAGCGCGGAGCCAGCGTGTCCGAAGGGAAGGCCATTGTGGAGTCAAAGCGTTTGGACAGGTCTGCAAAGCCGTATTCCACGACGGCCTCGGCGGCGTTGCGCGCCTCGACAAGCAGTGCCGCGTCGTTGTTGAGGCGCAGTTCTCCGACGGCTATCTTCATCGTGCTGGCCGCCACCATGGCGACGCTCGTGCCGATGATGAACACTGCGGCCAGTGCCGAGCCTTTCTTTGAGAGCAGTGCCTTGCGAGTTGTGCTCTTTGCCTTTTCTTTTGCGCTCTTTTTCATCGTTTATCCTCTGGGAGATACGGTGAAGTTGTAAGTGTCGCTGATTCGGCGGGCGTTGTTGCCCCTGTACAGCTCCGCCTTTATCATGATGCTGCGGTCGAAGAAGTTGTAGAACAGCTTCCCGTCCGCCATGCCTCGGGAAAGCTCCCATACCTGATCGTAGTCGCCGCTGGCGGATAGGTGCGCAATGAGCGATTCGGGCGTATTTGTCAGAGTGTTCTTATAGTTGCTGCTGCTATAAACTATTTCAAAGCGGTAAACCGGCCCAGTGGCGTCGTCTCCGCTGCCATCTGGTTTGCGGAAGTAACCTACGAGGCGCGTGATGCACTCGGTGTCGTCCGGGTCGGGCCAGGGTTCCTGATAGATGAGCAGGAGAAAGTCACCCGATTCGCCGTCGCGCTTGCGATCGTCGCTGTCGTCCCTGTCCGCGAAGTCGAAGCTCTTGTAGATGTAGAACTGGTTGGCCGCGCGGGCGTAGTTTGTCATGTGCTGGGTGAACATGCGCACGTCGCGGTTGACGTCTATTTTCGCAGTGCTGTCGAAGAGCATGCGGGACGTTGCGAACGTGAACTGGAACAGACCCATGAACACGAAGGCCGATATGGTCAGCGCAACCAGCAGTTCCGCGATGGTGAAGCCTTTGGGGCGTGCCTTTGCTGTTGTTTGAAGGGTGCTCATGCTGGGTGGCTCCATTGATAAAGGTAGCTAGAACGTGGGCACGTAGGAGCGTGCGCTGCGGATGCAGGCGTTTCTCTGGCGCGTGCTTCCGGGCTCGTTCCAGCGGTAGTGGACGGCGATTTCGAGCAGCTTTTCGCCTGTGCTGGCATAGGTGTTGTTTATTTCGACCATCACTTCGAGCGTCATCGTCTGGAGGACTACGTCGTTGTCGTCAGTGCGGATGGGGATGGTCTTGCTGACGTATTGGCCGATGTAGAGCGGGTCGTCCGTTCCCTGATTTATCATCGTCGGGATGGGCAGGGTGTTGTCCAACACGCAGGCCGCCAGCTCCTCGTACTCGATGGTCTTTATCTGCTCGATGTATCCCGTGGCGACGGTGAGCGCAGTGTTGCTGATTATTGCGCTCTGGGCCACTTTGCGCGCATACGCGCTGCTGGCCATGAACGCCGTGGCCATGATGCCAAGTAGTGCCATGGCAATCATGATTTCAGCAAGCGAGAACGCGGCCTTGCCACTTGCGCTGACACATGCCGCACCCCTGTGACAGGGGCACTGCAAAACGGCTGCGGTCCCGCCGGAATGTGGGGAAGAGAGCAATCCCATGTCGGACTGAGTTTTGATGTATTTCAAACTAACACCAGCCTTTGCGCGGCGCAATAGTTCCGCGTTGTACATGAGCATATTAGCGTTGATTTTATGACAAAATAGGGTGCGCAGCCCATGCCGGACTTGCGCACCCTATGATTATACCAGTCTGCCGTCGTTGGCGACGCGCTGGCATCCTTCCGAACTTGCGGGAAAGCTCCCTAGTAATTGCCGTTAATTGTCCAGTCCGCCGGGTAGCTGACGCGGAACTTTGTCGGCAGGTCCACGCTTTCCCCGGGCTTGAGGGTGATTTCCTGCTCGAAGAGGCCAGTCTCGCTGTCTGGCGTCAGCTTGGCCGGTTCGAGTAGCTTAACCTCGATTTTCTCGTCTTTGGAAATTGGAAGGCGGTCTTTTACGACGATGCGCTGGGGCACGCTCATGCGGTTGCTGATCGTGTTGACGTAGTGGCGTTCCTCGACTCTTTTTGAGCCGAATATGCCGCTGTCCTTGCCTTTTTCGGCTATCGTCTTGCGCTTTACGATGATGTTCTGGTTTACGCCCAGGCCGATGGTGATTTCCTCGTTGGGGAGTGTTTCCTCGATCCGTCCCGTTCCGTTGGTGCTGCCGTCAACAATGGCCTGCATCTGCCCGCGCAAAAGTGGTAGGGGGAATGCGTTTTTCACCTTGCCGAGCAGGAAGGCGCTTTCCGCAGTCATCGGAATTGTTTCGCTGTGGAATGCGCAGTCCATGTCGCGCAGCATGATTGTGATGGATGTGGCCTTGTCTGCCGAGGGGATGCTTGTGCGGTCCTTGAGCGTCGCGCTGAAGCCTGTCATGGAGCTTGTCACGGTAACGGCGTTTGAGGCGTCTGCAAATGCTGCTCTTGCCTCCATGGGTGCCGCCATCATGGCGGACTCCATGCGGACTGACTTCATAATCATGTTGTCCCGCGCCATCGGCTCGACTTTGTGCAGGAACACGGGCCTTGGCTTGGTAGGCTCCGCACTGCGGGAAGGACGGGCCGTTTCGAGCGTTACTAGCGCATTGTCCCAGTCCTCGCCGCTCTGCTGATACACGCTCGCTTTGTATTCCACGTTTAGCGTGCCCTGCTGCGTGTCGGCTTTGACGATGTAGAACGGCTCCCAGCGAGGCCCGTCTATGTAGTAACTGATTGTTCCGCTGCTTTTGCCGCCCGCCGATACCGCCTCGACAAGGTATTCCGCGCAAGTGGCATCGTCCTTCTCGCGGGCGAGCTTCAGCTCCATGGCAAGAGCGTCTTTTTCGACGTCCAGAACGCGGATTTGCTCGTCTATGACGGTGGACTGTTCGAACGCCTCCTGCTGGGCTTTTTCGGCTTCCTCCATCGCCTCAAGGGCCTTGCTGTAAAGATCCAGACCGCTTTCCGCTATGCCGCGGTTTACGCTTGTCGCAAGGGCCTGCATCGAAGAGGCGCGCACGTTAAGCATCTTTTTCTTCTGAACCAGTGCGTCGCGCTTGCTTTCCAGCCCGCGCATACGCTCTTCGAGAGCCTTTACGCTGTCCGATTTGTCCGCAGGCGTCAGTTCGTTGTCGAAAGACACCGTGCCGATCGAAAGGGGAGTCCCCCCGCTTACGGACAGCTGCACGCTGTCGGCGACCAGATAGCGCGGCAGCCCGTCAAAGCGCAGGCTGGTCTTTTCAGCGGCGTTCAGCTCTATCTCGAAGCTGCGCGTTACCTTTGCCATGCCTTGGTAAACGGTGACCGATGAAATGGTGGAATCGACGTTCACGCTTCCGGCGAAGAGTGGGTATGCAAAAGACATGCACAGTGTGATTGCTACGGGAGTTTTCATGATTTATTGGGCCTGTTGTTGACGGGGATTCTCTTCGCGCGTTTACTTGGCTCAGGTAGTAGCGCGAGAGCGTTTTTTCATCATACATGCTGTGACAGCCTTTTAAAGACTGCGTGCAGATTATTTTTCGTGTTTTTGCGGACTTGTGCCCTTTGATGTGTTTTTTCATTTGACCGCCGCCAGCGAAACGGTAGCGTTCTTCGTTTTTAACACGGAGCATAACTCCGACAAATACTTCCAGTCATGGGACAGCCGAAACGCAAACAGTCTAAGCAGCGCAGCCACAAGCGTCGTGGCGCTCACCAGTTCATCGCCCCCCAGATCGCTACCGATCCGACCGATGGCAGCGCCTTCATGCCTCACCGTGTAAACCCGACAAACGGGATGTACCGCGGCAGGCAGGTTCTGGACGCCGAGGTTTAATTTTCACCGCATCATGCCCATGGTGGCAGGCTGTTGGCGCACATGCGCGGCAGCAGCATACAAGTGCAATGGCGGACGAAATATCGCGTACTATAGCAGTTGACGCTATGGGTTCCGACCGTGGACCCGAGGCTGTGGTCGAGGGCATTAAGATAGCTCTTGGCAATAGCGACGGAAAACTGTCGGTCACACTCACAGGACGTAGCGAGGAGCTGGAGCCATTGCTCAAAAAGCACGGCCTTTCCAATGACGAGCGCGTCAGTGTGATGCACTGCTCTGAAGTCATCGGCATGGATGAAAAGCCGATCAAGAGCATCAAGCAGAAGCGTGACTCAAGCCTTGTCCGTGCGGTGGAGCTTGTCAAACTTGGTGCCTGTCACGCCGCCGTTTCCTGTGGCAACACGGGCAGTCTGATGGCTTGCGGCACGATCAAACTCCGCCAGATGGCGGGGGTGGAACGTCCCGCGCTCGCATCGGTATGGCCGAGCCGTGAACAGCACTTCGTTATGCTCGACGTCGGGGCGAACCCCACGACAAAGCCGGAGCACCACGTCCACAACGCCATTCTAGGCAGCCACTTCTGCCGGCTCACCCTCGGGAGGGACAAGCCCCGCGTGGGCCTTCTTTCCATCGGGACGGAGGAGAGCAAGGGACATGAGCTTATACAGTCCAGCAACGAAAAGCTGCGTTCAATCGGCGACTTGATAAACTATGTCGGTCCGATTGAAGGCTTTGACGTTTTTGAAAACAAGGTGGATGTAGTCCTTTGCGATGGATTTACGGGCAACGTGTTGCTCAAGACCTGCGAGGCACTGTTCAAGGCGTTCCGCTCCATCATGAAGGACGAGGTGAAGCGCAATCCGGTCCGCATGGCCGGCGCATTACTCATGCGCGGAGCCTTCAAGGACGTGAAACACCGCCTCGACCCCGACCGCTACTGCGGCGCACCGCTTCTTGGCCTTCAGGGCAACGTAATCAAGGCGCACGGTTCGGCTTCGGCAAACGCAATAGCTGCCGCCGTTCGCATAGCGGGAGAGTTTATCGAATACGACATGACGCGGCACGCAGCCGAGGATATTTCCAAGGCGAACGCCTTGCTCGCAAGTGTCAAAAACGTACCCGTTGCGGAACCTGTCGAAGAATGAGCCTGTCACTTGGCCGTGCTGCGGGGAGATTAACCATGAATAAGAGACTCTTTCGTATCATAGCCGTGTCGCTGATGTTGTTTTGCGGCGCTGGTCAACTTTCTGCCGAGACGGACTCCGGCACGGAGCTTCAGATTCGTCAGGCAATGGAGCGTTTCCCTGCTCTAATCGAGTTCGGAAAGCTCTACACGAACGGCTTTTACAATCTCAAATACGAGAATGGCCGCCACTATGTGGAGGTGCGCACCCTCATTCGTCCCTGTTACGAATTGGTAATGGTCGTGCCCGTATTTACGCCCCAATCCGGCAAGCCCCTCAGCCAGCAGGGCGCGGCGGAGGTGGAACTCTGGGCGATCAAGCGCATATACAGAAATCTCAGCGGGGTGTTGACCGTGGAGCGCGAGTATCCACAGCACATAATTTCCGCCGCCGACTGGCTGAAAGTATACCAGAACAACGGGGACTTTTCGACTGTCGGCATAACGCTCATCCCGGGGATAGAGATTCAGGGCCTGCGCGACTATCGCGATCTCTTGCGCAAGGAAGCAAATGTCGGATGGTAAGGCAGAACTGACCGTTCCGCCGGAGCCTTCAGACTACGCCCTCATTCGTGAACAGGCGTGGATAGGCGATGCGGTGCTGGGCCTCTTTGCAAGGCGCTGGATAGTGGCCAACTGTCCCTCAAGTGCGGATCGTTCGGACTTGTTCCGGCGCATGACCTGCAACCAGTTCCTTACAGCGTTTGGCGAGCCGACGCATGTCGAGGCAAGAATCGGGCGCGTGTATGAGGCGCATGGCCTCGCCGCAGCCTTTGAATACATGGAGCGGGAGATACTTCCACTGTTCGTAAAACAGGAAGCCCGCCGCCACAGCGGACGCAGGTAAAAGAAACGCGCCAAGCGTGGGGCAGTGCGCCTTCTGCAAATGCGCAGCGCCGTGAATCTTACTCCGATGCCGCACCGAGCAGGCGAACGCGCCTCTCTTTTTGCGGGAATTGCAGCGTGACTACCGTGCCCTTGCCCTTCTGGCTGTCTATGCCGATACGGCCCCCGTGGGCGCGCATAATGCGCTGCACCACCATCATGCCTAGGCCGTTGCCGCTCTTCTTTGTCGTGAAGTAGGGGCGGAATATTTTCGGCATGTCGTTCTGGTCTATGCCCTGGCCGTTGTCACCAATCTGCACGTAGGCAAACTGGTCGTCGCTGCGGGTGCGAATGCGTATGCTTCCGCACGTAGGGGTCGCGTCGCGCGCGTTCTTTATGATGTTGTAGAAGACCTGTTTTATCTGCCCCCTGTCTCCAAGGACTGTGGGCAGGGCGCTGTCCAGTTCGACATCCACGGAAAGGCCCGCGTCTGTAAGCTCCTGACCGAGAAATTCCAGCGATTCTTCCAGCACGCTGACAAGGTCCAGATCCGCAAAGTCCGGGTCCATCGGGCGAACCGCTTCGAGAAAGTGCTTTATTATGCCGTCCAGCCGCGCCACCTCGTCTCCGCACACGCTCAAGGCGCGCTCGATTTTTTCCTTTCTGGCGTCGTTTTCCAGTCTGGCAAGCTGCTTGCGGGCAAGCTGGAGGTGTATCGTGATGGAGTTTAAGGGGTTGCCAAGCTCGTGCGCCACTCCGGCGGATAGGTCGATGATGCTTTGCACCTTTTCGCTCTCTATCATCTGGCGCGCGCTTTCCTTTTCCTCGGTAATGTCGGAAAGGATGACCGCGTGGCTGCGTTCGGACTCGTCGCGAGGGCTTGGGTCTTCGATGTTCAGGGGCACTATGTAGATGTGCAGCACCCGTTCGGCAGGGTAGCTTATCTCGACCTCCCGCGATATGCCCGACAGCTCGTGCAGCGCCCCGTCGTCGGCTAGATGCAGCGTGCGTGCTAATTCCGGCACCTGCTTCCAAAGCACGGCGCGTCCAACTTCCTTGAGCTGAAAGCCCAGCAGATTCGCAGCCGCCGAATTGGCGTAGTCGATTATGCCCCTGCGCCCGATGACCATGATGCCCTCCCGGATGGTGTTGAACACCGTTTCAAGCAGGCGTCGCTCACGGGCCAGACGCTGTACCAAAATGGCCAGATTCTGCTGGTCCAGATCGTCCAGTCGGCCAAGTACGTTGTCCAGTGGGCTGCTTTTGCGAGGAGGCATGGCTAATGACAGTGAGGAGAGTTCGTTTTCGGCAGCATAGCTTATGTAAGATGGAAGAAAAGAAAGACTATCGCAATTGGCTGCGGAACCTTTCTCATCGATGGAGCAGAATCGGCCTTGCCGTGACTTTGAGCTCGCCCGGGATGCAGTCGCTTTCGATCTGTATTTCCACTCTCTTTTCCTCCCCGGGAAGGAGACTGAAGTAGTCGTCGCTCCAGATTCCGTATGGAAGTTCCTCGCCGTTTTCCAAGTCCACGAGGCTCATTTTCAGCATGAATGCGAGCGTTTTGCCCTTGTTGCGTACAATCGCCGTAACGCTTCCCTTGCCGTTGTCGCAGAAGCAGTACTGTTCGATTTCAAGCTGCGGCTCGGGCAGTTCCGACAGGGCGCGAAAGTCGTTGTTGCGTGAAATCCAATAGAAATTGTCCGCTACGAGGTTCCCGTAGTTGTCGAGCAGCTTCAGGCTTAGATACTGCATCTTGTCTCCAAGCGGGACGCTCCAGCCCGTGCGGGCGGAGCTTTCAGCCTTTAGCTCCACTTCCTGCGCCCGGTCCCATGCACGGGCCATGCACTGGTCGTAGAGCGTCGCAGAAAGGCGGATGCCGTTCATGTTCATGTCGCCGTTGTTTATGAACGAGATGGAGTAATCGTCGCGGTTTAGCTGGATGTGGACGGGCTCGTTTGCCTTGCGAACGGCGTAAAAGCCAGCGTTCGGCGTCTGATACCAGTCGATTAGCTGCCAGACCACACTCGGCCAGCTTGAATTGTATTTCCAGAGGCTGTAACCGGTCGAGCCGTGCCACATCTTCGCGTTCATCGCTTCGATGGCTGCCCGGTACACATCGTAGTTAAGCACCTGCGCCTTGGCCGCGTATTCGCGAAGGCCGCTTTCACCTTCATTCTGCGGCGCTCCGTAGCTCTTTCGCAACAGGTCGTCGTAGTGGCTGAAGCGGCGCATGTCGCCTTGGGCGTTCCTGTCCGTAGCGTCGTGATAGGCCCAGTTCGCATCCAACGGGAAGCGGTTCTTGGCCCAAGCAGCCTTGGGGATGCCGAGGAACCGGACCAGGCTCTCGAATACGGGCACCCCGCTCGGGCCTATCTCGCTGTTAAAACCGGTGAGTTTGGGATGGGTGAAGTAATTTTCCGGCGCAATGGTGTGGTAAGGGCCGCCGCCGATTAGGCCGAACTGATCCGAGGCGCGCAGATAGAAACGGCCTCCGCGTGCGTCGTGAGTCGCCAGAATCTCGTCGGTTATGATGCTCTCGCGTTGGTTTATGCCCTCGTTGCCGCCGCACCAGATTACGAGCGAAGGGTGGTTGCGAAGGCGTTTTACTATGTCTTCGCTGGCGGCGCGGAACAGTTCTTCCGGTGGCAAATACTTGGGATCGTTCTTGTCCATGCCCCAGAAGTCGTTCAGGAAATCCTGCTGAATCAGTATGCCAAGCTCGTCGGCTGAGTCAAAGAAGGCGTCAGGCGGGACTCCGTCCGGCCCCCACACCCGCAGCATGTTAAGCCCGGCCGCGCGGGCGTATTCAAGGTCTTTGCGGTAGCGGCTCGCGCTGTTGTTCAGGGTGAGGTCGTTGACCCAGTTGCCGCCTCGGATGAAGACTTTTTTCCCGTTTATGAAAAATGAACGCACGTCGTTTTCGATTACGCTGTCCACCTTGCGTATTCCGAAGCGCGTTTGCGTGCTGCTGCTTTGCCCGTCATCAGACAGGCGGGTGATTCGTAGCGTGTATAGAGGCTGCCCGCCCATACCGACCGGCCACCAGAGCGCTGGACGGAACACGTTGAGAATGGGGCAGTTCTCGCCGTTGAGGGATATGCCTACCGTTTCTTTGGCCTTGAGCGAGTAGGGGAGTTCGTAACTGCTTGTCTTGCCTGATGGGTGCGTCAGGATAACGCGCAAGATACCGTTTTCTTCCTCGTCCTCGTCGTTTGTAAGCTCAAGCGATGCTTCGACGCTGGCACGTGTTGTGTCAGGCAGGGCAAGTTCCGTGCTGACATGCAGCTCATCCAGCCTTGCGCCTTGGCTGAAGCTCAGGAACACGTCCTCGCTGATGCCCATGTCTCGGTCGCGCACGGCGGGCGTCCAGTCCCAGCCTATGGTGTCGAGCTTTGTGTAATTCCTGGCGAAGTTGCCGTCCGCTCCCATGTTGCGTCCCGGGGGCGCGAGCGGGGTAAGCGGCGGCTCCGAGGGGTGCCCGCTGTGGTCAGGGCCGTACACGGCAAGCGCTACGCAGTTGGACCCGTCGCTTACATACTCGCTTATGTCGTAGCTGAAGCGGCGTTCCATGCCTGCCATGTCCTGAATGCCGGCAATCTTTTTTCCGTTAACCCAGAGTTCCGCACGGTAGTTAATTTCGTTGAAAGTGATGAATGTGCGATGTCCGGCGCGCTCGTTCGGAATTGTGAACTCCCTTCGGAACCAGTAGGGAGCGGCCCAGGGGTTTTTACCTTCGATGTGGCTGTACTGGAGCAGATTGTGGCGCGTGTTGAAATCCTCGTCCGCGTCGGGGATGCGCATGTTGTTAAGCCCGACGTAAGGGTTGAGATAGAGTCCGTTGCGAACGAGGACGGACAGCGCGGTGGCGGGAATGCTCGTTTTCAGCCAATCGCTGTGGTTGTAAGAGGGTGATGATATTTCGGCGCCGTTCATGCCCACGATGGCGGACGATCGCATTGTCCAGCCTTCGCGAAGGAGAATGGCTCCTTCCGGCAAACGGCAGAGGGGTGCGTCGCTTATCGTCAGTGTTCGGGCAGGGATAAGCGCTTCGGATTCGCCATCGGGGACGATTTTCCATTCGTGCTTGCCGTAAGAGAGGGGAAAGGGCGTGTACGAATCCGTTCCTTCAGCAAGCTCGGCGAGTTTGACTCCGTCCATCCATACCGCCAGAGGGCCGGAGCCTTCCTGTGCGCTCCAGCGCAATGTGGTAACTGTGTCGGCAGAGGTTTGGCCGTCTTTGGGCCAGAAGGGCGTTACTGGTGCGGCCATCAGCATTTGAGGCAGAAGTATTGCCAATGCTGCGGCTGCACTCTTAAATATGCTTACATTATCGGGCACTTTGCGAATGGGGTAGAAGAGAGAGAGGCTCGCGCTCAAGCGGCGTAGATACGGCTAGGGAGTGTTTGAAAACCGGACTCCCGTCGGAATGCGGGCGTCTTTTCGGTGAAAAACCTCCCCATTCGGCTCGGGGAATCTCGATTCACTTCGCCTCATGTTCCGGTTTTTCCCACGAAAATACATCCCGCCTCCTCGGTCCGCCAATTTCCAAACACTCCCTAATACTCTAATTCGGGTTGTCCATTTTATGATGAATAGCAACTTGCTAAGATTTCGCTCAGAAACTTGATTTCTTTGCGAGCGGTATGAAAATCCCCGTCGTTTTGGCGGGACTCCGGGTGTGTCTTTTACAATTCCTTGCTGTCCTGCCAGCTTGCGTTCATGACCTTGCTCTATTAAGGATTCTTTCCCATGAGAATACTGGCGCTTCTGGTCTGTGCACTGCTTATGTTCCAGTTTTCCGCTGTGGCGCAGACCATTGGCGAGAAGATGCCGGATCAGAAGGGGCTCACCTTGGAGGTGCAGGGCCGTGGCATGATAAACATGCGTCTTGTAGATCGTCGTTTCCAGTTGGTGTTCATGGACTTGGACGGCAGGGTAGAGCAGTGCCCGTTCAGTCGCGTTGTTGTGCACATCGAGCATCGGGGCAAAAATGGCGACGAAATGCATCTGGTGCTGCGTCCCGAGGCGGGAAAAGCGGCCTTGCGTCACAATAGGTACATTCCTCCGCCGAACACTTACAGGGTGCGCATGGTTCTCTTCCCTCATGAAGACAGCAAGGAGGGGATGCTTGTGATTCCGTTGCAGACTTTCACATGGGTCGAGTAAAAGGCGGCGTTTGGGGCGTTACGTGTTTACTTGGGAGCATTCGCGACGGTATGCTGTCTGGAAGCGTATGACTTTCTTGCGAAACATGGTTGTTCTGGCCGCCGGAGTACTGCTCGCGGCGAGCATAGTTCCGGGAATCGAATACAACGACAACTGGATGGTGCTTTCGTTTGTCGTTCTGATTCTCGCGTTCCTGAACGCGGTGATGAAGCCCTTGCTGGTGCTTCTCACGCTGCCTTTTGTGATACTCAGCTTCGGGCTTGGGATCTGGCTTATCAACGCGTTCCTGCTGCATCTGGCTTCGGTCCTCGTTGATGGGTTCGAGGTGTCCGGCCTCGGCGCGGCTCTTCTCGGGTCGCTTGTAATCAGCCTGACCAACATGCTTCTTAACGGTGGCCAGCTCGTGGTAATCCAGCGGGGCCGAAGGGGGCACACTCGCAAGCGTCACGACGATGACGTTATCGACGTGTAGAATATGCTCTTTGTTGGCTGTTTTTCATACTAGGGCTAGTCGACATTTGATGCATCTATCAGGGCGTCCGAACCGAACTGACCGTCATAGTAGAGCATGCCGTAACCGTCATCGTTCGGCCCGATGATGTGATTAACCTCATCAAGGTAGGATACGTTGCTGTAAACCTGATAAGTGCCAGAATCGTTTTGCGTATAGTGGTCATTGTAGGTGTTTTTTCTTATGAATTGATTTAGCGCCAGTCCGAGATTGGCGTTCATAAGAATAGACGCGGCAGACTCTCTGAATCTACTAAGTGGAATGGTTAATGATGCGTGACGAATGCGTGTCATAAGTGCGACAGCTTTTGAGTTGCTCACTAGTGTGGTGCAATCCAGAGCGTTGCATTGCTTCAACGCCTTCCATGTATCGCCCTGATACACACTTGCGAATGTACATAAGGGCATCTCCAATAACCTCGGGTTTCTACTGCGAACGGTCTTTGCCGCGGGAGGGTATAAACCCTCCCTCTTTGAAGGGCTTTGCCCTTACGGCGACTTCGTTCGCCTATCCCGAAGCAGTCAATACCGATGCGCAAGGTATTGGTGGTGCATGACTTTCTCTGGATTTTTTCAATACTACTCGCTTGCGAAGCCTTGCCATCCATCGGCAAATCTTCGTTCTCGCGACGAAACCGGTTATTAGAGGTGCCCTGTAGAAATGAAACATGTTCATAGTCATCATTGGATATGACGCATGCGCTCTCCAGAATCTACTATGCGCTCGTGTTACGTATGGGGCGCAATTGTGCGTCAACACTGTTATGAAGTGCAGTTTCCATGCATCCAACCCCATGTGCAGGCTCGCAATAGCGGTGTGGAGAACAGCTGTCTACATCATCTCGCGAAGTCGGTCCAGCTGGCCGCTGAGCTGCCTCATGGCAATTACCATGTGGTTTTGAACAGTGTTTTTCGAGATGCCGAGGACTTTGGCTATCTCCTTGTATCGCAGGTTCTCAAAGCGGCATAGCCGGAAGACCGTACCACCGTGGCTCTTGTGGAAGGCTCCGTGAGAGTTAGCAACTCTGCTAAAGATTCTTCAGGGCAGACTGGCGAGCTGCTCCTGCAACCCGGTCAATCATACACATGGAACCGAAAAAGCGGCGAAGCACATGTAGCCGGTTTCGATGAGAAGAGTCTTCTCGCGTGGCTTGACGGACGTATGGTGTTCAAGAGCACGCCTTTATCAACAGTTGCTCGCAGTATTGAACGCCGCTTCGGTATCGAGGTTTACATGGAAAATGCTGACATAGGAAACGCTATGCTCACCGCTAATTTCGAGAAAGAGAGTCTGGAGGATATCTTGCAGCTCATATCGATAGCCACCGGTCTTCACTACGCCTACATTCGTGAACCCGGACATCCCGAGCGCGTGGTCATTAGTCGGGAATAGTGGACCACGCCGGTTTGCGCAACGGATGACAATATGGATGTGTTTTCGCAGCTTCGCCTGCGCACGTATCCTCTGCCGCTTCTTTGTCGTAACCCCCAAAGCGTAAAACGTCCCGTCGTGCCAGCCGGTTCCTAAGATGGGAGCCGCGCTCTCTATTCTTCTTCTTCGTCGCCCGGGTAAACGCAGTCCAGCTCCAGCCTGTTGCCGTCGGGCATATGGATGATTATCCTGCGCACCACTCCCTTGCGCATCACAAGGTCAACATCCGGCGCGTCGGGGGGCAGTTCGGCGTCTTGCGCAGGCTCTGCGCGCACAATCTGCTCCGGCTCCTCATTGGCGGGTGCAAGAGCGTCCAGCCCGCTGTCTTTTTGCGGGGGGACTTTGACTTGAAAGCGTTGCGCCTTCTGTCTTCCCTTCAGGTAACTCTCCATCGGAAGTGTTTATGTTCTGGTGTGTGCTCTTTCGCAAGTGCTAGTTCTTGCTGCGTTTCATTATCAGGCTGATTTCCACGCGCTGGTTCAGGTCCGCTTCGTCGGGTGGAACGTCCTTGGGGGCGGGGCTGACGTAGGCAGTCACTCTGTCGATTTTCTCCGGGTCGAGCGCGTAATGCACCAGTCCGCGGCGCATTGCGTTGGCCCTGTCGCCGGAAAGCTCCCACGGGCCGTAATTTGCGCTTCCGCTGCGGAAGCTGTCCGCAGTGTAGGACTCTATCACGACGGCCATGTTGTAGCGGTCCATCAGCCAGGCAAGGTTCTGCACCACAAGCTCTCCCCAGCGGGTGAATACGGCGCTGTCCTTCAGGAAAAAGGGCTGCTCTCTGCGGTTAAACACCGTGATGCGAAGCCCTTCGTTGATAACGGAAATGTCTATGGGCTTTTCATCTTCGGCCACTTTTTGCACGTCCAGCAGGCGGTACAGGTCGTTGGCCAGTTGGTGGAGAAATGCCATGTCCACAACTGTGCTTTCGGGGCTGTCGCCTTGCTTGACTCCGCCGCCTCCGTCCTTGTCCCCGGCCATGACGCCGTATGTGCGGTCCATGGGAGTGCTGAAGGGGTTCTGGAAGTAGCGGGACGTAGCAATGAGTATTTCCTGATCCTGCGCGGAAATCCAAAGCACCATGAACAGCGCCATCATAGCGGTGACAAAGTCGGCATAGGCCACTTTCCACGCTCCGCCGTGGTGTTCATGTTTCTTTTTGCCCATTTTAGGATGCGCTTGAGGAGTTGAGGCTCTTGAGCGTCTTTTCCAGTTCGTCCGCGTCGGGCTTGACGGTTTCTTCCAGGCTGCGGCGTGCTATTTCAACGGCCATGATGGGGGCCAGACCGCGCGCAAAGCCTGATATTGCCTTGGCCATCGTGTTAAAGTAAGCCAGCTCTCCTTTGTGGAGGAAGGATATGCGTTTGCCGAGCGGGTTCACAAAGCCGTATGCGCCGAGAACGCCGAGGAAGGTTCCCGTGAGGGCCGCAGCCACCTTTTCACCCACCGCTTCAGGGCCTTCGGCGATGGAGGCCATCGTGTTGATGATGCCGAGAACGGCGGCAACAATGCCGATGCCTGGCAGAGAGTCGCCCACGAGGTTGAGAATGTCGATCGGCTGGTGCGCCTCGTCTTCCATCGTGTCCAGCTCGGACTGGAGAAGATCCTGCAACTGGTCGGGCTTGATTTTGCCGTCGATAATGGGCCGCAGTGCGTTGCGCAGAAAGCTGACCCTGTGGTGATCTTTCAGGATGGAGGGATACTTGTTGAAAATGCTGCTCTCTTCGGGCGAGCTTACGTGTTCGTCCAGAGCGATGAGTCCGTTGCGGCGGCCAAGCATGAAGATTTCATACAAGAGCTTCATCAGGTCCAGGTAATCGTCGCCAGTGACCTTGTTGCCCTTGAGGCACTTGATAGTGTCTCCCACGATTTGTTTCACGACGCTGGCAGGGCTTGCAATAACGAGAAGGCCGATTGCTATGCCGCCGATGACGATGAACTCCGACACGTGCATCAGCAGTATCGGGTTGCCGCCAGCTATCATGAAGCCGCCCAGCGTCGAGGCGATTACAATAACATATCCAATTAGAAGTAACATGGAGTATAACGGGTTATGCTTGGGACACCCTGTCCAGATAGCTGCGCAGGCTTATGACTGCTTGGGAGTGTATCTGGCAGATGCGCGACTCGGTCAGGCCGAACACATCGGCGATTTCCGCAAGGCGCATCCCCTCGTAATAATACATCATTAAAACTTTTCGCGGCATGTCCGGCAGTTGCTGGATGCGCTCCCGCAGCAGGGCGACGGTTTCCTTGCGCTCTGCGTCGTCGCGAGCGTCAGGCAGGGTTTCGTCGGCCACCACTTCATGCACGGCGTGCCCTTCGCCTTCGCCCTCGCCCCCGGGGCTGCTGTCGAGCGATATGAAGGTGATGGGGCGGATTGTGTCCAGCAGGCGTCTGTATTCGCCTACGCCCATGTCCATGGCCTGCGCTGCCTCTTCTTCGGTCGCCGGACGGCGCAGGTTTTGTTCAAGATCGTTGATTATGCGGTGCAGCTTCTTGGCAAGGACGCGGTCGGAGCGGGGCATCCAGTCCAGCTTGCGAAGCTCGTCCAGTATCGCGCCGCGCACGCGCAGGGCAGCGTAACTGGCAAAGGATTGGGTCTTGTCCGGGTCGCAGCGGCGGACGGCTGTTATCAGGCCCGAAATGCCTATGCTGTATAGGTCGTCCATGTCCACGCTGGCTGGAAAATATATCTTCATGCGTGACACAATACCCTTCACAAGCGGCAGATACCGCTCCAGCAGGGACCAGTCCGGGCCGCTCTGTCCGCTTGCCTTGCGATAAGCGTTACTTGCAGCCCTTGCGGCACCTGTCTGGTTGTTTGAAGAGGGAGACATCTATGACAATAAGAGGTATTGTTTTATCGGCCCATTCTGGTTTTACCTTAAAAAAAGAGAACGGCTGAAGTTATTGCTCGAAGTGTTACGATTTCGTCGAGTTCCCATTATTTGATTCGGTATCGGCGGAGCTTTTTTTCATGCTTTTACGATACTGTTCGATTTTTGCCTCCTTGTGCAGGCTGTGCGCGGAGCTGATGAACATCTTTACGAGCAGTGCGCCGACAATCATGCCAATGGACGCGCGCAGCAGAGCGCCCGATATGTCGCCCCCGCCGGAGCGAAAGGCTACGAGAAAGGCCCCTCCAAAGCCCAGAAAGCCGCCCAGTGCGAGCAAGAATCTGTCTGTATTGGAATCGTTCATTGTGTGTTCCTAGTCAATGAGGTTGGAGGGAAAGGTTTTTTCGAGCATTGCGCGGAGTATGTCCTCGGAATAGTCGCTTGTTACGTTTTGTCCGTGGCTTGCGAATATGGGGCTTAGACCGCTTCGCAGAATGAAGGGCCAGAGCCTTGCCGCGCTTATCATCTCGTCCATGTGGGTGACGACGATGTGCGTGGCGCCCATGCTTTCGCCAAGGTCAAAGGCCGCGCTTATGAGGCTTGCCTCGTACATGCCGTTGATTACCAGAACCCGCGTATCTACGTTCAGCGCCTCAAGGCGTTCGCGGAGTTTATCCCACTGGCGGCGTTCGCTAACGGGCAGGCCCGGCAGGTCCACGTAAAGAGTGTCGGCCTGTTCGGAAAGCTCTTCCTCGGCGTTGTCGCGCCATAGGGATACGCCCAACACGTCGCAGAAAAGGCTCAGCGCGTCGTCGGGGTTTGGCGTGTCGCTGTCGAGCTTCAGTACTTCGACGCTCTGGCGGCGCATGAAAACGTCGCTCGCAAGACGCTTGCAAAGGGCCGTTGTCTTGCCAACGCCCGGGGTGCCGAAGAAAGCGATGCGGCTTGTTACAGGCTTTTGTTCCAGTGCCTGATACTCTTTGCGAAGGCGACGGTTCACTTCCGCAAGGGCGCGGGGCAGGGGAAGCTCGTCGATGTTGTCGCTGCCTACGTCGTAGCGGAGGCTGCTTAACATCGTTTCCTCGAACCCGGCGTTGCGAAGCACTGTCCACACGTCGCTCGGCCCGCGCCGACGGGTGGCGGATTGCTCGCCATACGAGCGCGTCTTTCGCGGCTTTGGCGCATCG
>JAFGLA010000066.1 GCA_016928295.1 Opitutales bacterium
GCCGGAACTCATCCAGCGTCTTGTCCGCAGGATAAGGTTCCACTTGGGAACCTTACCGGTGCGTCCAAGTAACTGCAAAATGCTCTAGCTGCCTACGGCCCGATTACCACGCGATAGTAACCTGGAGCAATAAGCGCAAGCTCTTCATCCTCTGCGACTAGCCTGCTCAAATAGTCATCCAAAACGTCCATTCCGCTACTTTCCGATAACAGCGGCTCGGCCAGAACGCCGGACTCCACGATACTGAGCCACATCTCCACCGGCTGCCACAGCCTGTCCCCGATGTTTTCCAAAGGCAGTTCAAGCGTTCGACTCAGCAGCAATGCCCCGTCATCGGCACGGCGCAGCTCCATAAACGCATCGCGAGGCGCAAGTTTGACAGCACTGGTCGCATAATCCCTGCCAATGGAGAACGCAATCTGCTCTGCGCCAAGCATTGCATCATTCCCCGTATTCACAGGCGATTTGCCGAGAACAGGCCTCATCGCGTTAGTAGAAAGGGACACCTCTTTGTTGAAAGGCTCGAAGAAATCCATCCCCCTCTCCTCGCCGAGCACCTGATTTACTCCGGCAGTATTCCAACGTGTAGGCAGGAACAACGGCGCGGAATCCAACAGCATGGACTGGTCCCGTGTAATATCCGCCTCCTGTGACGGATTCTCCATGGAAATGAACGGCTTCTGACGCTCGAACTCCCTATGCTCCACACTCTCCATTCCCAAGTACATGACAACCCAGAGCGGAACAAGAAGCGCCACCAAGCTGATGACCACGGCGAGAGGCCAGGTATGCGAAAGCCGTTGTCTGACTCCTGCAAATCTCATTCCTCGAACAATCCTGTTCCCGACTGCTGCTCTTCAGCGGCTATTTGAACTGCGGAAAAGCCGCTTGAACGCGCAGCGGATGAAATGCTCACCAACTGGGAAATAGAAGCCTTGGCATCCATTTTAAGAAGCAAAATCGGCTCCCCGGACGGATGCACGCGGAGAAATTCTCTCAACGCCTCTTCGAGCGCGTTCTGGTGAATGATGTCACCGCCGAAAATTATCAGTCCCGAATCCTCCCCGGGGGCAGGCGGCAACACGGTCACTACCGCAGCTACTGGTTCCGACACGATGGCCGTACCTTCGTTGCGAGGCAGGTTTATCGGAACCCCGGGCGGCAAGAGAAAGCTGCTGCTTGTAAGGGAAAAAAACAGGCCAAGGAGCATAAGATCCACAAATGGAACAGAGTCCATGCGATCGTCTTGCCTACGCAGATACCGGCGCAGGTTAAGCGGAGCGGTCAATGTGCCCTCTGCCCTCACTTGGTCTCCCCTTCTTTTTCCACAGAGGACGGAGCCGAGGCATTGGCGTGGCCCTCAACAAGCAAGGCCATCATCATCTCGTGCCCAGCATATTCCATGTCGTTGACAAGAGCGCGCACTCTGCCCGAAAGAAAATGATACGCAAGATGGGACAACACCGCGATTGCAAGGCCGAAAGCAGTTGTAAGCAAAGCCTCAGCAAATGAACCCGACACCGTGCTCATGTTGGGATAGGCCCCTCCAAGCTTCGCGCCGAAAAGAGCCTCGATCATGGCGACAACCGTGCCGAGAAGCCCCATGACAGGAGCCACTCGGGCGATTGCGGCCAAGGTGCCGATACGGCGCTCTATGGCAGCAATCTGAACAAGCGCGGACCCCTGTATGAAACCACGCATCCTCGCCTCTCCCTGATCGTGGTTGAGAAGTGCCGCCTTCACGACCGCTGCGACCGGCCCGGGAGTTTCCTCGCAAACAGTCAAAGCCTCCACAAGACGTCCCTTTTCGAGCAGGTTTCGCATACCCGAAAGGAACACGTCGGTGCGAATCTGGCCCTTGTGCAAGTACAAGACTCTCTCGACAAAAATCAGCAGGCCGAAAATGCCAAGCAGCAGAATGGGCCATATTAGCGGCCCTGCCTGTCGAAACAGCATAAAATCCAGATTGATGCTCTCCATTGTTGCGGGGAAAAAGGGATGTTCGATAAAGGTTTACTGCGTTGCGGCAGGTTCGTCGAGGCGTTTGAGGCGAGCGAGCGCAAGAGCGCGACCGGGCATGTTGCCGGACAACATGATGGCATACACGCGACGCGCCTCCTCATAGCGGCCCGCGCTTTCAAGCAACTGGCCAAGCTCCACTGCGGACCGCGCCACCCAATAGCGCCCTCTGGCCCCCATGACGGAATCCCCCGCCTTGGTGTAACGATCAATGCCAAGCCAGTATGCGTCGATGGCGCGGGAACTGTCCCCTGCCTTGGCAAGATTGTAAGCCCACTTGAAAGATGCCTCGGCGCGAAAGTCGGCAGGCAGATCCTGCCTCTCCATAAGGCGCTCGTATATGGCGGTGCCGTCCGCCCTGCGGGCAGGATTGTTTGAAGACTGGGCAATGATGCAATCTGCACGACTCATGTGCGCCAAATGCAGCGATGGGTGCCTCGGAAACCTGTTGAGCAAATCTTCATACGCAAGCAAGGCCGTGGGGAAATCGTTCAGTTTGCGCAAAATGTCCCCCTGCCTAAGACGGGCAAAGAACACGAGATCGCTTTCGGGATACTCTCCCACAAGCCGTTCCAAAAGCGAGATTGCCTCCCTGTAAGTGGCCTCCAACCCGCGCTGTTCGGCGGCAAGAGCCGCCTCCCAGAGGGCGACGGGAGCTTGTTCGCCCCCCTTGTATTTGTCCGCAAGAGCCAGTAAGAGACGCTGCCCCTCCACAAGGCGATCGTTGCCGACAAGCCACCTTGCCTGAACCAGATACGAGTTCTGCGCCGCCCTGCTGGCCGGGTACTGACCGCGAAGCTGTTCGAGACTCTCCACCGCTTCAGCTTCCTTGCCAAGAACCAGCAGGGCCTGCGCCTTGAGCAAAAGAGCGTGACTGTAAATCATTTCCCGCTGGCTCTTATCAAGCTCCGCATCCGTCATGCCAGCGATGGCATCCATAATAGTCTGGCAGCGTTCGGGCGTCTGCTCGGGTTGACCCGCGTCGAGCGAAAGCTGCGCCTCGAGCCACATCAGGCGAAGCCGAAGCGATTGTGGCAGGGATGCCGAACGCTCTTGCGAGAGCATTGCCGCGAGCCTTGCAAAAGCCTCCTCGGACTGGCCCTTGGCCCTCATGGTGTAAATGAGGTTCCACTCCGCCCTCCAGCGATGGATGGGGTCCACAGAGCCGTTATCCGAATCTGCCATGCCGTCCAGAGCCTCTCTGGCTTCGTCCAGACGACCTGCCCTCAACAAGGAAAGCACCATCTGGTAAAACACCATTCCAAGCTCGTCCAACTGCTCATCCTGAATGTCCGAATACACGGAAGCCGCGTTGGCATAGTCGCCGTTTAAGAAAAAACAGTCCGCGATCAAAAGACCGGTTTTAGCGCGTTCCGTCCCATCGGGAAGCTCCGAACGCAACTGCGAAAGGTAACTTGCGGAAGTGCGGTACTGGGGCGGCGTTCTAACGTATGAAAGGTATGCCAATGTCCGCAGTGCGGCATGGCGCAACGCGCTGGCTGGGAACTGGTCTATTATGCGTTGTGCGTCAGCGGCGGCCTCTTCCAGCCTTCCCTCGCGCACGGAAAGATCCGAACGCATGAGCAGCAGCTCGTCCATCAGGGGATGGCTTGCGTCGCGGGATATGACGGTATCGATTATCTCCCTGAGTGAAGACCCGTTTTCGCTCTCCCCGCCTGATGCAAGCATCGCAAGGGCATTCTCCAAGAGGTTGCGCGGCGCCTCGCTGTTCATTAGCACCTGTTGCAGTGCCACGCGACCACGGCTGCTCTGAGGTCCGGCAACGATTCCAACGAGCATGAGCAGCTCTTCTCTCATTCCCCCCTCGTCCACGCCGATATAGCGCAACTGTTCGTCGAGAATGCCGAGTGCTTCCTGCTCCCTGCCGAGCTGGGTCAAGGCAACGGCGAGAAGACGCGCGGCATCAAAGCCTCCCTTCTGCCCCTGCATGTCGCGAAAACGCTGTCGAAGCTCCGCCACGTCAGAGTTTGTCGCGGTACCCTGCCGAAGCTGATCTCGCATCAATAGCAGCTCTATCTGCGCCTTTATCGAATCCGAAGCCCCGTCCATGGCTTTGGAATACAGATCCGCAGCTTTTTTCGAGTCTCCGGATCGACTCTCGACAAGACCTCGGGCAAGAAAATACCAAGGTCTCTGCGAAGGCTCCAAGGAATCAACATCCAGCCTGTCATCAAAACTGGCACTCTGCCCGTCCACAATATCGGCAAGAGTCTTGTGCAAACGCCACCACGGAGCATCGACAGGATGCGCGGCAAGAAAGCGTGACGCTTCACCGGCCTGTCCGCTGTCAATGAGCGCAGCCGACATCACGCGGACAAATCCGGCGTCTTCGAGAAGCGCGGGACTTTGCACGGCAAGGCGCTCAAACGTGGCAAGCGCAACGCTTGGAAGTCCGGCCTCCAGAGCGTCTTCGGCGCTCTCCCGCCATATTGACACATCTATACCCACATGCTCCACCGCGCCGCCATCCACAAGTGGTTCGCGAACAGCCGCCCGGGCAATGGCTGGAAAGAGCAATGCTTCCAGAAGCAGGGCCGATGAAAGCACGCTAAGGAGCATCACACAAATGCGACCGCTTTTACCATACGCAAGGCGCGCGTGGTTCAATAACAATGCAAGCGTGTGTAATTTGCCCTTTGCCATCCTCGTGTCAGCAATCCCTGCCATTCTTATCCGATTGGACATCGGCACAAGCTAACAGTGCCGATACAGATTCGGACGCCCCTTCTTGATGCACAAGCAGAGGCGTCCGATGTAAGTAGTTCTATTTGTTTAAATTACGCTTCGCCTTCGTCAACTTCGACGACTTTGGAAACACCGACGAGTTTGTCGCCCTCGGCCAGATTGATGAGCTTTACCCCCATTGTAGTACGGCCAATGACGCGCATCTCGTTGACACGGGTGCGAACGGCCTGCCCGCTCTTGGTAAGGAGCATAATCTCGTCCGACTCGTGCACGGAAAGCGCCGCTGCGACCCCGCTGGTCTTGATGGCAATGATGCCGATGCCACCGCGGTTCTGCTGGCGGTATTCTGAAAACTCCGTGCGCTTGCCCTGCCCGTTCTGACCGGCAATCAATAGCGTTTCGTCGTTATTCACCACTTCGAGCGTAACGACGTAATCCTCGGTATCCTCACGCAGAGTGATACCACGGACTCCGCGCGTGGCGCGGCCCTGGTCTCGCAGGTCGTCCTCGCTGAAGCGGATGGACATGCCCACGCGGGTAATCATTACAAGGTCGTCGCTTCCGTGCGTGAGCTTTACGCCGATAAGCTCGTCACCTTCGTCGATGTTGATACCGATGATGCCGCCCTTGCGGTAATTGCGGTATTCGGCAAGGTTGGTCTTTTTGACCACGCCCTTGCTCGTTGCCATGACAAGGTGGCTCTGCTCGGAGAAGTCCTTGACGGTGATAATCGTCGCAAGACGTTCGTCCTTCTGCATTTCGAGCACGTTCACAATGCCCCTGCCCTTGGATATGCGCGAGCCTTCCGGTATGTCGTACACCTTTTCCACATAGACGCGCCCGTTGTTCATGAAGAACATGACGTAATCGTGCGTGGACGCTGTAAAGAGGTGTTCTACAAAGTCTTCCTCGTAGGAACCGGTGCCGATGACGCCCTTGCCACCGCGCTTCTGGGAGCGGTAGTTGGAAACGGGCGTGCGCTTGATAAAGCCGTTGTGCGTGACGGTGATTATGCAGCCCTCGTTGACGATGAGATCTTCCATGCGGAACTCTCCCTCGGCCTCGACAAACTGCGTGCGGCGCTGGTCCCCGTAGCGGGTTTTGATTTCCTGAAGCTCGTCCTTGATGACCTGAAGCAGACGGTGTTCGTTTTCGAGAATCTCGGTAAGCTCGGCAATCAGCTTGATGAGGTCTTCGTATTCGGCGTCGATCTTGTCGCGCTCAAGCCCCGTCAGCTGATACAGGCGCATGTCGAGAATCGCGTCAGCCTGACGTTCAGAAAGCTCGTATTTCGCACGCAGGGAAACCTTGGCCTCGTCGCGATTGGCGCTTGCACGGATTATGCGGACGAAATCGTCCAGGTTATCCAGAGCAATCTTGAAGCCTTCGAGGATGTGCGCTCTTGCCTCCGCCTTGTCCTTACGGAACTGCGTGCGGCGATAGACGACGTCGCGGCGGTGGTAGATGTACTGCTCGATCATCTCGCGGATGTTCATCTCTCGCGGACGCTTGTCCACGAGGGCGAGCATTATGACGCCGAAGGAGGATTCGAGCTGGGTGTGCTTGAAGAGCTTGTTGACGATGGGGCGGGCAACTTCGCCGCGCTTTAGCTCGATGACGATGCGGGTGTTGGCGTCGCTTTCGTCGCGAAGGTCAGAAATGCCTTCAATAACCTTGTCGTGAACCAGTTCGGCAATCTTCTGGACCATCGAAGCGCGATTCACGTTGTAGGGAATCTCGGTAATGACGATCTGTTCCTTGCCCTGCTTTAGCTCTTCAACATGCACGATGCCGCGCACCTTGACGATGCCGCGGCCTGTCTTCATGTAGCTTTCGCAAGCCTTGCGCCCCACGATCGCGCCCCCTGTCGGGAAGTCGGGACCGGGCATAACCTTGATAATATCGTCAAGGCTTACAATGGGATTGTCGATAACGAGGTTAATCGCATCGATAAGCTCACAAAGATTGTGCGGCGGAATGTTGGTTGTCATACCAACCGCGATACCCGTCGAACCGTTCATCAACAGGTTCGGGACCGCGCTCGGAAGCACGCAAGGCTCTGTTGTGCTCTCCTTGTAATTGGGCTGGAACGCGACGGTGTTTTCGTCGATGTCGCGCAGCATCTCGTGCGCAATGTGCGTCATGCGGCACTCTGTGTACCTGTATGCCGCGGCAGGGTCGCCGTCGATCGAGCCAAAGTTGCCCTGAGGGTCGATGAGCGGATAGCGCATCACCCAGCTCTGCCCAAGGCGCACCAAGGTGTCGTAAACGCTGCCGTCACCATGAGGGTGATAGTTTTTGAGCACTTCGCCGACGACACCCGCGCACTTGTCATAGGAACGGGTAGCGAGAAGGCCCTCTCTTTGCATCGCGTAAAGGACGCGGCGCTGCACGGGCTTGAGACCATCGCGCGCGTCAGGCAAAGCGCGGGAGACGATGACCGACATCGAATAGGCGATGTATGCCTTCTCCATCACCGAGGTGATACTGCTTGTGATGATCTGTTCTTTTTCAGTGTACATCGGGAAAATCTTCTTATGTCTGTTATGTTGTATCGGGACTGTGTTCGGTATCTGTTACTAGACGTCCAGATAGCTTACGTTCAGTGCGTTGTCCTCGATGAACGCGCGGCGCGTGGCCACGTCTTCACCCATCAGCATCGAAAACACCTGCTCGGCGTGAGCGGCGTCTTCTATTTGCACCTTCAAGAGCTTGCGCTTTGCCGGGTCCATCGTGGTCTCGTAAAGCTGCTTGGCGTTCATTTCACCAAGACCCTTGTATCGCTGGATGGACAAGCCGCGGCGGCCAAGCTCGCGAATCTGCGGAATGAGTTCCAATACGCTGAACAGCTCGATTTCGCGCGCTTCCTTGCCGGTGCCCATGTTCTCTACCAGCTTGTATCGCGGCTCTTCGGTCTTTTCCCAGTGCTGCACATCCATGCCCAGCGATGCCAGTTCGGCAAGAATCTTGCCCATCTGAACCGCTTCGTAGATTTCGTGTACGCTTATGCGCTGGTTTAGCATGGTGCCGTTGGCACCGGGCACCTGACGCATGACCATGTCCTCGTAAACATCGTCAATTGCGTGCTCCACGTAGAAGCGGGCGCGCGCCTCGTCGTCCTTTAGGAATACAAACTCCTCATCGTTGCCCGTGCGCAGGCGGGCCACGTAACCGGGCAGCTCGTAGTTTTCGTCCTTTTGGTTAAGGTAGGACGCAAACTGGCAGCCATAGCGGGAAATACCGCCGCCAAGAAGCTCCAGACGGGCCAGAGTCTCGACCACTTTGTCCACCTTCGCGGCGGGGAACACGTGCCCGTCGCGAGCGCGGACAAGCATTACGTCCTCGCTGCCCAGTTCGAGCAGGATCTTGTTGAGCTGTTCATCGTTGTCGATGTACTGCTCGCGCTTCTTGCGCTTGATGCGGTAGAGGGGGGGCTGGGCTATGTAGAGCCAGCCGTTCTCTATGATGCCGCGCATGTAGCGGTAGAAGAACGTCATGTAAAGAGTCGAAATGTGCGAGCCGTCAACGTCGGCGTCTGCCATTACGATAACCTTGTGGTAACGGCACCTTTCGGCGTTGAAAGAGCCTTCGCCCTCGTGCTCGCCAATACCGGTTCCAAGCGCGCTTGTGAGAAGCTGAATGCACCTGTTGGCAAGAGCCTTGTCGATACGGGCCTTTTCGACGTTGATGGGCTTGCCAAAGAGCGGAAGAATTGCCTGGTAGCGCCTGTCGCGGCCCTGCTTTGCGGAACCACCGGCGGAGTCACCTTCGACGATGAAAAGCTCGCATATGGAAGGGTCTTTTTCCGAACAGTCGGCCAAATTACCCGGAAGACCACCGCCCACCATCGCGCTCTTGCGCACAGTCTCGCGCGCCCTGCGTGCGGCTTCGCGCGCTCTTGCACCCTGGAGGCACTTTTCGACAATCTTTTTCGCCTCGGATGGGGTGGTTTCAAAAAAGTATTTGAGGTTTTCACCCACGATGCGCTGCACAACGCCGTCGATCTCGCCGTTGGAGAGCTTGGTCTTGGTCTGCCCCTCAAAGCGAGGCTCGGGAACCTTTACGGAAATGACAGCGGTAAGCCCCTCGCGCACATCGTCGCCGGAAATTGTGGGGTCTTTGTCCTTAACGATGCCGTTGGCCTTGGCGTAATTGTTGATTGCGCGAGTAAGGGCCGTGCGGTAGCCGGAAAGATGGGTGCCGCCCTCGACGTTGTGAATCGAGTTCGCGTAGGCGTAGATCTGGTCCGTATAGCCGTCATTGTACTGCATGGCCACCGAGACGATGACCTTGCCCCCCTTGACAGTGCCCTCCGCATCCGCATCACCACTGAAAGAAATGATTGTCGGATGAACGATTGTCTTGGACTTGTTCAGGTAGTTGACGTACTCGGCGATGCCGTTCTCGAACTTGAAAATTTCGCTCTTGCGAACGCGATCGTCCTGAAGCTCGATCGCGATACCCGGGTTCAGGAACGCCAGTTCGCGCAGACGCTTGGCCAGAATCTCGTATTTGAACTCCAGCGTCGTCTGAAAGATTTCCGGGTCGGGCATGAAGCTGATGCGCGTGCCCGTCTTCTTTGTCGCACCGATAACCTTCATGGGCGAAGTGGTCTTGCCCTTCTTGAAACCCATGTGGTGAACGTGCCCGTCGCGAGACACTTCAGCCTCGAACCATTCGGACACAGCGTTCACGCACTTGGCACCAACGCCGTGCAAACCGCCGGACACCTGATAGGCTCCCTTGCCGAACTTGCCACCAGCGTGCAAGTTGGTAAGCACAAGCTCCAGCGCGGGCACTTTCCACTTCTGGTGCATGTCCACGGGGATGCCTCGGCCATTGTCCTCCACAGAGCAGGAACCGTCCAAATGCACGCACACGCGAATAAGATCGCAGTAGCCAGCAAGGGCTTCGTCAATGGAGTTATCGACTATCTCGAAAACGCAGTGGTGAAGCCCCCTTTCATTTGTGTCCCCGATATACATATCCGGGCGCTTGCGCACGCCTTCGAGTCCTTCGAGCTTCTCAATTTGGGAAGCATCATAAGTTTCCACGTGGATTGGAAGTTCTCCTTGGTTTTCGGTATCGTTATCGGACATGGTTCAGATTGATGATTAAAGAAAACTGGGCAGGGCCAAGCTCACTCACCCCTCAAAAAACAAAAAGCTGAACAACCGTGAAAAGCAAAGCCTTGGACAGATGTTCGGAGCATGGGGGCGAGAGGTCCTGCGTATCGGAAGATAATGCCCCATTCAGGCCCCGTCTTACAAGCTCCAATTTGCGCCAAAAACGCGCGTCAACGACGGCAGGAAAGCCCCTGCGCAGCTCTTTGAGGGGGGATACAGGCTTGCCACCGCAAAAACGCCCTGCAAAGCCCACGCGGAATTACTTTACGAAAAGGAACGCTACCATTTCACAGGCATTTCACGCCGGATAAAACGTGTTTTTTATTGAAATGACAAAAAAAATGCCGGAATGCCGCCAAAAGACGCTTTCAGGCGTTGACATACGCCCACAAACAATTCTTTTGCATGGCTTGCGACTTGGTGCGCGTTTTTGAATTCGCCCGCGCATGCAACACGCATGAGCGAATCGGATTTGATATCCATCGCGCCACATAATCTCATATCCAGCTCCCGAAAACCCGAACAGATTATTATATATGCCTAGAGCCAAACTTGACTGGTGCATCGTCCGCCTTGGTGAAGACCTGAACTGGTGGGTGGAAGAAACAAGTGACGACATCCACTGGGACGTGGATTCGCTGGGTATAATCGACCCGCGTCAACTCGGGCACCTGATGGATCTTTTGGAACCGCTGAGAGAATACGGCTACGAGCCGGAAAACATCGAGAGCGCGTTTTACACCTTCCGCATCGAAAAAGAGCTGAAGGGCCAGAAAGTGCGCCTTGCACGCCTCGGAGAATCCCTCTTTGAAACCGAAGAGCAGAGCTTTGCCCTGCCGGACATGACCGACGAGGAAAAGGGAGCATACGCGGACTTTCTCGACCAAATCAGCAAGGCCCGCGTCAAAATGCTCAACGACCTCATCGAGTTCGACCAGAGCCTGACAGTTGACGAGCTTGAAGAAGCCATCCGCGAGCGCCAGAACGCGGACTACTTTGAAGGCCGCGCCGTGCATCCCTTCAACGAAATCACCTCCATTCTGGAATACGTGCCCGAAGGCTACGAGCTGGACATAGACGAGGACGAAAGCGGCACAAGCGACGACGAAGAGGGCCTTGAGGACATCCCGGACTTTGAAGAAGACGACGAAAGCATCGAGGAAGACGAAACGATGCGCTGGGAAGACGAGGACGAAGAAGAAGAAGACGATTACGACGAGGACGAAGAAGACTCCGACGAGGATGAAGATTCCGACGACGAAGACGAAGAAGACGAGGACGAGGACATCAGCCCTCGCGGCCGTCGCCGATAGACGCCGTTAACAAACCCGTTTTACCCAAGGGACCGCCCCGGAGAGAAGCATCAACTCTCTAGGGGCGGTCCTTTGTCGTTTGGCAACTTTGACGAAACCAGCAGCCCGTGTATGCTGTTAGCATGAGGGACAGCAAGTCTGCCGCGAAAGCACTCCCCAATCCCGACATGACATTCGCAAAACACACCGCAAGCGACGAAAGCATCGGCTTGACTGAGCTGGATGAGCCATGCGGCATCTGCGAGTTCCCACAGGGAAACTACGCTGGCGAACAACACGCCAACCCCTTTCACATCGGAAAAGTTTACACGATAGAAGGCTGGCGCTACTGGCTTATCGCATGGCCTGCGGCGATGTTCATCCGCCTTTACTATGCGACGCTGCGTATAAAAATGGACACGAAGGACGAGCAGGCCTTGCGTGACAACAGCCGCCCGATAGTCGGCATAGTCTGGCACAACCGTTCGTTCGTCACCCCGCTGATAATGCGCCTTGCGAGGGTAAAGGAAAAGACCGTATCCCTGATAAGCCCAAGCAAGGCCGCCGCGTGGGAAGTGGCCATTTTTAAAGCCCTGGACCTGCCGAGCGTACGCGGCTCAAGCAACAGGCGTTCCATTCAGGCAGTGCGGGATATGTTGAAAATCAGCAAAAACGGGGACGACATTTTCATAGCGCCCGACGGCCCCTCAGGCCCGCTATATGATTTCAAACGCGGCGCGGCTGCCACAGCTCGAATGAGCGGGTCCAGAATACTGTTAGTCGGCGCGGAGTGCCGCTCTGCGTGGAGGGCGAACACATGGGACAGGCACCTCTTCCCCCTGCCCTTTGCCAAGCTGCGCCTAAAAGCGATAATGCTCGAAAACGAGGATGTGTTTGACGGCAAACGCAGCGATGATGAAGCGTGCGAACTTCTTTCACGAAAACTTCGCTCGATAAACGACGACTTTACAGACTAGATAGCGAATATGTCCCAAAGTGCAAAGTTGGCCACACTGGCAGTGAGAAGCTCTGCCCTGTTCATTATCTGCCTGGGAATCTGGCAGCTATTGGGCAACGTGGCAGACACATTCCGCGACATAGACCCGAGCTACATCTCTTACTATTTCCAAAGCCAGCTCGCGCGCCCCATCCTAGGGATGTTTACCGGCTGCGTCATGTGGCTGCTGTCTCGCCCGCTTGGCAGACTCGTTGCACGCGGCTTGGACAACGACGTAAAGAATCAGCAATAATGCCCGCCATCCGTCACAGGCTGCGTTACCTGTATGCCATGGCGGCGCTGGCGGCAATGGCACTCCCGTCCGCGCAACTTCATGCAGATCATGCCCCTTCGCAAGAGGCAGGAGCGCAGAACACAGTCGAAATCGACGCCTCTTTTGTCGCCCAAAACAAAGAACGCATACAAACGCTGTTTTCGAAGCTCGATCTCGATTACCCGGGTCTTGAAGATGTCAAAAAAAGCTATCAGAGCGGCGGATTGAAGGATGCCTGCGAGGCACTGCTGGACTATTACGCAAAGTGCGGAAGAAAGCCCGCAGTCAACCCGCTTAACCAAAACCCTGACTACGATGTGCTGCTTCGCGCAAGCGACACTGTCGAGGGATATTTCACCGAGCAAAACCAGCGTGCCAAGGCGGCCCTGCGCTCCGACGGCGGAATAGACTGGGACGACTACGGCCCCAACGGAGACAAGGAATGGGCATGGTTCATCAACCGGCATGTGTTCTTCCGCGATCTGGGCGAAGCATGGCTTTACAGCGGGAACGACTCTTACACAACAGCCATATCATCGTTCATCGAGGACTGGGTAATCAACAATCCGTATCCAGACAGGACCAACTTCAGCCCCCAATGGCGCGCCTTGGAGACGGCCCGCAGAATACTGGAATCCTGGACTCCCGTGTTTTACGAGATAGCTGATTCTCTCAGTCCTGAAGCGCGATTATTGATGCTTTGCAGCCTGCCCGAACACGCGGACAACCTGCACGAGCACGGCTCGTTCTGGGGAGGAAACCACCTGCTGACAGAACAAAGCGCCCTACTGCTGCTTGCCACGGCATGGCCGGAGTTCAAGGATGCGCCCGTCTGGCTCGCAGACGCAAAAGAAACGAGCGAAAGGGAAATCCTTGGCCAAAGCTACCCTGACGGCGCCTACACGGAGCTTACCAACCACTACCAGCGCGTGGTATTGGACAGCCTTGAGCGCAGTCTGCGCATTCTGCGAAACGCGGGAGAAAACGACGAAGCTCTGGAAGAGCGTGCGGCCCTCATGTGGGATTATTTCGCAAACGTGATGCGCCCCAACGGCACAGGCCCATTGAACAATGCCGGAGACCTCGATTACAACCGAAGCAGGGTTCTCGAAGCATACAGGGCGTATAAGCGCGATGACTGGCTCTACATCGCAAGCAACGGGATGAACGGAAGCGCCCCCGATGGACCGGCGTCCCGCTTTTTCCCGTGGGCGGGGCAGGCCGTGATGCGAAGCGGCTGGGACTCGCACGCCCAATGGGCTTTCTTTGACATAGGCCCGAACGGGAGCGCACATCAGCACAACGACCGCCTGCATCTAAGCGTGTCCCTCGGCCAGCACGACATCCTTGTGGACAGCGGTCGCTTCATTTACCAGCCCGGCAAGTGGAAGGATTACTTCACGGGAGCTTCCGCGCACAACATCGTCATGATTAACGGCCAAGCCCCGCTGCCGCCGCCAAGCGCCGTATCTGAGCCTTTGCCCGTGCAGGCGCACATCGAAGCCGACTACGATTTTTTCAGCGCGAAGAACAGCTTCTCATCCAACCTGCAGACAGGCAGCAAGGGCGCCGAGCACAGGCGCAGCGTATATTACAAGCGGGGCGCATACTGGCTTGTCATGGACATGGTCCTTTCATACGGCGAGACACGTGTCGATACGCTCTGGCACTTTCATCCCGACGTCGGCCTTAGCAACGACGAGGGTGGCTTAATCGCATGGGCGGACGAAAACACGGGCCTAAAAATAAAACAAATCGGCGGCCCTGCCGTAGAGTGGAGCTTCACTATGGGGAATGAAAACCCCGTACAGGGCTGGTACAGCCCGGATTACAACACAAAGTGGTCGGCTTGCACGGGAACGGCGAGCGCGACAATCCGCAGTCCTGAATGCATTGTCTGGCTTCTCTGGCCGACAGAGAACGGCCCGATTCCCGCATGCACGGTTAGAAAGCTAGGGAGCGATATCATAATCAGCGTTGGCTCGGGCAAAACCGCCGACAGTATCCGCATAAACCCCGATAGCGGCCAGCTTATCCAACAATAGGATAACCGGCAGGATCGTCGCCGGAACTCATGATTATGAGTGCTCTCTGGACCTCCAGCCACCAGAACGCGCAGAGGCCGACAACAAGCTCCGAGGCAAGCAAGTCGCCCAGCATTCGCCCAATGGGAACCTCGCCCATGTGCTCCGGGCCGAATGTGGCGACAAGGGCCAACCCGACAAATACGACCAGATTCAACGCCATGGAAAGCAAGAGAACATGCATGGGGTTCTCGCGACGGATGCGAAGCCGTATCGGCACCATGACGGCCAGAATCAGGCTGTATATGACAAGCCTTGTCCCGTAAGGGCCGGGCCACATCGCATCGTATGCCAGAGACACAATTACAAGCTGCGGCAGACCGTGGGCGAATCGAAGATACAGAATGGGAAAGACGAGAAAGAGCGCGTCGATGTGCAGCCACAGCCCGGGAAGAACAGAGGCCGAGAGCATCTGGCAGGCGTGCTGCACGAACATGGCAAGGACGAGGCTGGCAATTGGAGGAAGCCACAGTCTTGCGTTCGGGTTACTTCTTCGGCGCGACATGGCTTTATTGCTTAACGGGAGTGTTGTCCGCGTTCTGCTCGCGCAACAGAGGCACCAGAACCGCCACTTCCTGAAGGCTGACAAGGCTTGGGTTCAAAAGCACTTCCGAGCGTTGGAACAAGCCGTCCGGCTCCGGCTCCATTTTCCGCATAAAGCCTATCGTAAGGCCGTCCGGGAAAGCTCCGCCCAGGCGGCTTGTCACGAGGCGGCGCGGTTTCGCCGTGTCAGCTATAATGTCGGCAGGAACATTCGTCGCCTCTCCACCCGGGTCGCGGAACACGGGCGCTGGCTTCCCCACATAGGTAACAGGGCGCATGTCCGTATCCACATGGGCTGCGACGCGGAACGAGGCACTGCTCACAAGTTCGACAACGGAAGTGTATTTATGAACCTCGACAATTCGCCCAACCACTCCGTCGCGGTAAACGACGCCGTCGCCAACGCGAATCCCGTCATCGTAGCCGCGCCGAATAATCATCCGCTGCCACCATGTGTCCAAATCTCTTCGAACTACTCTTGCTACAACATAGTCCCACTCCGGCAAAGGCGGCAGGGCCAGCATGGACTCGATGCGTTGCAGTTCATCCTTCTGAATGTCAGCCTGTTGTATGCGCAACAGGTATGCCGAGTTCAGGCGGGCCATGTCGCGTCCGGCCTCGATTAGCTGGGTGCGGCTTCGCGCCCTGTCAGTCCACAAAGCCTGCAAATCGCCAAGATAGGACAGCCCCGCCCATGCGGGGGCCTGACACTCGTAAAACGTGCTTCGTATCAGCCCCTTGAATGCGGACGGCAACACCCACCATACACAAAGCATGAGCACTGTGTAAACCAATGGCCTGTAAACTGAAAAGCGTGTTCTGGGCAAAGCGGATTCAGAATGTTGCTGGAGCTGCCCGATAGAATATCCCTTTGTCGCGACTCTAATCAATAGAAGTTTGAGTTTAGTCGCCAAAGAGCGCGGGAGAAGCGTGCCCAAGCCGCATAATCATTGATTGTGCCAAGGAAAGTGTATATTAATTTTACGCAACGCTGTGATGACAGATTGCGAACATAATATTGTGGACATGGGCTACGACAAGTTCTCGGCCAAACCGGAACTCGGGGAACACCTTGGCGCCATAGTGTTTCGCGCACTGGCAAGAAAGCCCTTCAAGCCTCTCACCGTTGACCTTTCCACGGGAAGGCGCGAGATGAAATCCGGCGTCTTTCTCGCCGCCGCGATAGCCCTTTCCAGGCGCATTGCGAAAATACCCGTCAAGCGCATCGGCATCGTATTTCCCCCGGGCATAGCCTGTTCGCTGACAAACCTCGCAGTTGTCCTAGCGGACAAAACACCGGTAAACCTGAACTTTGCCTCCGGAACAAAGGCGGTGAGCATCTGCATTCGCAAGGCGGGATTAAGCCACATTATCACCGCCCAACCCGTCATCAACAAGCTGCCCGGCTTCCCCTGGACGGACAACACCATCGACTTTGCCCAACTGATGGGCGGCATACGCAAGAGCGAGATTCTCGGCTGGCTTGCCGCAGCACTAGGCACGCCATCGAACATGTTGATGCGCTGGCTTGGAATCCCCACCGAGGGCGGAGAGAGAGAAGCGGCACTGCTCTTTTCAAGCGGCTCCACCGGTGAACCCAAGGGCATAGTCCTTTCCCACAGCAACATCATTTCCAACTGTATCCAGATTGATGAAGTGAAGATGTTCCGGCCGGAAACGGACATCGTCATGACCAATCTGCCCATTTTCCACAGTTTCGGCTTCACCGTGAACATGTGGTATCCGCTCGTGGCGGTGATGAAGACCGTAAGCCTGCCCAACCCTCTGGAAACGCGGCGCATAGCGCAGGCTATCGAGGACGAAAAGGTAAGTTTTCTAATAGGCACGCCCACCCTGCTACGCCCGTATCTAAAGAAGGTTGCCCCTGCGCAACTGCGTTCGCTCCGCCTTACTGTGGCGGGTGCAGAAAAGCCTCCTGCGGGCTTTGCCCAGCTTTGGGAGCGCACAATAGGGAGCCGCTTTGCGATAGGTTACGGCCTTACGGAGACATCCCCTGCCGTGGCGGTGGATCTGGACAGCGTAAACTCCGACAAGCCGAGCCGCTTCAACGAAAACACGGGACATCTTTTCCCGGGCATGAAGGCGCGCATTGTCGAGGATTCCACTGGAGAGGTTATTGATCCGACAAGCCTCGGAATACTCGAACTTAAAGGGGCGAACGTGTTCGGCGGCTATCTGGATGACGCGGAAGCAACGAAACGTGCGTTCAACGGCTCATGGTTCCGCACGGGAGACATAGCTCGCTTTGACGAGGACGGATGCCTCCACATCGAAGGGCGCATAAGCCGCTTTTCAAAGATAGCTGGCGAAATGGTCCCGCACGGAACTGTTGAACAGGCGATTGTCAGAGCCTTGGGGCTGGAAGACAGCGAGGTGCCCGTCGTGGCCGTCGCCGGCACCAGCGACAAGGTCAAAGGCGAAAGCCTCGTCCTGCTGTCCGCAATCGACATTGACGTTGCTCTCCTGCGCGAAAAACTGGCCGCCGAGGGCCTGCCGAACCTGTGGATTCCGCGGCGCATACAGCGAGTGGATGCAATCCCCACGCTCGCCTCCGGCAAGCTGGACCTGATGACACTCGGAGAGATAGCGCACAAGAGCGCGGATTGCGAAGTGGAATCCGCCTAGCGGAGTGTGACGTCGGGGCTTGCGTGAGACGCAGAAGGCGGCAGGCAATACCGCGTACGGGAATACGCCGCCCTGTATAAGAACGCATATCCATTTACCATCATTAAACTATCCACGCCACGGATATTTTGCTGAATAACAAATATTTACACTCTCTTTTATTCACAAAGCCCGCTCTTGTTATCTTGAAATGTTAAGCAAATTAACATTTGCCAAGTCCACTTGCGGATGTTCTAACAAACCAACATGAAACGATCCCTCTGTCTTATCGCCTTCATACCCGGAATCCTGTCCGCACAGACTGAAACTGAAGCCACCGCAGCAGCGGCGAACAAAGAAGGCGAATACGTCAATATGCCCTCATTGCACGTTGTGGAAAGCACAACGGCCATAGACTCGCCAAGCGCCGGATTTGCAACGCCGGTCACAAGCCTCCGCTTCATGCCCTCAGTGGACGTTCAGTCCAGAGGCTTCGCAGAGACACAAAGCGATGTGGTAATCCGAGGCGGCATTTTTGAGAACACCGGCTTTAAAATCGGCGCGATCAACCTCATGGACCCGCAGACGGGCCACTACGGAGCGGAGCTTCCCATCGACCCGTTGATGCTCAGCACCCCGCGCGTTCTCACAGGAACGAGCAACGCGATGAGCGGATTCAACGCCAGCGTGGGCACAGTCAGCTACAGCTGGCTGCCAATTACAACAGGCGGAGTGGCCGAAACCGGTCTGGGAAGCGACAGCCTATTTTTTGGCCGCTTCATCACCGGCTACCTGACGGACAAGCCCGTGTTCATGGGCCGCAACATGGGCATTCAGGTATCCAGCGCATACTCCGAAGGCAACGGCACAATCGACTTTACCGACAACCAGTTCCAACGCTACGGCGTCCGCCTCCAGCTCTCGGACAAGAACAGCCAGACGGACATTTACGCCGGTTATCAGAAGAAAGAATACAGCTGGCCGGGCATGTACACGTCCAACCCGACCTACAAGGAAGCGGAAGAATACGAAGTTGCCATGCTGATGCTTAACCACACCCAGCGTTACGGCGACGACAGCCACTGGAGCATCGGCGCCTATGCCCGCAAGCTGAGGGACGACTACGAGCTTCAGCAGAGCATCCCGGGCTACTATCGCCCCTATCAACACAAAACGC
>JAFGLA010000067.1 GCA_016928295.1 Opitutales bacterium
GCCGGAACTCATCCAGCGTCTTGTCCGCAGGATAAGGTTCCACTTGGGAACCTTACCGGTGCGTCCAAGTAACTGCAAAATGCTCTAATACCGCAACAGGCCGTAACTAACGCATACGCCTAAGACGATCGGGGCCACTGTCAACAGTTGGAGGAGTTCCTTTTACCCAACGCATAAATGCCAACCAGAGCATATAAAAAATGACTGCCAGAAAAATACCCAGCATAACTCATCCAAACTAACACAGCCATTACCAGATCCAAGAATAGGCGAGCGATTGGATTCAAAACCAAACACGCTGCATAAAGTCTGACTTGCCACAACAACAGTTGCAGGACGGGCGATAAAGCCCACACAGTCAGCAGCTTGGGGCAAAAATGGTGCGGGCAGTCGGGATCGAACCGACGATTCAAGCTTGGGAAGCTCACGTATTACCACTATACTATGCCCGCCTGCCGCGCACTCGGCGCATCAGAGTGCGTAAAATTGCATGAAGAGCGTACGCATTGCAACGACAAAGCTATGCTGGATTATTTGTTGTTGTGGAATACGGGATGCAGCTTCTACTGTATCGGCAACTTGCTACGCCGCACCGTCAGTCGAATTTTGCAGTCAATCCCGGTCCTTCTGGCGGTATTCACGCTGACATTCTTCATGGTCCGCGCAGCCCCGGGAGGCCCGTTCGGGACAGAAAAACGCCTCTCCGAGCAGCAGCTCGAACGCCTGAACGCGCACTACGGTCTGGACAAGAGTCTGGGGGAGCAATACCTCACCACCCTGTCCAATATCGTTCTTAAGGCAGACCTGGGCCCCTCCTTCCGCTACGAGGGACAGAGCGTTAACGGCATGATTGCGGGCGCGCTTCCCGTGTCGCTCGAACTGGGCCTGTGGGCCATGCTGATAGCCATCTGCACAGGCATCCCGCTAGGCGTCCTTGCCGCGGTGAAGCGCAACACATGGCTGGACATCGTACCGATGGGCTGGTCTATGATAGGGATATGCCTGCCGAACTTCGTAATCGGCCCCCTGCTCGTGATGGTTTTCTCGATATGGCTTGGCTGGTTCAACCCAACAGGATGGTACAGCGCGGCTGACCGCGTGCTACCCTCCCTCACGCTTGGCCTTTCCTACGCCGCCATTGTGGCAAGGCTGACTCGCGCTGGCGTAGTGGAAGTGCTGGCGATGGACTACATACGCGCAGCCCGTGCCAAGGGAATTGACGGAATCCGCCTCATTTTCACGCACGCCCTGCGCGGCGGCCTGTTGCCCGTTGTCGCCTACCTAGGGCCTGCATTCGCGGGCGTTCTCACAGGCTCCTTCGTAGTGGAAACCATTTTCAACGTCCCGGGCCTTGGCCAACTCTTTGTAAGAGGCGCCCTCGGGCTGGACTTCACGATGGTACAGGGAACAGTGCTCCTGTACGCGGCGATGGTGGTACTAATGAACCTTATAGCGGACCTCTTGCAAAGCTGGCTAAACCCGCAGGCTGCGTAAAAACAGAACGCAGCCTGACTCATTTTCTCCAATCTTTAGCGCCCGACCTGAACGGCCATGCGATCGTTATCGTGCCTCGCGTCGCTTGCCAGAGCAGTAATCACAGCCTCGACGCTGTCTGCCGCAGCCGCGTCGAACGAATGATACTCCCAAGCGTTGGCCTGCAAGCCGGAGCTTGAAAAACGGTAAGCCTGCCCCCCGCAAGAGACCTCCAGCGTGTAAGCAGTCGTGGAAGTGCCCTTGTTCTGCACGGCAACACGCACGCGCATACTACCGTCTGCTGACGGAGTCGTCTCGATGCCTGTAACGGCCAAATCCCTTATGCCAGATATGTTGCGACTGCGCACCCGCTCGACATCGAGCAAGCCTCCGCCAAGCACACCCTTTTCGAAACCACTGGAGGCGGAATACGACTTGAGCAAGTCCGACGCCGCGCTTGGCGAAAGCCCGGGGGCCTCGTAAATCAGGCCCGCAATTACTCCCGTCACAATCATGGCAGCCGAGCCGCTCCCGTCCACGAGAGCCAACTCCCCCTTGGGCGCGGCGATCGAAATCCCCACGCCCGGGGCAAGAAGCCCGTATCTGCGCACACTGCGCCCAACTGTTTTTCCCTTTGAATCCGCGGCGCATACGGACAACACGCCGTCAATTGCAGCGGGAAAAATCTCTTCTCCGGCATCTGAAACGGGCGCAACAATTAGCGCGTTCCTTTGCAAAGCGTAATCCACCGCAGCACGCAAGAGCTGGGTATCTCCATCTGTTGCGATCTGCACGCAAAGAAGTTCCGCCCCCGCTTCCACGGCCTCCACAACGGCCGCAGCAAGAGCAAAACTATCCCCCGCACCGTCCGGACCGGACACCGGAAACACCGACAACGAGGAAGCCTGAGCCACGCCGGAAAGGTTCTCATCCCGCCCGCCGACAAGCGAAAGCATCGCCGTGCCATGCCAGCCAAGCTCATCGTCGGCAACCGACGCGGCGTCATACTGCACGATACGGGCGGAAGAAAGCGAAGGATGCGGCCCCACGCGCATGTCCAAAAGCGCGATATTAACGCCCTTGCCCCAGTTGGCATCCTTGGGAACACCTATCCTGCTTGCATAATCCAAGTCCCATGCCTCCAGAGAGTCCTGAATGGCAATATCCTGCAAGTCCGGACAAAACGACACAAAATTGTATTCCAAAAGCGCCCTCTGCGGAAGAGCTTCGGCAAGGAACTCCTTCAGCTCCTTACTCTCCACGCGGACAAGCATGGCGCCAAGTTGTTCGATACTCCCAAGGACGCGAATCCCATCACGCCCATCGATTGCGGAAGAAAGAGTGACCATATCCGAGGCTTCGGGGATGATTAACACAAACTCATCCTTGAGCGCACCTGCCGGAACATGTTCCATCGCAGCCAAGAGGCGCGATACGCTCTTGTCCTCGACAACAGTCGCGCTTTTTCTTGCCCTGTCGCGAAGGGAAATCTCCCGCTCGCCCTCCCGCCCTGCCTCGGGCCAGAAGAATAAGGCAAGCATGGCAAGGATGAACGCAAGCAATGCCATGATCATCAAGCGTATCTTCATAACGAAAGAAATAACCCTGCCTTCGCCCAAGGTCAACGAAGGCGAATGTCACAAATGAGCGACACCTGCCTGGAGCGTTTTGCAGATAGATGGACGATATCGGCAAGATGATGAATGAGGAAGCGGAAAGGCGTTGCGAATGGACAGGGTTCAAGCCCTGCATCACCGATGCTCCCGCATCGGAATTGACTGTCTTTGGATAGGCGAACGCAAACCTCGTAAAGGCGAGGCCCTTCAAACAAGGAAGGTTTGCACCATCCCAGACGCCGCAAAGACCGTTCGCGGTAGAACTCAAGGTTGTTAGATGTGCCCATATCCGCTTGTACATGACCTTGCTGTACGCACACGGGCTAATCTATGCTCGGCAAAATGAACGGACGCACAGGCGGCATAGACTTCGAGGGGGAACTGAACGCGGAACAGTACGCCGCCGTTAGCGCGCCCCGCGGCCCCGCGCTCGTTCTTGCTGGCGCGGGTTCGGGCAAGACGCGCACCCTCACCTATCGCGTGGCCTGGCTGAGGGCAAAGGGATACAAGCCTTGGGAGATTCTCCTTCTCACCTTTACGAACAAGGCGGCTCGCGAAATGATAGAGCGCGTGGGGCACCTGACCGGAGAGGACAAAGCAGTCGAATGGGGCGGCACCTTCCACAGCGTGGGCGCGCGGATGCTGCGCAAAATCGGAGCCTCGGTGGGTCTCAAGCCCGATTACACCATAATGGACGAGGGCGACGCCGAGTCGCTGTTCAAGGAAGTTGCCTCGGGCGTAAGCAAGTCCTTTTTCCGCGACAAGGAAAACCCCAAGCCAAAGGTATTGCAGGACTGGCTCTCTTACGCACGCAACACCTGCATGAGCGTGACAGACGTAGTGAAAGAGCGCCGCGCCGAAGGTTGGGAGGACATTGCCGAATCTCTCGAACGCTTCGCCACTGCGTATCAGGAAAAGAAGCTGGCAAGTCAGGTCGTTGACTACGACGACTTGCAGACGCTCTGCCTTGAAGCGCTGCGCAAAGACGAGTACTCGCTCAACTACTACCGCAACAAGTTCAAAAACATCCTCGTTGACGAGTATCAGGACACCAACGCCGTACAAAGCCAGTTGATAGACCTGCTCGCGCACGAACATCAGGTAATGGCCGTTGGCGACGACGCACAGTGCATCTACACTTGGCGAGGCGCGGAGTTCGACAACATTCTGCACTTTGCCGACCGCCACCCGGGGGCGAAAATCTACCAGATTCTCAGCAACTACCGCAGCACGCAGCCCATATTGAACTTTGCCAACGACGTTTTGCGTATGCAGGCGCAGCTAGGCTCGGGCTACGAAAAGGAACTTCGCGCCGTGCGCAAGGGCAACCTGAAGCCCCGCGTAGTGCCCTGCGCGGACACGGTTTCGCAGGCGCGTTTTGTAATCAACCGCGTTCAGGGCCTCATCGACGAAGGGCACTCGCTTGGCGAAATAGCGATTCTCTACCGCGCGCACTATCAGGCGCTGGACTTGCAGATGGAGCTGTCGCGCAACGCAGTTCCCTTCACCATAACGAGTGGCATCCGCTTCTTTGAACAGGCGCACATTCGGGATCTTGTCGCCCAACTGCGCATTATCGTAAACCCGGACGACGAACCGGCGTTTTTGCGCATTTGCCAGCTCTTGCCCAAGATTGGGCCTAAGACGGCGACGCGCATCTTTGCCGCGATAAGGGCAACGTTCAACAAGAGGCGGCAGAACGCCGAGGCCGCGACAAGGACGACGCACACTCTGGAGTTGTTCGCCGATCACGCGCCCAAAACAGACAAGCTCGCCGTGGAGCAGACTCACGCAAGCCACCCCATAGAGCTTTTCAACGCGAAGGAAGTCCTCGAAAAAGTCCCCGAAGCGGCTCGCGAAACATGGCGGGACTTTGCCGACACCCTCTCCGACGCTCTGGAACGCTTTCGCACCCAGCCGGAAAAACCGGCGCGAGTAGTGCAGATTCTGGCAGACGGCTGGTACGGCGACTACCTCAAAAACGCCTACGACCGCCCCGAGAATCGGCGCGACGATCTGGACGCCCTGTCCGCCTTTGCAGAACAGTACAAGGACATGGGCGAGATGCTTGCGCAACTGGTCCTCTTAAGCTCCGAGTCAA
>JAFGLA010000068.1 GCA_016928295.1 Opitutales bacterium
AACGGGGCGCCTCTATGCGGGCGCTCCACGCATCCGCGGCTCTCGATGGCAGGTTGTGCGCCTCGTCCACAATCAACAGTGCGCGCTCTGGCACAAAGCCGGGCTGCTCCATGAACACCGAACAAGCCCGTGGATGGAACACGTAGTTGTAGTCGCCAATCCAAAGGTCGGAAAATGGCAAGACGCTGCGCGTTATTTCAAACGGGCAAACGCCGGTCTCCATCCCCATACGCCTTGCAGCCTCCAAGGGCAGTGGCCCTTCGGCGGCGAGCATAGCGGGGTTAATGCCGGCCCTTGCCCACTGCTCCTCTATGCCCTCGCGGCAGGAAGAGCTTCCGCAGGTGTGCATCGCGCTGACGATGGAGTGCTCGGCCTTGCTGCGCATTTGCTGCGCCCGCATTACTCCGCTCCAGCGGCGCTCAAGCTCCTGCAAGACCTGTATCTGCCCCGTGCTCTTGCCGCTTAGGTAGATTACGCGCTCGGCAAGGCCGCTTTTCATCCGCGTCAAGGCGTGGTAAAGCGCGTAGGCCGTCTTTCCAAAGCCCGTCGGTGCCTCGAACATGAGGACTCGGCTGCGAAGCCCCGCCTCGTGGAGCTGTTCCTCCACGCCTTCCTGCCCCATGCGAACCTCGTCGAATGGCGGCGCAATGTCCACCTCTCGCAAGTGTTTGCGGCTTGAACGGCGGCTTTCGCAAAAGTCCACAAGGCGGCCGATTTGCGCGTCAAAGGCGGCTCTCGCGCCCTCGCCTGCCAATACTATCTGGCGGGTGCCTTCGGCTATGTCCACAAATAGCAGCTCGGCATGCGCGTCGCCTATCCCTTCAGCCCCGCCCATCGAGCATAGCACTTGATATGCTCCTGCCTGCGCGAAATAGCCCGGATACATCTGCCTGAGCCTGTCTTCACCAAGCGGCAGGGGGTGGGATACGGTCTTTACCTCCCGCAATACCCAGCTTCCGGCCTCGGGCAGAGCCTGATCTATGCGTCCCTGAAGCTCCACGCGCCAGCCTCGAACAAGAACGCTGCCGGATACGGAGACTTCGAAACGCGGGGCATCAAGGCCGCAGGCGTCAGCCTTTGCCTGCTCGTCGTCCTGAAGGCGTCTGTGCCATGCGCTGCCTGCCTCCATGCGCCAGCGCGCCGAGCGCATCGAACCGGAGTCGCGCGGTCCGAGGCGAAACTGTGCCAGTTCGCCAACGCCGATGCGCACCAATCGTTCTTCAAATAGGATTTCCACAGTGAATAAACGAGCATTAGCCGAAAGAGGCGTGAAAAGCCAAAGAATTAGCGAAAGTGCATGAATGAAAATAGGAGCGAGTGCAAACAAGAGCGCGGCAGTTATCTTGAGCGGCAAAACAGGTGAGCTAGGGAGCGTCTGTAAATGTGACTCCCGTCGGAATACGAGCATCTTTTCGGCGCAAAATCAGTCTTTTCGTCTCGGAGAATCACGATTCACCTCGCCTCAAAACCTGATTTTTCACTCGAAAATCCATCTCGTAGCCTCGGTCCGCCCATTTAAAGACACTCCCTAATATGGAATCCGACCAGTCAGCATGAATATTGGACAAAAAAAAGCGCATCCCATTTTGCGGAATGCGCTCTATAAAAAACTTAGCGATGGGTGTTTTTACAGACTCGTGGACATCTCGTTTGCCACTTCGCGGATTACGTTTTCCCCGCTTACGCCCCGCTCGCTAACAAGAATATACACCTGCTCGCCCTTTGCCCAGGTAACGGCAAGCTTGTCGCCAAGGTCGTAAACGATTGGCTTTGTGAGCTTTCCGGTACACCCGCTTATACAGCGCCTTTCCATTACGATAAGGCGGTAAGCGTCGTTGCCGGAGAAACCGATTTGCCCGATGTAACCGTCCTGAGTCTGCATTACGCCGTATTTGGCGGGCTGGAACCCGTTCAAGACATCAGGCATGATGTCCTGCGTCTTTGCAAAACCCGCCTGAGCCATGCCCTGCCGAACCATTTCCATGCCCTTGGCGTCGCTCATCTGGCTGGACAGGGCGCGAATGACCGTCTCGTCAACAAAGTGTGCAAGGTCGTCCTGAGCGTAATGGTCGTTGCTACGGGTGGCCAGCGCGAACACTCCAGCAACGATAAGCAGCGACGCGGCGATGCTCACAGCGTATCGCATGAAACTGCCTTGCGCCATGCCTCGGGGCGCTTCGGGCGCAAAAGGGACCACGTTTGCCTCCCCCGCCTCGTGGGCGGCGAGAATCTTGTCCAACAAATCCGAAGGAGCCTGCACACTGTTGAACTTCTCGGCGAATGCCTGATCGAAGGCTCGCTCGTTGTCCAACCATGCGGATAGTGCAGGATCGCTCGCCGCGCTTTCGCGCGCCTTTGCAATCTCTGCCGGAAGGTCCTGCCCGGGCCTCCATGCGTGTAGCAATTCTTTTAATCTGCGGGATTCCATCGCTGTAATTCTAATAGTTAGACGCGCGGCGCGGCATTCTATTTCTCAAGCTTGTGCAAAAGTGCATTTTTTAGCTGAGTTTTTCCTCGGGACAGTCGGGACATCACTGTTCCGATAGGTATTGAGAGAGAGTCCGCAATCTCCTTGTACGACATATGTTCAAGATAATACAGTGTCAGCGGAGCACGGTATATGTCGTCAACCTCCTGAAGGGAATCCACAGCCTGATTGGCGTCAAAGGCGGTCAAAGCCTCCGGCTCAACGCTAGGCAGTTCGGCCTCAAGCACTTCGGGTTCCTGATGAATAAAGGGACTGATGCGGCGGCGAACCCGCAGGTATTCGCGATAAAGCGTTGTGAATAGCCAGGATTTGACCTTGGACGACTCGCGCAACGAGTGTCCTTTTCGCGCCCAGATTAGGAATGTCTGCTGGACAAGGTCGGATGCATCGCTCTCGTTGCGGGCAAGGCTGAGAGCGAAGCGATAAAGGGGCTGATAGTACTGTCTTGCCAGTTCGGCAAAGTCCAGTTCCGGCTGTGTATTGTCTAAAACCTGTGTCACGGGCTTGTTTGGTCCATGCAGCCTGAAGCAAATGACAGCGCAAGTCAAACGGCTTGAGTCGCACGATGAGAGGAATCGGGATTATTGGCGAAAACAAGCCGATCGCACACCTAATAAAGAATGGTCAAAAACGGCGACGCTATGCCTTGCCGCTCTTGTCGTCCCGAGCCGCGTTCCTGTGGGGGCAATTGTCCCCGTCCCTGCAACGGCCATAATAAATTGTCTCGGCCCCTTCGACGATGAAACCCGGGATTTCACGCTTTAGCGCGGGGTCGTCGTCCAAAGGCTCCAGTTCAAACACCTTGTCGCAGACGCCGCATATGAAATGGGGCTTGGGTCTGCGGTCGGCCACTATCTCGTAGCGTGGCGGCTGCCCGGGAAAGCCCACGCCTACCATTTTGCCTAGCTCGACCAGTTCGCGGATGTTCCGGTACACGGTGCGAAGACCTATGCCCGGGGCACTCTTGACGGCCAAATCGAAAATCTCGTTCACGGTCAGGGGGCGGGCCTCGGCCTCAAGGACTGCAAGAATTGCTTTTCTCTGTCTTGTTGTGCGAATCATGGCGAAGCAGGGGTAAAAGTCAGTAGCTATTATGACGATGCACAATACGGTGTATATGGCCACCACTAACACACCCCGTGGCCAGTGAAAGTTCATACCGCAAACGATTACCGGACAAGCACTCTTTTTTAAGCCCCGCGCATGAGCTTCTTCTTGCTGCACCCGGCATACAGGGATAAAGTATGAGCATTACTTTCGAGCACCTCCGCATCGGGTCGGCACTGGAGAGCATTCTTCAGGCCCCTGTAACCCCATTATCACGCCTTTAAGCAATGATCTCTCTGCAACAGATTGTTGACGGTATTGTAAACCTGCCGCCCACCCCACGCATTCTCCCCAAGCTTCAGCGCCTGTTGCGTGATCCTGACTCGGGCATTCACGACATCATTTCACTGCTGAAAGTGGACGCGCCCATGACGGCCCAGATAGTGCGCCTGTCCAACAGCGCGTATTACAACACGGGAGAGCCTGTGCAAAGCCTTGAGGAAGCGGTCAACAGGCTTGGCTTCAGGGAGGTGTACCGCGTATCCTCCGTGGCTGCCGCCCAACAGGTGATGGGCGAGGCACTTCCGCTCTACAACATGGGCAAGGGCGAGCTGCTAGAAGGCTCTGTCGCAACGGCGGTCCTGATGGTGGAGCTTTGCTCAAGAGGCCGCAGGACGGATCTTGACGCCTCTTACACGACGGGGCTTTTGCACTCCATAGGCAAGGTCGTCATCAACCAGTATTTTCTAAAGCACGGGCTGGACATTTACGGCAACGCGGCTGGCGAGACCGTGGACATTCTATGGGAGCGCAAACTGCTTGGCTTCGACCACGCCGAGGCAGGTGCTGCGATTCTGGAGAAGTGGAACTTCCCGGACGAAATCCGTATGCCCGTCCTCCACCAGCTCGACCCGCTGAAGGCGCCTTCGCTGCAATCGCTCTGCTGCTTGATGTTCATAGCACGCGCCGCATCGCACACCCTGCGCGACGTGAAGGCACAGGTGCCGGACATAGACCCCGAGATTATGGCCTGCGCCGGTATCGACGACGACAAGATGGGCGAAGCCCTGATGGACGCGCGCGCCGGATTGCAGGAAATGGACGTGCTGTTCAAGTAAGTCCTCTCTCCCCGCCATTTCCAGCATCATCAAAAAAGCCCCGTGGTCCGCACGGGGCTTTTTGTTTCAGATGTGGCAGAAAACACTCATTAAAGGGCGACAATATAGCCAAACGCAACCGGAACTCTTCCCGCGCACAAGTAGCCGCGAAAGCACATATGAACTACACGGCGAAAGCGCCCGCCTTTCTCCTCGTGTCTATCGGCAGGGCCTTTCGCTCTGGAGGCCTCTGCTTGTCCATTTGACCTGCATCACGCTTCTTTGCGCCTCCCTTGACAAACTCTCCAAGCGAAGCGACTACGTATCCGAGCACCTGACTCTGGCTTGCCAACTCCTCGCTTGCGGCGGCGGTCTGCTCCGCGCTGGACGCAGTCACCTGCCCAAGCTCCCCCACTCTGCGGGACATCTCGGCCATTTTACCAATGTCTTCGATATGGCGAAGAGAGTCCACGGCCACATGCTCCACCATATCGGCCATCTCCCCCACGCTCTCGTTAATCTGTTCCAGAATACTGCTCAAATCCCCCGCCGCTTGCACGCCTGCACGCGTATGCTGCTGGGCCTCTCCAAGCCTTGCCGCGCTGGCCCTGGCGGCCTCCGCACTGCGACTTGCCAGCATTCGCACCTCCTCGGCAACGACGGCGAAACCGCGCCCAGCCTCTCCCGCGCGAGCGGCCTCCACCGAAGCATTCAGCGCGAGAAGGTTGGTCTGAAAAGCAATACTCTCGATCGTTCGTGCGATCTGCTCGGTATGGCGCGAGGACTCGCTAATCTTGCCCATCGCGCCCATCATCGACTGCATGGAATCGCGCCCTCTCGCGCTAGCCTCCCTGCATCTGGCGACTCCGTTGCTCGCCGCCTGAGCCTCGCTCGAATTGCGCCTTACGGACTCCGCCATATCATCAAGAGAAGCCAACGTCGCTTGAATGGACGAACGCTGGTCAGCCGCGCCAAGGGAAAGCTGGTTACTCGACCCCGCCAGCTCCAGAGACGCTGAATGAACGTTCGCGCTGGAAAGGTCCAGCTCATCCATCGTGCGTCCAAGTACCTGAACAATCCTTCGCGCCGTCCTAAGCACGAGTATTATGACGCCAGCGAGCAAGGCCACGGATACGCCTATGAATGCAAGGCTGGTCTGCCCGGCCTGCTCTCTCATGCGCTCCGCCCCCGCGACGGCTGCGGACACCTTGGCCTCCATGTCAGAGCGTATTTGCGGAATCCGCCCCTGAACCGCCAGCTCCATGTCTCCAATGGCAGCCCTTAGCGAATCAAAACCGGCCAGCATTCTCTCGCGTCCGCCGATATACGCGGCCTCGTTGTCCGCCGCTTTCGCGCTCAAGGCCACAATACGGTTCAAGCCCGCGCTCCAAGGGTCGTACAATGCCTCGAAATCACCCACCGCCTTGGCCAGCAACTCTTCGTTTTGACCGAGCGCAACCTCAAGATTCTCGTAAACGCGTGTATTACTATAATTAACATCGGCTATTGCCAACTCAAGTTCGTGCTTGTCCGTAATTGTCATCAAGGCTCTTAGTTGGGACTTTGCCTCGTTCACATATCGCTCTGCCATAAGAAGACGTTTGATAATTGATGCATCGCATCCATTCTTATTAACAAGCCTCTCCATTGCCAGTACAGACATATTAATATCCTTAAACGACGCATCAATCCTGGCCCATTCGCGCTGCCTTTCGTAGACAAGCCTGCCCATTTCCACATTAAGGGCAACCAGCGCATTCACCCCCTCGTTCCAACCGGAGTAAGCACCGTCAAATGCGGACACAAGCTCAGGGTCGAAAGCGCCAAGACTCTGTCCTGCCTCAACCAGGGCCTTAACGCTTTCCATACGCTCAAGAGTTTCCACAACAACGCCTTGGGACAACTCTCCTCCCTTGCACTCGCGCCTCGATTCAAGCTCCGACAGGAAGGCGCGGTGCGCGTCTCTATCCGCATTAAGGAATGCGGACTGCGCCTCCTCATAATGGAGAAGCTCCGGGAAATCCTCGAACATAAGCGGCTTGACGTTACGCGCCATCAACTCGTCGGACATGCCCGTGATTGAGGACATCCCCTCGCCTCCGACAAAAGCCAGAGTAATCATGCCAAGGGCAAAAGATGCCACAATGACAACAAATCGTGAAGTAATGTTCATTTTACAAAAAAGTTATAAATTACTTCGTATCCAAACCGGTACGAATAGCTGCACGAACGGCATGGAGACTCCATACATAAGAGTGCTTTTCAAATGTATAATCCTCGTTCGCAAAGTATTAACCAGCGTAACATAACCGTCGCACAAACAAGCCATATGGCACCTATAATAGGGCACATACAATCACCGGTCCCGTAGCGAAAACGAAGATTTGCAGTTGGATGCACGGTCCAAGCCCTGCACCAGCGACTATCCCGCATCGACGTTTTAACTGCCTTGAGATAGGCGAACTCAATCCCCCAAGGACTTCACTCTTAATACAAGGAGTGTTTACTCCCTCTACATCTGCACTGGCCTTGAAAGACAAAGGCCAGCTTCTGCCTCGCATTCCTCGTGGGAATTGCTTTACATATTCCGCTCATGGAAAGCACTGCCCCAGTCAGCCTCATCGCCCTATTGCACGGGCCGGACAAACCCGGTCTGGTCGCCCGCACGGCGGGGTGGATTTTTGGCCGCGGCGGAAACATCCTGCACGCCGACCAGCACCGCGACGCTGACGCGAACATCTTCTTTCAGCGCATCGAATGGGTACCAGCCTCGGATGACCTCGACAAAGAGGCGGACATGTTCACGCGCCTTGCCCGCGACGAGCTGGGCATGGACGTATCCGTGGCACGCAGCGACGCGAGGCCGAAAATCGCGGTGTTCGTCTCAAAAATCGAGCACTGCTTTCACGACCTTATGCTGCGCTGGAAGGCGGGCGAAATGCCCTGCGAAATCGCGCTCACAATATCCAACCACCCGGACATGCAGGCCGCGTCGGAAAGCTACGGCGTCCCCTTCCACCACATTCCCGTAAGCAAGGAAGACAAGGAAAAGGCGGAAAAGGAGCAAATTGCCATCTGCCGCGAAGCGGGCGTGGAACTCATCGTGATGGCTCGCTACATGCAGGTACTGTCCGATTCGTTCATAGAAAACTGCGGCTGCCCCGTCATAAATATCCACCACTCCTTCCTGCCTGCGTTTGCCGGAGCCAGACCCTACGAACAGGCTTACAAGCGGGGCGTAAAGCTGATCGGAGCCACGGCTCACTACGCCACGGCGCACCTTGACGAAGGGCCGATTATCCAGCAGGACGTCGCCCCTGTGAACCACCGCCACGGAGTGAAAGACCTGATGCGCAAAGGGCGGGACCTCGAAAAGAGCGTCTTTGCGCAGGCCGTACGCTGGCATCTGGAGCACCGCATCCTGACCTTTGCCAACAAGACCGTGGTGTTTGACTAGGCCCGGGTCACAAACAGGTGACGAAGGCCCTGCGCAAGCGCGCCGAACCTACATACATATATTTGCACGCCAAGCATATAGAAAACCATACCAGCCTCCGCTTGACAACGTGGGCGTGGCAGTGACAGCCTCAGCTAATTTCCCTGATGAACAGCTTCTCAGACCGCAGCGTCAACCGCGCTGGAACCAACAGCATGAAGTGGGACCGCTACAAGGGCCGCGATATACTGCCCTTCTGGCTCGCCGACATGGAATTCGCCTGCGCGCCTGCGATCATCGACTCGATACACAAGCTGACAAGGCAAAGCATTTTCGGCTACACTCTGCCGAGCGCGGAACAGTACAATGCCGTGCTGAAATACCTGCGCGACGAAAAGAACGTGCTCGCAGAAAAGGACTGGATCGTGTGGCTGCCTGGCATAGTGCCGGGCCTCGGCGCAAGCTGCCGCGCCTTCGCCGGAGATAACGACGCGGTCATGATGTGCACGCCCGTGTATCCGCAATTCATGCTCGCGCCCGCAAACCAAGGGCGCAAAGCCATTTGCGTGCCGCTTGCGCGCAAGGGCATGGATTACGGCTTTGACTGGGACGCGATGGAAAAGTGCGCTGCGGGCACAAAGCTCTTCCTGCTCTGCAACCCGCACAATCCCGTCGGCAAAGCCTTCTCCAGAAAGGAGCTGACGCGCCTAGTGGATTTCTGCAAACGGCACGACATAATAATCTGCTCCGACGACATTCATTGCGACCTCATCGTGGATCAGGGCGCAAGGCACACGGCGATTCTCAGCATCGAAGGCGCTGCGGAGCGCAGTGTGATGCTCATGGCCCCGAGCAAGACCTACAACGTCCCCGGGCTTGCTTGCGCATTCGCTGTGATTGCGGACGCGGACCTGCGCGAACGTTTCAAGCAGGCCATTCGCGGAACAAGCGAATGGGTGAACATGTTCGGCCTCGAAGCCTGCCGCGTGGCTTACGAGGAATGCAAGGAATGGCACGACGGGCTTATTTCCTACCTTCGCGGGAATCGCGCCTACCTCCTGGACTTTTTCGCCAACAGGATGCCCGAAATCAAGGTAGGCTCCTGCGAATCCACCTACATGGCATGGCTGGACGTAAGCGAACTGGGGCAGGACAATGCTGTTAAGTTCTTTGAAGAAGCCGGAGTTGGCCTTTCCGACGGCGCCGACTACGGTGAAAAGCAGATGATGCGCCTGAACTACGCCTGCCCGCGCTCCATGCTCGAAGAAGGGCTTAACCGTATGGAAAGGGCTGTCGCCTCCTTGCGCGCCCCCGTCGGACCTAAGTCCTACACTCTGGACAACGCGGTAGAAAACGCCTGAGCGGCATAGCCTGAGCAACCTTTACAAAAGTGAAAATGCCCGCGACTTGAAAACTCAAGTCGCGGGCATTTTTCAAATCCAGCGGACTGTCAGCCTGGAAGGCGAACCAAAGTCCCAAGCGGTCACTATTCAGCCACACTTGGCAGACCTGCCAGAGCCATGGCGATTTCATTCTCCGGATAGACATAGTCGCGCACGAGGCCATCGTGATAGTCAATGTACGCCTGCATGTCGAAATGCCCGTGACCGGAAAGGTTGAAGAGAATCGTCTCGGACTTGCCCTCTTCCTTGCAACGCAGAGCTTCCTTAATCGTGGCGGCGACTGCGTGGGTGGATTCCGGCGCGGGCACGATGCCCTCGGCCTTTGCAAAGGCCACACCAGCCTTGAAAGTGTCGAGTTGGTGGAAGGAAGTCGCCTCCATAAGGCCCAGAGCCATAGTATGGCTGACCATCGGGGCCATGCCGTGGTAGCGCAAGCCGCCAGAGTGGAAGCCCGGGGGCACAAAGGTGCTGCCCAGAGTGAACATCTTCATCAGGGGCGTGAAATGCGAGGTATCGCCAAAGTCGTAGGCGAACGTGCCCTTGGTAAGCGTCGGGCAGGCGCTCGGCTCGACACCGATTGCGCGGATCTTCTCCTTGCCCTGAAGCATGCGCCCGATGAAGGGGAACGCTATGCCTGCGAAGTTCGAGCCTCCGCCGCAGCAGCCGATGACGATGTCCGGGTAAGCGTCGGCAAGCTCCATCTGCGTGATGCATTCCTGCCCGATTACGGACTGGTGCACGCATACGTGGTTAAGCACGCTGCCGAGGCAGTATTTTGTGTCCTCGTTCCTTGCGGCAATCTCGACAGCCTCGGAAATTGCCATGCCAAGAGAACCGGTGCTGTCCGGGTTACTTGCCAGAAGCGCACGACCGGCTTCCGTAGTGTCCGAAGGGCTGGCGATGCACTGCGCTCCAAAAGTCTCCATCAATGCGCGGCGGTAAGGCTTCTGTTTGAAGCTGCACTTTACCATGTAAACCACGCACTCAAGGCCGAACTGACTGCAAGCCATGGACAGGGCGCTGCCCCACTGACCCGCGCCGGTCTCGGTAGTGATCTTCTTCACGCCCTGCTTCATGTTGTAGTAAGCTTGGGCTATGGCGCTGTTGGTCTTGTGCGAACCGCTCGGGCTTACGCCCTCGTATTTGTAGAAAATCTTCGCCGGCGTATCGAGCGCCTCCTCCAGGCGACGGGCGCGATACAGGGGCGTGCAGCGCCACTGGGCGAGAATCTGGCGCACTTCCTCGGGAATCTCTATCCAGCGATCCGTGGAAAACTCCTGCTTGATGAGTTCATGACCGAACAGCGGCTCCAGATCGTCCGGGACGATGGGCTTGCCCGTGCCCGGATGTATCATATGGGGCATCGGGGTCGGAAAGTCGGCCTGAAGATTGTACCACGCATGGGGTATATGCGTATCGGGGAGTAAGTATTTAACTGGCTTCACGGGGTATGATTTGTGCGCTTTGCAAAAGCGAAAGTCAATGCCGTGTAAGCGCTTGAATGAGCAAATGCGCGAAACGGATTTCGCATATGCATGAGATTACCAGGCGGCGGCACAAAAGGACGCGCCCCCTCAACACGATTATGCAGCAAGGCGCAGCCTACTCCGCGCGTGGCTGAATGATGTGGTGCTCGGTACACATCCAGCGGGTTAGCGACTCGCAAAGCTCCGCATCCGCGTGGGCCGCGACAAGGGCCTCGTCCGCCCCTGAAACGGGCTTGAACAAGAGCGCGCTCACGGCGTCCCTCTTGTCCTGCGAAAGCCTTGGAAGCCATTCCTCGCGTGCTGGCAACCCCTCGGACACGGCAAAGCTGAACAGAGCCTTTGCAAGAACAAGCTCCGCGTGCAAGCCACGGTCCAGAGCATCAAAAGTCTTCAGGCTAAGGTCGTACAAGCCATCCGTCCCGTCCATACTGGGCGCGTTCGCCAAGACAAGCCTTGCCCACGCCGACGCGGCGGCGAGAGCCGAATAACTTGCCCCTATGCCCGCATGTCGCCTCTCGGGCACATACTCGTTCATGAACCAGGCGCCACCCTGTCTTGCGCTCAACAGAAGCTCCGCATGGTCGAACAAGTCGGGAACGGTCCCCTTGGCAGCGGGCCTTCGCATCGCGTGCAAAAGGCCCTCGTCCCGCGTTAGCAGGCTCAGCCTTTCGTAACCGCCCGCGCTCTGGGCCTTCATCAAGACAAGCGCCTTTACTGACAGGGTTTTCGCGGGCATCGCGTGCTATTCCGGTGCAAGCTCCGCCGCTCCGCCCTCTGCGACGGGTTTGCGCTCTTTGGCGGGGTACGGGGGCGTTACGGCACCGCCGGATATTATGACCTTCATTCCGTCGGCCACGCTCATGTCCATCATGATGACCTCTTCCCTTGGCACCATGAGCAGGAAGCCGCTTGTAGGGTTGGGCGTAGTGGGGACGAAAATGTTCAAGACTTCCGAACTGGTCTTCACCTGCACCTCTCCCCTGCCGTCGCTAGTGAGAAAGCCCAGTACGAACACGCCCTTGCGCGGATATTCGACCAGGACCGTCTTGCGAAACACGGCCTGCTTGTTGCTGGCAAAGGTGTCGATAATCTGCTTCACCGTGGCGTACACCGTGCGCACAAGCGGCACCGACACCATGAAACGCTCGAACATGGCGAGCATGAAGCGGCCAAGGAGCAGCTTGGAGAACCAGCCGAACAGCGTGATAAGCAGGCATACGATGATGGCCGACAGCACGTTCAGCACGACCTCGATGAGCGGATAGCCATCAAGCAGGTTCCTGTCCACAAAGAAGAAGAAGAGCTTCGTGGAAGGTCCGCCAAGGCTGTTGACTAGAAAGTTCAGGACAAACACAGTCACCCCCACCGGCGCCAAAAGGAGCAGGCCGGAGATGAATGCGTTGCGAATGGAGCGAATACTCATGTTCTTGGTTCTTGCTGCATGAAATGGGGCCAAATCAAGGAAAGGCCAGACAAATCGGACAGCTCCGCGTCGTTGTACCGCTACAAAAACGGTGGAAATAGCAGAAGCTCCGCCCTTTACCAGAGTATCTCAGGAAAAGGAGCCAAGCTGCAAAATTACTCCTCCTGCTTTGCGGGGGCCTTGCCCTTGCGCCAGAAGTGGAACTGGAGATAGGCACCCATAGCGGCGATAAGAAGCGTGGCAAGGGCCAGCCTCCAGTCCCCGCCGACCAGCAGATCGTGCATCGTCTTTTCGCCGCTTACGTAGTCGTACAGATTTGGGCCGCCGATAAAGAAGGCCGCTCCGTAAACGAGACGGAAAGATCCCGTGACTGCGGTCGAGCCGATTACGACAGGCTCCAGAATAACAAATACCAACAGTCCGCACACCAGCCCTATAGCAGCCGGGACAAGGAGCGCCATCGCGGGCGATAGCTGCGCGGCAAGAGGCGAGGCAAAGATGAACCCTGCCATAACAGCCATTAGCACAAGGCCCATTTTCCACACATACCAGCCTAAGAGAATGCCCAGCACAAGCCCCACTCCGCTGCACACAAGTAGCGCGGTGACGGACTCCGGCCACATGTGCATGGCAAGAGTCGCGGCGATAGTTGCCCCGATGAACGCCATCAGGATGCGCACCGTGGCCTTGAAAATCTTCAGCCCGAAGAAACAGTCCAAGAGGCCCCAGATAGCAATCAGCCCGTGCAGAAGCGGGGCCGACAAAGCCAGCAGTTCCTTCATTTCAGGCAAGTTGCCAATAACGGTTACTGATTCTTCCATTGTGCAATCCTGATACTTTGAAGTTGGTCAAACGAACAAAGAGACAACTCTTCAAGAATGTTTATCCCAAATTGAGTCGGCGCAGTCAACAACGCTGTATTACCGCTTGAATGGGACAGGCACAACGGAAAATGTTTCCGCGAAAAACTTTAGCGCAATTTACCATTTTTCATAAAGTCATAGCGTACAGACACATACCCAACAACGCCACCACAATGGCACGCGCTCTGCTTTACTAAGCGCATCATGGAAGGCTTATTCAACGACACGAACTATCTGGCAGCGCGCAAAATGCTGGACTACACGTCGTTGCGCCATGAGGCACTGGCCAGCAACATGGCAAATATCGAGGTTGCAGGCTACAAGCGCGTGGACGTGGCCAGCGTGGACTTCCAGAAGCAGCTCTCCGAAGCCATGCATACCGGCTCTGCCCAGAGCTTTGACAAGGTGCAGCCCAAAATCGTCGTGGACCACACTGCCAGCGCCTCCACGCGCACCGACGGCAACAACGTGGAGATGGACCGCGAGCTTATGCAAATAAACAGCAACGAGCTGGAATACGAGTATCTGACCAAATACATCAGCCACAACTACCAGCTTATGCGCACCGCCATCAGCACGCAGATATAAGCGCAGCCTGCCCAACTAACAGCACACTCTTTACGCACACAAGGCCATGAATCTCCTACCAGGACTTAACGCCACAGCTTCCGCCCTCGATGCGGAGCGCATGCGCCTGAACGTTGTGGCGGAAAACATCGCCAACGCCTTCACCACCAAAACGCCCGAAGGCGGCCCGTATCAGCGCAAGATTGTGAGCTTTGAATCCGTCCTCAGCTCCCACACCGGCATGGACAAGAGCACAGCCACCACGTCCGTCAAAGTCAGCGGAGTAAAGGCCGACCAGACCCCGGGCAAGATGGTTTACAACCCCGAGCACCCCGATGCGGACGAAAACGGCATGGTGCTGATGCCCAACGTGGAAAGCTCCCGCGAGATGGTGGACCTTATCGTGTCCTCCCGCGCTTACGAGGCAAACCTGCAAGTGGCCCGCACGGCGCGTCAGCTTGCCAAGACAGCTCTCACGATAGGCAACAAGGGCTAAACGACTCCAGCATAGAGCGAACACACTTTTCAGAACGAAATAATACGCCCAAAGGGAAAGAATCTACAAAATGTCCATCATCAACGCCATACAGGGACTCGGAGGCTCGTTCTTCGGCAACAGCCGCGCAACGAATCAGATTTCGCAGGCCGACAGCAAAGCGACTGCAAGCATGGCGGAGCTTGCCAAAAGCATGCAAAGCGGCAGCACGGGCGGAGTGGACGCGAGCAAGCTGCTTGAGAGCTTCAGCCTCAACAACGTGGACAAGGCAGCCAAGACCGAGATGGGCCGCCTCGGCAGCTCTACGCAAGACCTCTCCGAAGTGAACACAAACGTGTTCGCCAACCTTTCCCGCACTAGCGAAAGCGGCGCGTCGAGCTTCGCCTCGATGCTGACAGGCTTTGTGGACAGCGTGGACGCCAAGAGCAAGGCGTCCGAACAGGCGACGTCCGACCTGATGCTGGGCAAGAGCGACAACATCCATCAGGCGATGATCGCGATGCAGGAGGCCAGTATTTCCTTCGACCTGCTCGTACAGGTACGAAACAAGCTGGTAGATTCCTACAAGGAACTTTCCCGCATACAGGCCTAGGGCAAACGCTGCCAAGGCGGCAAAAACGCCCCCTCCCAAACACCTGAAAAATAGAAATTTACAGTAACAATGAACGGCTTCGCCAAACAAATCCTCCGTTTCTGGAACGAGCTGGGACTGAACCAGAAGGTCTCCCTTTCGCTCGCAGCTGCATTCGTCGTGGCTGGAATGAGCGCCCTGCTCTTCTGGTCGAGCACGCCGCAGATGGTGCTCCTTTACGGGGGCATGGACGGCAAGGACATGGCCGAAGTTGTAAAAACGCTCGACGAGCAGACGATTCCTTACGAAATCCGCCCGGGCAACTCCGTTTTCATCGCCAAGGAGAACGTGTACAAAGTGCGCATGGAGCTGGCCAGTCAGGGCATTCCCAACGGCGGCTCCATCGGCTACGAGATCTTCGACCGCACAAACTTTGGCGTCAGTGACTTTGTTCAGCGTACCAACTACATCCGCGCCATGCAGGGAGAACTGCAAAGGACCATCGCGCAACTGCGCGGCGTCCGCAGCGCGAGGGTGATGATAGTCATCCCACAGAACCGCCTCATGGTCAGCAACGAACCGTCCCGAGCGACGGCTTCGGTAATGATCGACTCCGGGGGCAAGACCATCGAAGAGGACGCGGTCAATTCGATCCGCTTCCTAGTCGCCAACAGCGTGGAGGGGCTGGCCTCCAACGACGTTGTCGTGGTCGATGCCAACGGCAAGGCTCTCTCACAGGACCTGGCTCAGGACAACATCGTGGGAGCCGCTTCGGGGCAGTTCAAGTTCCGCAAGAACCTGGAGGACTACTTCACGCGCAAGGTGGAAACAATGCTCGCAAGGATCGTGGGCCCGCAGAATGTCGTGGCCCGCGTATCCGTCGAGCTTGATACGGAGGCGACAACCGTCACCGCCGACACCTACGACCCGAACGGACAGGTCGTGCGCAACCAGTCACAGACAGACGAAGTGAACCGCACAAGCGAAGTTCGCACCAACAGCGGAGTTGTCGGAGTTGCGGCCAACACGCCCGACGCCGCTGCGGCAGCGCCCGCAGAGCCAAGCAACAACAGCGAGGAAAGCCGCAAGAACAAGAGCGTAAGCTATGAAATCAGCCACAGCCGCGTGGAAACGGTGAAGGCCCCGGGCGGGGTCAACCGAGTCAGCGCCGCCGTGTTCATAGCGCGCCGCTACACTGGCGAAGGGGCCGAAAGAGTGGAAAACCCGCGTAGCGCGGACGAACTCGAACAGATCCGCCAGATGATCGTTCAGGCCATTGGCGTGGAAGAGCCGCAGGGCAGCCCCGTCCCGCTTGTCACTCTGGCAGAGGCGGACTTTGTCCCGCAGGTGGACTTGGCGGAAGAATCGCAGCCCGACATGGTGGAAACGATATTCTCCTGGGTCGAAATGCTGCGCAACTTTATCGCGGTGGGCGTTGCGGCGATTATATTCCTGGTGTTCCTGCGCATCCTCAAAAGGCACAAGCCGGAATCCTACTCGCTCGAAATCATGGACGAAGACATAAGCGGCGGCAAAAAAGGCTCAGACGTGGCTCCGCGCCTTACACCCGAGCTGCTAAACGAGCTGATTCGCGAGAAACCGGAAAATGTTTCCACAGCTCTCCGCAACTGGGCGCTCGAAAGCGGGAAGAAATAACCTTTAAGACCAGAACTTCTCACAAGGCACAACGATGTCGGACATCGCCATAGAAAAAATCGACTACGAAAGCCTGAACAAGGTCCAAAAGCTGGCCATGTTTCTGGTCGTCATCGGGCCGGAGGTATCCTCGGAGCTTCTCAAGGGCTTTGAAGATGCTGAAATCGAGGCCATTTGCCGCGAGATAAGCCACTTTTCGATTATCGACGAGGACACGCAGCGCAAGGTCGTGGACGAGTTTTCGAGCATAATCTCGACAAGCCTCGGCTCGATACTTGGCGGCGCGCGCTTTGCGCAAAGAGCGTTGGAGCTTGCCAAGGGCGACTACAAGGCCGCCAACCTGCTCTCCCGCATCGCGCCGGTGGGCAACTCCATGGAGGTCATTCAGGAAATCTCCGACATGGAGCCGCGCCAGATAAACAACCTTATCCGCGGTGAACAGCCCCAGACGATAGCCTTTATCACAAGCCACCTTTCGCAGGAAAAGGCCGCCTCGCTAATCTCTATGCTTACGCCCGAAGTGGGCGAAGAAGTCGTCGAGCGCATCGGCGCCATGGAATACACGAGCCTTGAGCACGTGGGCCGCGTCGTAGGCTGCCTGAAGAAGCACTTCGACACCAAGCACAAGCCCACGATGCATTCCTCGGGCGGCGTCCGCAGCGTGGCAGACCTTTTGAACCTGATGGACAAGGAGACGAGCAAGACCCTGCTCGTAAAGCTGGAAGAGCGCAACCCGCAGCTGGGAATGCAGATTCGCCGCAAGATGTTCAGCTTCGAGGATCTCGTTCGCCTGGAAATCAGCGATTTGCAGCGCGTCACCCGCGAGCTGGAGATGAGCGACCTTGTCGTGGCCATGAAGAGCGCCAACGCAAACCTTCAGGACATGATTTTGAAGAGCGTATCCAAGCGCGCTGCCGAGTCCATCAAAGAAGAAATGGAAATGCTCGGCCCGGTGCGCTTGAAGGAAGTCGAAGCCGCGCAGGACCGCATCATCCAAGTGGTGCGCCGTCTGGAGGAAGAAGGCGAAATATCGCTCGACACCGGCAGCAGCAGCGACCGCATAATGTAAGAAATCTCCCCGATGACCATACACAAAAAACCATACCGATATGGACGATTCAGGTAACGGGAGAATACACCTTCGCAAACCCATCAGCGGGCTTCGCGTATCCTACTACGGCCCTGCTCCGGTGCCCGCCAGCGACGCAGAACGCGCGCAGGGCGAGGCTTACGAACAGGGGCGGGCGGACGCGGAAACGGTCAGCAGCAGGCAGATAATGCAAGCGCGCAAGGAAATGGCCATTCTTCAGGACGAAGTGCTGGCCTCCATCCAGAAGCGTTACGCGGAGCTGTCCGAAGACTTCGACGAACAACTGCCCGACCTGGTCCTGTCCATCGTTGACAAGATCTGGGAGGGGCTGAACCTCGACCGCGATACCGTTCTTCGCGCAATCGACGCCGCTCTGGCCCAGATAGGCAGTTCGGACGAAAAGCTCGTTCTGCGCCTTTGCAAAAGGGACTCGGACCTGCTTCAGGAGCGGGAAACGTTTATGGACCGCTACCCGGACTTACGCGTGGAAACGGATGCAGAGCTTGGCAGCGGCGACGTCATCATACAGAGTCGTTTCGGCATAATAGACTCTCGTATCGCGACGAAAATCCGCCGCGTTGAATCTGAAATCAAGAAAGTGCATCAGTGACCAACCGCTTCAATGACAACATCGACTGGATGCGCCGCCGCGTTGAAAACGTGCGCGCGGCGGACAAAATCGGCCATGTACGGCAGGTGACGGGTCTTGTTGTCGAAAGCGAGGGGCCGGAAGCGGCTCTTGGCGAAATCTGCGAGGTATTATCCAACCGCAACACGGAAACGGCCATGGCGGAAGTGGTCGGCTTTCGCGACAACCGCGTGCTATTGATGCCTCTTGAGGCCATGCACGACATTCACCCGGGCTGTGAAGTGCGCGCCGCGTCCAACGCGAGCAACATCCCGACGGGCGACGGCCTTATCGGGCGCGTAATCGACGGGCTTGGCCGCCCCATCGACGGCAAGGGGCCGCTGAGGGCGGAGTTTGTCTCCGGCTCGCTCAACCGGGCCGCGCCGAACCCGATGCTCCGTACGCCCATCAAAGAGGGCTTTTCCACCGGAGTGCGCAGCATTGACACCTTCACACCCCTTGGCACCGGGCAGCGCGTGGGCATTTTCGCCGGTTCAGGCGTGGGTAAGTCCACACTCCTTGGCATGATTGCGCGCGGCGCTGACAGCGACATAAACGTGCTTTCGCTAGTCGGAGAGCGCGGACGAGAACTGCGCGAGTTTATCGAGAACGACCTTGGCGAGGAGGGCATGAAGCGGAGCATCGTCGTAGTGTCCACCTCCGACCAGCCCGCCCCCCTGCGCCTTCGCGCCGCGCTCATGGCAACGAGTATCGCGGAAAGCTTTCGCGACCGTGGCAACAAGGCCCTCCTGATGATGGACTCGCTCACGCGCTTCTGCATGGCACAGCGCGAAATCGGCCTTGCAATCGGCGAGCCGCCCACTTCGCGCGGCTATACGCCAAGCGTGTTCAGCCTGCTGCCCCGCCTTCTGGAGCGCACCGGCATGGGCGAAAACGGCTCCATTACGGCAATTTATACCGTGCTAGTAGAAGGTGACGACATGAACGAGCCTGTTGCGGACGCTGTCCGAGGCATCCTCGACGGCCACATCGTACTTTCACGCTCTCTTGCACAGGCGAACCACTACCCCGCCGTGGACGTCCTTCAGAGCGTGTCCCGACTTTCCCGCAGCGTGTGCGACGAGAAACAACTGGAAACAGTTTCCGCCGCACGAGATCTCATGGCCCTCTACCGCAAGAACGAGGACCTCATCAACATCGGGGCCTATCCGCGCGGAACAAATCCGCGCTTGGACAAGGCCATAGACAAAAACGAGCCGATAGCCCAGTTTCTGCGCCAGTCGGCCAACGAATTATTCAAAAGGGAGCAAAGCTTTGCGATGTTAGGCAAAGCGATGGCCTGAATTATGCTCAACTTGTTGAGTAACCCGAAAGGAATGCTGCGATGAAAAAGTTTCAATTCCCTCTCCAAGCCATTCTTACTCTGCGCGGACTAAAACAGGAGCAGGCGCTTGAGCTGTATGCCAAGAGCGTGCGTAGCTGTGCCGACAGGCGCGGCGAGCTTATCGGAGCGACGCGCCGGATGGAAAACCTTGAAAAGCTGATCAGCGAGGACGGCAGCGCGCGCTTTTCCGCGTCTATGCGTCAGGCTTACATGAAGGCTCTTGACGAAGCACGCGATGAAACACAAAAGCGCGAAAAGGCCCTTGAGGAAGCTGAGAAAATTAAGGACAAGCAGCTTGCAGAGTTTCTCGAACGCAAGAGGCAGAAGGAGATTCTGGAGCACTTGAGGGAAAAGCAGCTCAAGGAACATCTTGCCGAATCCTACCGCAAGGAGGAAATTGAGATCGAAGATCTGGTAATTTCCCGCAGCGGACTGGCAAAGACCGCTTAAACTTTTCTGACACATGGCCGGAACACTCCCCAAAGCTCTTCTTACAGCCCTGTTGGCGACCGTTGTGTTCGCCATCAGCTTCGCAGCACTGTTCATGCGCAGCGAGAGGGTGTTCATTCAGATTCTCGCCCGCAGGGAAGCGCCAAGCCCCGAGGCCCTTCTAAGCAAGGCCGAGCAGCAGGAGTTTGTGTACTGGAGCTTCCGCACGAGCGAGATCAACAAGATGATCGACGACCTCAAGGCCCAGCGAGAGCAGTTGCTTGCAAGGCAGGAGGCCATATCGGCACAGGAGGCGCAAATCCAGACCGAGCGCAAGGAAAACGAGCGTCTGCGCGATGAAATCCTGCGCGTTCGCAAGGAGCTATCCGACTATATCATCGAGGTGAAGGCCGGAGAGGCCGTCCGCCTGCGTGAAGAAGTGGCAATCGTTAACAACATGGCTCCGGCAAACGTCGTCACCCTCTTCAACGAAAAGAGCGACGAGGACGTTGTAAAGCTGCTCGCGATGATGAAGCCCGATGTCTCTGCACCGATTCTGGACCTTATGATGACCCAGCCGCAGCCGGACGCCAATGGGGTAAGCCCAGAGAAGCGCGTTACGATCTTGCTGGAAAAGCTGAAGAGGCTGCGCATGGAAAATGCCGCCGGAGCACGCTAATCATCGCTCCCTAGGCCAGCTTGCTGTCTATAAAGCTCTCGATGGCGCTCTTTTCCGCCTTGACGGAATGCTTTACGATCGGGCAGTTCTTCAGCGCCTCCAACGTCGAATGCGTGACATCGACGCCGATTGCATCACGTATGACCGAGGGGAACTTTGCCGGATGGGCCGTGGATAGGATCACGCTCACGCGCTCCGGGTCCAGCTCTGCAAAGGCGCAGGCTGTGTGCGGATCTGTCACGTAGTCATACTTTTGCTTAACCTCGCATATCAAGCGCACGATGTCGGCATCGTCCGCACGGGATGCGCGAAACACGCCCGAATCGAAGCCGGAAAACTCGAAAGAGCCGTCTTTTTTGAACTGTTCCATCACGGCACGCGTCTTTTCCGCGCTCTCGCCAAGGAGGAAATAGATGAAGCGTTCGAAATTGGACGCCACCTGAATGTCCATCGACGGGGCGTGGCTGGGATGCACGGGGCCAAGCTCGTAGCGGCCCGTTTTGAAGAAACGGTACAGGATGTCGTTCTGGTTTGTCGCCACGCGAAAGCTCTTTGCGGGCAGGCCCATACGCTGCGCCATCCAGCCCGCGAGCACGTTGCCGAAATTGCCCGTGGGAACGACAAACTCCACATTGTCGCGTTTATCCACAGGCAGGTGCAGCCAGGCGTGAATGTAGTAAACGCACTGGGCGAGAATGCGGGCTATGTTGATTGAGTTGACCGCCGAGAGGCCCACCCTGTCCTTGAACGCGGCGTCGTTAAACACGTCCTTCAGCGCAGACTGTGCGTCGTCAAAGGTTCCGTTTATGGCCAGAGGGAATACGTTTGCCGCGCCCGTGCAAGTCATCTGCCGTTCCTGAAGGGGCGACACGCGCCCGTCAGGATAGAGGATGAAGATGTTCACCCCTTCGCGCCCAATAAGGCCGTGTATGGCCGCAGCGCCGGTGTCGCCACTGGTTGCGCCAAGAACGGTTATGGGGCGGCCAGTGCGACGAATCTGCTCTTCGTAAAGGCCGCCGAGCAGTTGCAGGGCAAAGTCCTTGAAGGCCAGTGTGGGGCCGTGGAAAAGCTCCAGAACGTAAGTGCGAGAGTCCAGCTCCAGCATGGGCGCGATTTGCGGTGAATCGAAGCGCGAGTAGGCGCTTTTCACAATGCGCGAGAGTACATCGCGGGGCAGGTCGCAGAATAGGGCAAAGAACTCTTCGCAGAGGTCCGCATAGGAGAGCCATTCCCACTTTGCGAGCAGGGGCGTGATATCAGGCCATATCTGGGGCAGGTAAAGCCCGCCGTCGGGGGCAAGACCACGAGCCACGGCCTCTGAAAATGAAACCGGCTCCGAACCACCTCTTGTGCTGATGTACTTCATGTGGATGCGCTACAATCTGATTGCCAAACAAAGCGGGGGCAAGGGTTTATAACCTCATGCCCCCGTGAAATGTCTGCCCTCGTCGCAATAACGGTGTTTAGAGACTGAACGCGGCGTGAGCCACGCGCATCGCCTCGTCGGCCTTGTCCACATCGACAGCGACGGAAATCTTGATCTCCGAGGTGCTGATGAGCTGGATGTTGACGCCAGCCTTGGCGAACGCGGTGAACAGCTCTGCGGCGACGCCGGAGTGACTGCGCATACCGATGCCGACAACGGACACCTTCGCCACGCGGTCTGTCATGACCTTGAGCTTCGGCCCGAGCACGTCGCGAATGTTCTCGACGGCCTTTTCCGCCTTGAAAGCATCGTCGGCGGGAACGGTGAAGGTAAGGTTCGCCACACCGTCGCGACCGACGTTCTGGACAATCATGTCCACATTGACGTTAGCCTGGGAAAGGGCGGTAAAGATACGCGCCGCAGTGCCCGGCTGATCGTTCAGACCAAGGATGACAACCTTGGTTTGATTCTTGTCCACAGCCACGCCGCGAACGACCACATCCTCCATGGAGGCTACTTCTTCTTTCACAATTGTTCCAGGGTTGTTGTTCATGCTGTTGCGAACCTCGAAAACCACTCCGTGTTTTTTTGCAAATTCCACGCTGCGTGCCTGCATCACCTTGGAGCCAAGGCTGGCAAGCTCCAGCATTTCGTCGTACGAAATCTCGTCCAGCTTGCGCGCGTCTTTTACAACGCGGGGATCGGCAGTGTAAACGCCGTCCACGTCCGTCAATATCTGGCAAACGTCCGCCCCCACTGCCTTGGCAATGGCGATTGCGGAAAGGTCTGAGCCGCCGCGGCCAAGGGTTGTAACGTCACCACTGGGGGCAACGCCCTGAAAACCGGCCACGATGACAACCTTGCCATCGTCAAGCTGCTGCTTGATGTCGCCGCCATCAATCTGGACGATGCGGGCCTTGGTGAACTCCTGATCGGTGCGTATGCCCACCTGCGCGCCGGTGCGGGACACTGCGGGAACGCCCAGCGCGTGGAGCGCCATCGCGGTAAGGGCAATTGTTTCCTGCTCGCCAATGGAGAGGAGCATGTCCATCTCGCGAGAGTCCGGGTGCGGCAAAAGGGCCTTGGCGTCATCGACAAGGCGGTTAGTCACGCCTGCGCGCGCGGAAACAACGACCACGACCTGGTTGCCCGCGTCGCGGGTGGCCTTCACGCGGTTGGCCACGTTGCGAATTCGGTCAAGATCGGCGACGGAAGTGCCGCCGTATTTCTGTACGATAATCATGTGGGAAAAGTGTCCGTGTTGTTACACCCTGAAATATGGGCGCAATAATTCTACTAATAGTACAAGTTGGCCTTCTTATGCAAGTCCGACCCGAATCAGACTCTCGACTTTGTTTACCACGGGCAGCTTGCCCATGCGGGCAATGGCTTCCTGCATCGCCGCCTCGCGCACGGGGTGCGTGATGAGGATAAGCTCCGCGTTTCCGCCCTCCGCCTCGGGCTGCTCCACGTTTTTGAGCGATACGCCGAGGTCGCCGCAAATAGTCGCAATCTGCGCCAGAACGCCCGCCTGATCTTTCACCGAGAGGCGCAGGTAGTATTCGCAGCTAACCTCCCCTATCGGCACGGACTTTCGCAGGCCGAAGTTCGTCGTCATGGAGGGGTGCGAGTGCGCAATCTCGTGGTTCATCGCGATGTCCACAACGTCGCCCGCAACGGCGCTTGCCGTTGGCAGTGAACCGGCGCCCGGGCCGTAGAACATTGCCTGACCGATGTAGTCGCCCTCGACAAACACGGCGTTGAACGCTCCACCGACGTTTGCGAGCGGGTGCTCTACGGGAACCATCGTCGGATGCACGCGCAGCTCCACACCAGCCGCACCGCGGTCAACACCCGTGGCGATCAGCTTGATTACGTAGCCGAGGCGCTTGGCAAAGGCGATGTCGCTCGCGCTTACGTTGCGAATGCCTTCAAAGTGAATGTCCTCGAAGCGGAAAGCGGTGTTGAACGCTATGCCAGCGAGAATGGACAGCTTGTAGGCCACGTCGTAACCGTCCACGTCGTTTGTAGGGTTCGCCTCGGCGTAGCCCAGCTCCTGGGCCTGAGCGAGAGCGTCGGCGAACTCCGCCCCCTCCTGGGTCATCTTGTCGAGAATGTAGTTGGTCGTGCCGTTGAGGATGCCGAAGAGCTTGCGCACGTTGTCCGCTGCAAGGTTGTTCTTCAGCCCGTGGATTATGGGGATGCCGCCAGCGACACTCGCCTCGTAGCAGAGGTTGACGCCGTTCTGGCGGGCCAGCTCAAGAAGCTCCGCGCCGAACTTGGCGATTAGTTCCTTGTTGGGCGTAACGAAGTGCTTGCCGGACTTTAGAGCGCGGCGGGCGAACTCCAGCGCGGCCCCCACTCCGCCGATGCATTCCACAACGACGTCTATCTCGGGATTGTCGAGAATGTCGTTCACGTCGCTTGTAAGAACTCCGTCCGCCAAAGGAAATGGCAGCGGGTTTTTCATGACCAAAGTGGTGATTTTCACAAGGCGAATGGGAACTCCGGCGCGTGCGCCCAAGTTCTTTTCATTCTCCAGAAGGACGCGGGCGACGCCGCCTCCAACCGTACCCAGGCCGATGAGGCCCACTTTGATGCAGTCTTTCATGGTCGTGAAACGAAAAACAAGATTGATACAGATTTAAGAAATGTTAGGCGAGCGAATTGACACTGAACCGAGGCGCATTCACAGCGGCCTGCCTTCACAAGCTCCCCATCTTCGCTTGAACGAAAAACCCGCGCTGTTTCCGGCGCGGGTTTTTTCATGGAGAGTTCGTGAAAACGGCTTGTGACTCTACCTCTGTTTGCGCGCACGGAAGGGGGCTGACGGGCGGGTGCCAGTCAGTCCGGTCGTAGTCGCGGTTGTGAAAGTGTGATTGCTCACTGCGTTATGTGAAAAGCGTTTTCACGGGCCTTGTCAACACACAAGGCCAATGCGTCCGCCCAAACTGCAAAGTCAGGCAGCGTTTTGCAGAGGTTATATCGCAATTAAGTCCCGCTCCGCCCGCCACCCGTTTCGAGAACACAAAAAAGAGCGGCGGAATCGCTCCGACGCTCTTTTGAAATTGGGCTTGCCCGAACTCGCCTTAGTTGGCGGGGGCGTGCATCTTGACCTGCTCGACGAGCGCGTTGAACGCGGCCTCGTCCTTTACGGCCAGCTCTGCGAGCTGCTTGCGGTCCATCTCGATGCCGGCCTTCTTGACGGCATTGATGAAACGGCTGTAAGGAATGCCGAGGTTGCGGCAGGCTGCGTTGATGCGAAGAATCCAAAGAGCGCGGAAGTTGCTCTTGTTCTTCTTGCGGTCACGATAGGCGTAAACCATCGAGTGCTCTACCTGATCCTTTGCGAAACGGTAGAGGCGACTCTTGTTGCCGAAATAACCCTTGGCGCGCTTCAAGATCTTCTTGTGGCGACGGCGGGTAGCTTGGATATTCTGTGCTTTAGGCATGTTTTCTTATTGGTGTGGAACCCTTTCGGCCGCCCAAAAACTTTGATTCGCCGAAAACGGGTTGATTGATGCTATTCAAGAGGTGTGACTTAGAACAGGCCGGGAGCAGCGACTCTCACGAAGCGCTTCACGCCCTCGCTGGCAACCATGTCGTTGCCCTTTTTGGTGCGCTGCTTGGAGGTCTTGCTACGCAGGAAGTGGCGCTTGCCGCTGGTGCGGAAAACGACCTTCCCCGAACCGGTCACTTTGAACCTCTTGGAGACTGACTTACGGGTCTTGTGCATCGGATTTTTGGAAAAAGGAGGACATTAGCCACCGGAGCCGCATCTTGTAAAGCGGAAAAGCTCATAAAACACCCAAATGAGCGCAATCGGCCAGTAAGGCAGCAATGATAGCTTGACTGTCGTGCGAATGTGCCAAGCCTCTGCCCTTTTACCCTTTTTAACTTTATCACGCGGCATTCGCGTAATCTTCAACTGTTTACATACATGAAAATCAGCGTTCAAAACTGGGGCACAATGCCCGACGGCTCCGACATCCAGCTCTACACCCTCGAAAACGACAAAGGCACTCGCGTGCGCATCAGCACACTGGGCGCCATTGTTCAGGCGATTGAAACGCCCGACCGCGACGGAAAGCTGGCCGACATCGTAATGGGCTTCGACGACGCCGCCGGCTACCTCGTGGACGGCTCCTATCAGGGCGCGGCGATCGGACGCTTCGGCAACCGCATCGGCGGGGCGCGCTTCACTCTGGACGGGGTGGAATACAAGCTCGCCGCCAACGAGGGAGAAAACTGCCTCCACGGAGGCCGCCCGAGCTTTGAACGCGCACTCTGGCGTGCAGCCTCGGTGCATTGCGAAAGCTATGTTGGCGTGGACATGTTCCATTTCAGCCCCGACGGGCAGAACGGCTTTCCCGGCAACGTGGATGTAATAATCAGCTTCCGCCTGAACGAGCGCAACGAACTTTCCATCGCCTACAAGGCGACTACGGACAAGGCGACTCCGCTCAACATGACCCACCACATGTATTACAACCTCTCGGGCGATTTCGGCACCGAGATTACCGACCACGTCCTGCGCCTTGCCGCTGACCGCACGACAACGGTGAACGCCAAGATGGTCCCCACGGGCGAAATCGACTCCATCATCGGCAACCCATTTGATTTCAACACGCCGACAGTCATCGGCCAGCGCATAGATGCCGACAACGAACAGCTCCGCTACGGCGGTGGTTACGACCACAACCTCATATTTTCGGAGGCGGACGGCAGCCTGAAGCTTCAGGGCGAAGTGAGCGACCCCAAGACGGGCCGCGTCATGGAGCTGCTCACAACCGAACCCGCCGTGCAGTTCTACACAGGTAACTGCCTAGGTGGCGACAAGGGCAAGGGCGGTCTGCCCAATGCATGGCGCCACGCGGTCTGCCTTGAAACGCAGCACTACCCCGACAGCCCCAACCACGAGAACTTCCCGAGCACGATAGTTCGCCCGGGAGATGTTTACACGAGCGAGACAGTCCTCCGCTTCAGCGCGAAGTAAGCTACTGACGAGAGCCACTGCGCAAAGCGAGCTGACGCAATCAGGCTTTTGCCAACAAAAAGGCCCGCAGGAGATAATCCTGCGGGCCTTTTGATGTAGGTAGCTCCTTTCAGCATGGAGCGCCCTGCCCTACGCCCTAACGCTGTAACCAGCCTTGGCGACAAGCTCCTGCGTCTTTTCAAACGCAGCGTTCACCTCGGCGTCGGTCAGCGTGCGCAGGGGCGAGCGGAAAGTAAGCGTGTATGCGAGCGACTTCATCCCCTCGGGCAATCCCTTGCCTTCGTAGAGGTCGAACACGCGCAGGCTCTCAAGCTCGAACTCCGCACCCTTTGTCGCCTCGCGGGCGGCCTTGGTTAGTGAAGAACCGACCTTGGCCGCGCTCTCCGCCGACGGGACAAGAAGGGCTATGTCTCGCGTGGCGGCAGGCTGCTGACTCAGGGCCTTGTATTTGAAGTTCACACCACCGGACAGGTTCTTTTCAAGCGTAGCGGGCAGGAAGGATATTTCCACCGCGTACACGTCACCCTTGATGCCAAGGTCGCGAGTCATGGCAAGATCCAGCAAGCCGCAGCGCATCGAAAAGGCCGGATTTGCAAACTCCGCGCAATGCCCGTCCTGCCAAAGGCCCGGGGCCTTCAGCGGGCGCAGGTTCGCGGCCTCCGCCTTCACTCCGCCGATGCGGAGCAAATCAAGCGCGATTGCCGAAGCGGTGTAAAAGTCCGGCGCTTCAGCCTTGCGCCATGCGTGGGCACGCTCTGCGGGGATTAGCAGGCCGACGGAGAAGAACTCCCATAGCTTGCCCTTGTCCGCCCTGAACACGCGGCCCAGCTCGTAAAGACCGGCGAAGTCGTTGCCGCGAGACTGGTTAAGGAGCAGGTTGTCCAGAAGACCGGGCAGAACACTCGGGCGCAGGTGGCTCTGCTCAGCCGAAAGAGGATTGTGCAGGGCGAACTTCTCCGCGTCCGTCGCGCTCCAAAGGCCAGCGTCATTCGCAGCGCGAAGCGGGTAATTGACGCATTCAGCAAAGCCGCGTGCAGACAAAGAGTTGGCAGCGCCGCGAGAGAACACGGCCATAGGGTCGTCACCGCCGACTAGAGCGTTTGAGAGCACGGGAGCGGAGGGAATCTTGTCCGTTCCGTAAATGCGCAGGAACTCTTCGACAAGGTCGATCGGGCGCTCCAAATCCACGCGGAAGCTCGGCACATCGACACGGAAGGCCGAACGCATCTCGTCCAGCGCAAAGTGCCCCACTTCCAGCTCCAAGCGGGATAGCACAGCTTCTATCGACTCGTCGCTAACATCGAAACCGAGCATCTTGCGCATGTAATCGCCAGTGAACTCGATCTGACGGTTAAGACAGACAGGCTCGCCAGCAATCTGCGGCGTTCCGGCCAATTCTCCGCCAGCGACTTCGAGGATGAGGTCGATCGCCCGCATTGCGGCGAACTCCTGCCCCTGCGGGTCAACTCCGCGCTCGAAGCGGTAGGAGCTGTCCGTGGATAGGCCGAGCTTGCGCGCCGTGAAGCGGACCGAAACGGGCACGAAGTAAGCCGATTCAAGGAAAATGTCCACAGTGGAGTCGTCCACCTCCGCATCGACGCTGCCCATTACGCCCGCGACTACGAGCGGGCGCTCCGCGTCGGCAATCACCATCATGGATGCGTCAAGAGCGCGTTCCTTACCATCGAGAGTTGTAATCTTTTCGCCAGCTTCGGCGTTGCGAACGACAATTTTACCGCCGCGAATCTTTGCCGCGTCAAAGGCGTGCAGGGGCTGGCCAAGCTCCATAAGGACGTAGTTTGTAACGTCCACGACGTTGTTTATTGGGCGAAGGCCCACGCTCTTGAGCGCGCTCGCGAGCCAGTCGGGGCTGGGAGCAATCTTCACGCCGCGAATCGAGTAGCCGCGGTAATGCGGGCAGGTGTCGGGCACGTCCACGCGCAACTCGCCAACGAGCGAGGGGGCCTTTTCCAGCTCCATCTCCGTGACGATGTCGGGATAGTTCATCGAGAGGTCGAAATACGCGGCAAGCTCGCGCGCCATGCCCACGTATGAGAGGCAGTCAGGGCGGTTGGGCGTTACTTCGATGTCGTACACAGTGTCCGCACCGGGGAACACGTCGTTGATTGGCGTGCCAAGCTCGGGGCGCTCAGTCAGAATAAGCAGACCGCTGTGGTCCTCGCCCATGCCAAGCTCGCGCGCGCTGCACATCATGCCTTCGCTGTCCACGCCGCGCAGGGCGCTCTTTTTAATCTCGAAGCCACCGGGCAGCACCGCGCCGACAAGGGCCACGGGAACGCGGTCGCCCACGACGTAGTTCGACGCGCCGCACACGATCTGGCGGATTGTCCCGTCGCCCACGTCCACGCGGCATACGCCGAGGCGGTCGGCATTGGGGTGCTGGTCGCGCTGGAGGACCTCGCCCACTACGACATGCTCAAACTTCGCCAGTCCGTGCGTCTCCACGCCCTCGACCTCGAAGCCGATCTGCACGAGCGCTTTGGCGATCTCGTCCACGCTCTTCGAGGACAGGTCCACGTATTTGTTAAGCCAGCTCAGGGAAAGTTTCATCTTCGGAAATGTCTTGTTGTTAGCCTCTTGTCTTGTAGGGACCGCTTATGCGAACTGGCTTAGGAAGCGCACGTCGTTCTGGTAGAAGTAGCGGATGTCGTCCACGCCGGAAAGTATCATCGCGATGCGCTCCAGGCCGAAGCCGAAGGCGTAGCCGCTCCACTTTTCAGGATCGTAGCCAACGGACGTGAATACATTGGGGTCCACCATGCCGCAACCGCCGATTTCCACCCATTCCTTGCCCACTTTGGGCAGGTGACCGCTGTAGAAGTCCACCTCGAAGCTCGGCTCCGTGTATGGGAAGAAGTGCGGGCGGAAGCGCACCTTGCTCTCCTTGCCCAAGAGGCTCTTGAACACGTAGTCCAGGATGGCCTTGAGGTCTTTGACAGACACGCCCTCGTCCACGGCGAGGCATTCAATCTGGTGGAAGCTGGCGCTGTGCGTGGCGTCCGTCGTGTCGCGGCGGTAGCAACGGCCCGGGGATACGATTCGCACCGGCGGCTCCTTGGTTTTGAGCATCTCGCGAATCTGCACCGTGGAAGTGTGCGTGCGCAGCAGGTAACGCTCCGCCCCCTTGCGCGACACGTTGCCGAACACGGCGCTCTCGGGCAGGTAATAGGTGTCCTGCTCGGCACGGGCGGGATGCTCCGGCGGGGTGTTCAGCGCGTCGAAGCAGTAGAACTCCGTCTCCACCTCCGGCCCTTCGGCCACGGCGAAGCCTGCCCTGTGCATGATCGCGCAAAGCTCTTCGCGAATCTGCATGATCAGGTGACGGCTGCCCGTTGCGGCGGCAGGCGCTGGAAGCGTCACATCCACGGCGGGTCCGACTCGCGCGGCAAGCTCCGCACGGCGGATAGCCTCCATCGTGGAAAGAAGAAGGGCATCAATCTTGTCCTTTGCCTCGTTGATGAGCTTTCCGGCAGCGGGGCGCTCCTCCTTGGGCAGCTTGCCAAGGTTTTTGCGAACGCCGGTAAAAGAGCCGTTCGGGCCTACGATAGAAGCCTTGACCGCTTCGAACTGCGGCATGCTGGATACTCCGGCCAGGCTCTGCTCTGCACTGGCGACGATCTGTTTAAGTTCTTCTTCCATGGGGAAAGCTCTGCGTGTGAAGTTTCAACTGATACACCCTTGCAGGTGCCCGCGTCCAGCAAACTCTGGAAATGCGCTGCCAAAGAAACCAAAAAACTCACTCTCAACCAAGTTGTCATAAAGACAAATTTGCATCACCTTCATGGCAAGCACCAGATCGGACCATAACAAACGTTCAAGGGACGCTATTCCCCCTTCCCATCCACAGCAATCCACTCTTCCATGAGCAGCAAATTATCTTCCGGCAGTTCAGCACATGAATGGTCGTTTTTCCGCGCTGGCGGAGTTGTGCAGGCTAACATTACCAAGGGCGAAGACATCGCCAACCTTGCCAAGCTGGACCTCAAACTGTGGTTCGCGCTGGCCATGCCGGTCAAGGGAGTCAGGCTGGACCCGAAGTTTCTCCAACTGATAGATGCCGACAATGACGGACGCATCCGCCCGCCGGAGGTCATCGCCGCAGCCCGGTGGGCAGAGTCGGTGTTTGCTAATCTGGACGATCTTTTCTCCTGTCGCGGCAGCATTGCCTTGGCGGCGATACGGGACGCCGAAATCCTCGATAGCGCAAAATACGCCCTTGAGTCGCTCGGAAAAGCAGATGCGGATGAAATATCGCTGGGGGACATCGCATCAGTTGACAAGTCCATGGCTGCGACCCTGTTCAACGGTGACGGCGTAATCCCGGCAAGCGACAAACTCTCCCCCGCCATCAAGCTGCTGGTGCAGGACATCCTGACCGTCATGGGCGGAGTGACGGACAGAAGCGGCGCGGCGGGCGTGGATACTGCCACGGCCGATGCATTTTACGCGCAAGCAGACGCATATCTAAAGTGGCTGGACTCGGGACGCGCTGACGCGGTCAGCATTCAGCCTTGCGGCGACGCCACTGCGGACGCCCTCGCCGCGCTCAACGCGGTAAAAACGAAGGTGGACGACTTTTTCGCCCGTGTGCGCCTTGCCAACTATGACGCGCGCGCACTGGAGGCCATCAACCGCAGTCAGAACGAGTATCTGGAACTGGCTGCCAAGGATATGACCATCAGCGCCGAAGAGCTTGCCGGATTCCCCGTGGCGCTTGTAGCCCCCGGGGCGGCACTGCCGTTGGCAAAGGGCTTGAACCCGGCCTGGGAGGGCGCGATACACGCGCTGCGGGACAAGGCCTGCGCTCCGCTTCTGGGTGCAAAGCTGGCAGAGCTTTCAGAATCGGAATGGGCAAGGCTGAAGGCAGCTCTTGCGCCATTTGAAAAGTGGCAGGCTGCCAGACCTGTCACGGCAATGGACAAGCTGGGCGAAGAACGGGCCAGAGCCATACTTGCCTCGGGCGAACGCGACGAGCTAGCCGCCCTAATGGCAAAAGACCTTGCGCAAAAGCCGAAATTCGACCGCATCGAGTCCGTCGAAAAGATGCTCCGCTTCCGCCAGAGCCTTGTTCCATTCCTGCACAATTACGTCAGCTTCTCCCAGTTCTACAAGCAGCGCCGCTCCGCATTTATTGCGGGAGACCTGTATCTTGACGCGCGCGCCTGCCACCTGTGCATGGACGTTGCGGACGCTGGCAAACACGCGGCGCTGGCGGGCCTTTCCGGCATATATCTGGCCTATTGCGACGCAACGCGCAACGGGATAAAACGCAACATAGTGGCCGCCTTTACAGATGGGGACTCGGACAACCTCATGGTGGGGCGCAACGGCGTATTCTACGACCGCGACGGCCTCGACTGGGACGCCACGATAACGAAAGTCGTGGCAAACCCGATAAGCGTTCGCGAGGCGTTCTGGAGTCCCTACAAGAAATTCCAGAAAGCGATCGAGGACATGATAGCCAAACGGGCGGCAAGCGCCGAAGCGGCCAGTTCGGGCAAGTTGACGAATGTGGCTACGTCCGCTGTCAATATGGACAAACAGAAGCAAGACCCTGCCGCCGCTCCGAAGAAGTTCGACGTGGGCGTAATTGCCGCGATGGCGGTGGCTCTTGGCGCGATAGGCGGTGCGTTGTCCTCGCTGGCTACTGGCCTTATGGGACTGAAGTGGTGGCAGATTCCGCTGGTGTTTGTCGGACTTGTCCTGCTCATTTCCCTGCCTTCGATGATTCTGGCTTGGATGAAGCTCAAGAGGCGCAACATAGCCCCCTTGCTCGATGCCAACGGCTGGGCCGTGAACACGAGGGCTAGAATCAACACGCCTTTCGGAGCGGCCATGACGGACAGAGCGCAGTCTCGTGCTAAAATCAGCACAAGCGGGAAAGACCCGTTCGCGGACAAGAAAAGCCGCTGGCCTTACTACCTCGTAATCATTGTCGCGCTAGGCGTCAGCATATGGGGGCTGAACCGCAGCGGACTGTTGCACAAATGGAGCCATGGCGCGATAGGCAGCACGCCTGACGCGGAATGCGTCGAGGAAGTCCCCCTAGTTCAGGTGGAGCAAACTGGCGAAGCCACGTCGGCAAAGTCCGAATAGAAAAGCCTAGCCGAATAAGTCGCCGAGAGAGTTTCCGAAGTTGCCGCCCCTGCCCTGCTGGGGCGCGTTGCGGGAGGGTCCTGCGTTGCGCTGGCCGAAAGAAGAACCACCTCGCTGCGGCCTGCCTGCGTCCGGGCGCGCCCCTCTTGGAGCGTTGCCCTCTGGCCGGGCATTACCGCCGCGCTGCATGGGTTTGCCGTCCTCACGAGCCGTTTTCATCGTAAGCGAAATGCGCCCTCGCGCCTTGTCCACTTCCATTACGGTGACACGCACGCGCTGGGCCACGCGCACGACCTCCGCCGGATCTTTCACAAAGCTGTCCGAAAGCTGGCTGATGTGAACGAGGCCGTCCTGATGCACGCCTATGTCCACAAAGGCACCGAACGCGGCCACGTTTGTCACGATGCCCGGCAGGCTCATGCCTTCCTTGAGATCGTCAACGCTGTGCACGCCCTCGGCAAAGCTGAACGCCTCGTACTGTTCGCGAGGGTCGCGGCCCGGACGGGCAAGCTCCTGCTGGATGTCGAGAAGCGTCGGCATACCGACCTCTTCGGACACGTATTTTTCGAGCTTCACGCGGCGGCGGCACTCGTCGCTCTGCACCAGTTCCTCAACCGTGCAGCCAGCGTCTTTTGCCATGCGCTCGACAAGCGCGTACCGCTCCGGGTGAACCGCCGAAGCGTCCAAGGGATGCTCGCTGCCGCGGATGCGCAAAAAGCCCGCGCACTGTTCGAAAGTCTTCGGCCCCATGCCCGCTACCTTCAGCAGTTCCTTGCGGGAGCGGAAAGCGCCGTTCGTGTTGCGGTGGCTGACTATGTTGCCCGCAAGGCGGGTGTTAAGACCCGAGACGTATTTCAACAGCTCGCGGCTTGCCGTGTTAAGCTCCACGCCGACGCCGTTCACGCAGCTTACGACCACGTCGTCCAAGCCGTCCTTCAAGCGGTTCTGATCCACATCGTGCTGGTATTGGCCGACGCCTATGCTCTTGGGGTCCAGCTTCACAAGCTCAGCCAGCGGGTCCATCAGGCGGCGCCCTATGCTGACCGCGCCGCGCACGGTGATGTCCTTGTCAGGGAACTCCTCTCGGGCCACTTCGGAGGCGGAGTAGATGGATGCCCCGCTCTCGTTCACCATGACTACGGCGATATTCGCGGGCAGCCCGGCGGCGCGGACAAAGCTCTCCGTCTCTCGGCTCGCCGTGCCGTTGCCGATGGCTATGGCCTCGATTTCAAAGTGTTTGCAAAGGCCCTGAATCATGCGCGTGGCCTCGGCGTCCTTCATGCCACCCATGCCCGGGTAGATGACCGTCTCGTGCAAGAGCGCGCCCTGTGCGGAAAGACACACCACCTTGCAACCGGTGCGAAAACCCGGATCTATGGCCAAGACCTTCTTCTGGCCGAGCGGCGCGGCAAGGAGCAGCTCGCGCAAGTTGTCGCAGAATACGCGAATGGCCACCTCGTCGGCCTTGGTCTTGCTCTGGAGGCGCAAGTCGGTCTCCATCGCGGGGGCCAGAAGGCGGCGGAAGCCGTCCTCGATGGCCATGTCCACCTGTGCCGCGGCCTCGCCACGGCCCTTGAGAAAGCGGTTTTTTAGTATCGGCAGCGCGGCCTCTTCGTCCACCTCGATGCGGAAGGATAGAAAGCCCTCCGCCGCGCCGCGCCTTATTGCCAGCAGGCGGTGCGATGGGATCTTGGCCAGCGGCT
>JAFGLA010000069.1 GCA_016928295.1 Opitutales bacterium
CAATACGTAGCGAAGCGAGAATGAGCATCGGCAGCAAGCCGGTGAGGGCAAAGCCCCGAGACGCCGCAAGGCGCGAGTCAATACGTAAAACGCGCACGGCCGGAGGGCTGCTCAATGACGGCCACCGGGCTGACTATCCGTGGGTAGGGGATGGAATAGGCAGAAAGGAGGATAAAGCGGCTGCTTGAGGCGTGAAAACTGTAAGAAACGGCGACTTCTCGAGCGCGCGAATGCAGCTGAACGCAATTCAAAGGTATTGACTTTGCCGAAACTTGAAATGCGGCGAGTTGCTAAAAAGGTATAATAGAACGACTTGCGACGCGCCGTCGTTATGGTGTCATCTCAACTTCGGTAGAATATTTTCGATTCGCATTTGGTGGATCCTTGGTGTAGATAAGCACCGCGGATAATCCTTATGATCGCGTATTACTATGTCGTCGACGTGCTCTGCCGCGTTAGTCGTGTGCATCTAGAGTTGGATACTGCTTTCGCGTACTGGAGGGTTGTGATTCTGATGAGCATTTGCGAAGTGGCGATCATATTCGTATGTATGTGCTGGGTTGACATATACGCGGTGATCCGAATTATGTCTTAATGTGAACTTCACGGATATTTTTATGCTGGTATGCTAGGTGTCTTTTTAGGTATTGGCAATGAGTCGTTGATACAACGCAATTATGTCGCTTACCGTCGTTTGATTATGGGTTGGTCTATACGTAGACGTAGGGTTTGTGATGTTCTTGTTGTGTGTGTATTTGTGTTGTGTTTGTTTTCTTGTGCAAAAACTCTTCAAAGGTTGAAAGCTATAAATGAATGTCGATCGAATGGGCAAGATTGCGTTTTAATGTCAAGTGTTAGGCAAGATGTTGCAAGTGCTTTAATGCGACTATTTTTGTTATAATTGATAGAATGTCTATGGGTTAAGTATGTTTTATAGGTGCTGTGGATAGATAGGTTATATTAGCGTGAAACTGCGGTGTAGGCTTGGTATGTATCAATTTATAGGGAGAATATGGGTGCGGCTAACAGAAATAGTGGCTTGATGCTAATACAATGTTTGCTGGATTAGTATTAAGCTTATGCGGAGCTGGGTGTGAAATATGTTAGGAGGGTATATATTATGTATATGAGCAGAAATATTTTTTTTGTGATCGCACGTTTCTTGATGTTGGTTCTGTTGTTTATGCCGTGTTCTATGCTCGCTCGTGTGTTTGACTTGGGTGAACCGTATAATACGCTAGATGATTTCGATGACATCGTAAATGCAGGAAGATATGGCGATGTTTATAGTATGATGTCGACGTCTTATCGGTCAGTTGTGTCCCGTGAATACTTTTGTGAATTATTAAATGAAGGATCATGGAAGATCGTTTCGTGGAGGTTTGGTTCGATTTCACCGAGAAAGACGTATGGATATGTTCCCGTTTTGTTAAAATCTGAGTACGGAGGAGGAGGTGTTCATGTTCATTCTGTGCTGTTTTTGATAAAAGAGGACAATGTTTGGAAGTTTGATAATTTTCCCTTTCTTCCTCCTTACGTTATGGAATACGGTCAGTTGCCATCAGCGTTAAATAAGGAAGTTCTGGATAACAATAGCCAATGAAATCATCCAGATGGGACTCCGATAGGTGATGATGAAACTAGCGCAGTACATGGATTTCTAAAGGGTTGGAATGTGAAGCTTTACACGCCAACCGTAGCCGATGTAATGCCAGCATGCCAACGCGCGGGCAAATCATGACGTTCTTTGAGATAATGGCGTTTGAACAGCTTCTTGGCTACGAACCCTCTATCTTTTCAAGAGCAAAACTTGCTTACATCTGACGGAACAACGCAACGCCAAGCTCTCCTCGTGGCGCTGTCCCTGTTAATCTAGGCCACGCTGGATCTATATTTGCATAACTAATTCAGCCACTTGCTATTGCATCCTGTCAGTATGCTTCTATGCATATATGGCTAGGAATGCGTTTTCGTATCATCGTTTGTCCGACCGTTAGTCGCATGGTTATACGCATGTTCTATTCCCATCTCTGCCTGATGTACGATCTGGCGATAAACCGCGCTGTTGCGAATGGCTGTCTCAATTAACGCTTTATCTTTTAAAGGCAGCTCGGCTTCGGAATCTATCACAAAACACAACTTCTCATACACGCGCCGCTCGCTGTTCCAATCGCCCTTCAGGCTCAGTTTTATACCGCTCCAGTCGATGCCCTTCCTGTTGCAGTAGCCTTGTATATATACACAAGCGCAGGAGGCCAGCGCCGCCAGGAACAGTTGGAACGGTTCCGGGGCGCTGCCATTGCCTCCCGCTTCAGGCTTCTGATCGCTGGGCACTTCAAGCGCGTTATCACTGAATACGGACGTGAAACGCCGCCCGCCTTCGTAGTTCACTTGCAGTATGTCTTCCATGTGTAGGTTTTCAGCGCTGAGCCTAACTCAGATCACTAATCTTTCGCAATCTGTTCCTCAAGCCAGCCATTTATGGCCTCCTCGGGATGAAAGCCCGTGAACTCGGACACGATTTCACCCTCGATAAACAGCTTCACGGCGGGAATGCTGCGGATGCCGAATACGGCGGCGGCCTCGGCATTCTCGTCCACGTTGATTTTGACGAGCTTCCAGCGCCCCTGCGCCTTGCCATGAAGAGAGTCCAGCACCGGCCCAAGCATTCGGCAGGGGCCGCACCAGGGTGCCCAGAAGTCCACGAGGACGGGACAGCTCATGCTGGCCTCGATTACGTCTTTATTCAGATCAATATTGCCTGTGTTCATAATAATAAGTTCCTTTATTACAAGGATTTGACCCATTCCTTCATCGTGTCGGTCGCCTTGTCCGAAGGGGCTTCCATGAAGGAGATTGTGAAGTGATTGTCGAACTCCGCTATTCCGAAGGAACGGGGGCGAACGGCGATTACGCGCGCTTCCTCTATCTTCGGGCCGAAGCAGAAGACGATGTTCATTGCGTTGCGCAGCCCCGCTGGCATCTCCCCGCCAAGGCCCTTGGTGTGCGCGTGGTGGTCGAAGTCCGCAACGTGGCGGGCAACGGGGTGACTTCCTATCTTCGCCTTGAGCGCGGCGGCAAGGCTGCCCAGTTCGCGGTAGCTGGCGTTCTTGGGCATGTCCACGCTGAAGATGGGGAACTTGCCCTGAAAGTTGCTCTTGGTCAGGTCTTTGTCCAGCGCGGCTGTGCCGGGTGTGTCCTGAAGGATTTCGGAGAATGAGGGCGGAAGCTTGAAGATGCTGCGGTTGAATATGCCCCGAAGCGTCAGAATGGCCACGATAAGCCAGCCCGCGCTGACGAGTGCGCCGAGGACAAGGCCCGCGTTTTTAACAAAGCCAAGCTGGCTAAGTTGCCCGATCGTGAGCGTGGCAATCGTATAGGCTGCGGGCGGGAATATGAAGGCCCAGTAACCGAGCGTAACCGGTATGGCCTTACGACTGAACGCGGTCAGCGTGATCAGCAGCGCAACGATCATCCACCAAAAGCCGAAGCCCCAGAGCAGCAGTGCCAGCAGCTTGACAAGCGGCGCGATGGCTGCGACGGGCACAAAGGACATGCTGGCCGCCTTTTCCATAAGCGGCAGGTAGCTTAGCAGCGCTATGATCGAGACGCCCACAGGGGCCAGCCCGATTGTGAAGCTCGGGATGACGTCCATCGTCGGCGGGAAGGGCAGGGCCAGCGAGCGCAACAGGAACATCGTGAAAATCATCACGCTCTGCGCAATCGCCGCGCCAAGCAGAACGACGTTCAGCAGCGCCATGTTGTCAATCCATGCCGCGTCGCCCGTCTTTAGCGCGAGGAAGTTGCCCGCGAAGACGAGGACGAAGAGGCCCACCGGAGGCAGGAACCAGAAGCCGAGTATGCGGCGAATTTCCCCATGGTTGAGCGTGATGATGCGCCAGGGCGTGAAGATTGCCAGCGTGAGGCCGAAGAACAGCGAGACGTCCCAGAAGCCCTTGGCCAGAGCAAGCGTGGAGTCTGCCGAGAGCAGCCCTTGCGGGATCTTCACAAGGCCTGTCGTACAGATGGCCGCTGCGATGAAGAGGCCCGAGTAGAACTGCACAAGGCTTGAGTGTTCCAGCTCGCGAACGAGCATTTGCCTGTCGATGAAAAGCCTGCTTGCGAGCAGTACGAAGGCGATTGGAAAGGCGACTATGGCAAGCGTCAGTAGCGCGACTGCCGCGCTGTGCAGAGCGCCTGTTGCACTTCCGGAGATTAGTTGCAGCACGTTGGCCACGGCTCCCGTCGCCATGATGGCGATGAACCAGCGTGGCGAGAAGAAGCGAAGGATTTCGCGTCCGTTGTTGAGCGGTATTTGAGCCGCCTGTGTATTTGAGTCAGTTCCCATATGCGTTACCCCGTATCATTAGAACTTCAAAGTGGCTTCGATGGAGAAGTAATCTGCGTCCTTGTCGTCGGCGTAGATGTTCTCAATAACATCGTCGCCCCAGACGTGCGCGTAGAATAGGTTGATGTCCAAGTGCTTGTTGTATGTGTAGTTCAGCATGACGCTCGCCTCCTGTGAAAGGTCTGTGTCGCCACCGGAACCGCGCCCGATGTAGCCGAAGACGTTCCCCTTCTTCTGCGTGGCTCCCGTGCCCATGTACCAGCGGTTCGCGCTTTCGGCCAAGCGGTTAAGAGCGTAGTCGATGCGTATCTTCACATCCGTGCGCGGAGCCAGAATCAGCTGGGCGTAGAATGACTCGTTATTCTGAAGGTCGTAGTAGGGGAAGAGCTGATACTTGCGCGTTCCCGGGATTAGCTGGAAGAAGGTGTTGTGGTCGCCGTCGCTTGGATCGTCGTCGCCGGAGCCGAGGAAATAACCCACGCGAAGCCATGGCTTCATAGGTGCCTGCATCCACTGAAAGCCGGTTTCCGCAGCAACTGCGTAGGCAGCGTGGTCCAGCTCGTACCAGTCGCCCGTTTCATAGACGCCCCAGAGGAGGTAATCCCACTGCATGTTGCCCATTGGCCGGATGCAGACAAGATGAGCGCCAATGGCTGTGACGTCGATGTCTGCCCTGCCGCTGGAAATGCCGCTGTTGTCCACGCGCTGGGTGCAGGAGCGTTCGTCGCGGTAGTTGTGCGCAAAGAAGCCGATTTCCGCATCGGGCAGGATCAGTCCCTTCGGCGCGGTGACGGCCAGCGAGGCGAGCCGAACATCCTCCATGCTGTCGTTAAAGTCCTTCTCCCAGCCGCCCTGCGTCGGGTAGAACCAAGAGAGCGTCACCGGCAGTCCGCCCGGCAAGGTGCCGTCGATGCGGATTCCGTCAAAGGCACGCGCGAAGGCGGACCACTCGAAGGAGCTGACGAGGCGATCGCCAAGGCGCATGTCTTTTAGCGCATTGAACTTCACTCCATCTTCCTCGTTCATGTGTTCGAGGCCGCTTGCGTAGGTCATGCGTCCAAGCTGAATGCTCCCCTCAATTGGCAGGCCGCTAAGGCGAACCCATGCCTGATGGAAACCCGCGCTGTCGGGATTATCCTCCCCGTTGTGCGCGTAATACAAGGCACCCATGCCGGATGGGCCTTTGCCGGCGGGCGAGGCGTCGTCTGGCAGGCTCCACATCGAGACGTATTGCGGCTGGATGAACAGCTCGAAGTTGCCCGTCTTTGCCGACAGGTTCAGCCGCGTGCGCTGGAAGGCGAAAGAGTAGGCGTCGCCAGAGTCTCCAAACCAGTCCCAGCTCTCGCTGCGCAGAAGCACCTCGCCGCTGGCGACAATCGTTGAAGAGTCCGACTCGTGCAGAGTCAGGCCCGGTGCAGTAGGAGC
>JAFGLA010000070.1 GCA_016928295.1 Opitutales bacterium
GCGAGGCTATCGGATTTCATCGTTTTCGTGCCTCAATCAGCCGCCTTTTCCTCCTTTCAGACCGTTCCACTCCGGCGTGACAAGGGTGGCGAACTGCATCAGGAGCTGACGACCGAGCTTCCGGCCCGCGTCGGACAACCGCCGCCGCTGCTGCTTGGCCGTATAGCGGAGCCTCTTGCCGTTGGCATGGATATCGAGTTGCTCCCGGAGGACTTTGTTTGGGCGCTACGCTGTTGTCGTCGCTAAAGCTCCTCGGAACCTCAAGGAGGTATTCGATGACAAACTGCTACTTACGGCTCATCCAGCCCGCCAGCATCGTCAGAAAGAGTAGGATTTGGGGTTTCAAGCCGGATACGGTAAGCAGGCACAACTCATTGGCAAGCAATCACGAATCCAGTTTTCAGCACCCTCCATCCCATATCCTCGGTCCGCAAATTGTCATACGCTCCTAGTCGATGAACGTTGTCAGCGCCGAGCGCCACCATTCGTAGTATTCGCGCTCAAGCTGATCTATGGGCGGCATCGGGTAGTAGAGCATTTCCTCGCCGTCTCCGACAAAGAAGCCGTTCTTGATCGTGCGGTACAGGACTTCGCCGGAAAGGGCGCGGTCCACCTGCTTGGTCGTCTTGTCGGTCTTGGTGAGAAGCTCGCGCAGACAGTCGCGCAAGTGGCCGATGTTGCGGTAAGGCAGGTCGCCGATGTCGGTCGCTTCGGGGTCCTTGGCCAGTTTTTCAAGCGATAGCTCGCTGAACACTATCTTGGGGACGGAAATGGAATTGGCGGGGTTAGTAATCTGCTTGCAGAACTCGTGCGGGGCGAGGTTGGACACAACTCGCGGTGTCATCGGGCAGAACTCCTGATACATGTGCAGGGACTTGCTCATGTCGGGCAGGCATTCGGACTTGTCCAGCCCGAGGACTCGCCCGTCGTCGGTCACAAGGTAGAGCTTCTTCAAGGCTTCGAGCGGCACGCGCTCCAATACCCTGTAAACGCTCAGGTAAACAGACCTCTTGAGGCGCCCGTCAGGGTGCGGCACCGTGCGCTGTTCCATAACATCCCAGGAAATGCCTTCGCTCGGGAAGCCCGGGTCCACTTCAAAGAAAATCGCCTGCCCTCGGGAGCGTTTCTTGGTTCCCACAGCGTAGTAGTTGCCGAACTCTTCGGGCGGAAGCTGGGAAGCGATGAGAGATTCGGGAATCAGGGACAAATACAGATATTTTTCCATAATTATTATACCACGTTGATGTTGGCTGCAAGAAACGGGAAGGCACGTGCCTGCCCGCGTTATAAAATACACCATACATATATCGGCATGAGCGGCGATTTGCAAACAATCGTGAACGCGGCCAAGACAACGTTTTCGTTTGAAACAGCCGCGAAGACGAGGTTGACCGAAACGTCTTCCTATTTTGCCGGAATCAGCCGTACAAGAACCACGCCGTGCGCTGGGACACTTGTCTCGAAGCTGCTTTTGAAGCGGCCCAAGTCCTTCTGCCTCCACAGGTCGCGAACAGTGAACTCCGCGCCACCGTCCGGCGTGGCCAAGGTTCCCCAAGGCCCCCACTTGACGCCGACAACGGCTTCGGACTCGCCGCGGTTGAAAAGGCCAACCGCGTACGAGCCGTCTTCGAGAGTCTTGGCGTAAACGGACTTGCCGTCCGTATTGGAAATCTGCGTAGCCTGACGGCCAAGCGTATCCTGATTTATGGCAATGACCTCGTCGTTGGTCAGCAGGCTCAATGTAAACTCGTCAAGACTGGCCAGATCGCAACCAAGGAGCAGCGGCGCGGACAAGAGGCACCAGAGGCTCATGTGCGTGTACTGCTCGTTGGGCGTAAGACGCGTTGGGTGCAGGTTCGGCCCCCAGCCCACCATGCCAAGAACGAGCATGTCCGGGTCGCTCCAGTGCCCGGGGCCTGTGTACGCGGCCCAGCGGTCCTGCGCGAAACCGATGCGGCTGACGCTCTCCCAAGTGTCCACGATGTCGCCGGTGGTGCGCCAGTTGTTGGCAAGTTTCACGTAATCCGGGGCCTTGTCGTAGATGCCGGTGTTTGAAAGGCTGTACACTACGTCGCGCCCTGTTTCGCGCAGGGCCTCGGCCATCTCCTTCACATGGGGGATGTCGTTGGGGAACCAGTCGTATTTAAGGTAGTCAACGCCCCACTCGGCCCACTGCCTTGAGTCCTGCCTGGCAAATGAAAACTTGCCAAAGTGCCAGTTGGTCCACGTGGGCTTCCCTTCCGGCGGGCTTCCGACCCCCCTGCCATAGCGGTAATTTTCGTCGTGGTCGCCTTGTTTTATCCACTCGTAGCTGCCGTCCTCATTGTCGGCAGATCCGCCTACGTAACCGGCGTAGGTGCCGTGCCAGGGGCTGGAGTAGATGCCGAACTTGAGGCCCAGCCCGTGAAGCTCGTCCCCGAGCGCCTTCATGTCGGGAAACTTGGAATTAGGCTGTATCGCGGTGTATTCACCTCCGCGCGGTCCCTGCCAGCCGTCGTCGATATTGATGAACGTCCAGCCGTGGTCGCGCAGCCCCTTCTCCACCATTGCACGGGCGGAACTGAGCACCTTTTCCTGACTCACGGCGTCGCCCCAGCAATTCCAACTGCTCCAGCCCATCGGCGGAGTCAGCGCGATCTTGTCGCCAACGACGATCTTGAATGCCTTCTCGCTGCTGCCGAGCTTGTTGCTGGCACGCAGCGTTACCTGATACTCTCCGGCATTCTTGATGCTGCCGCTGATGTGCCCCGTAGCAGCATCGACACTCAGCCCTTCGGGCAGGTTCTCTACCTCAAAGCTAATGGGGCGCTCCCCCGTTGCAGGGATGCTGTATATAAAGGGAGCATCGGGACGAACGCCGAATACGGAAGGGCCGTTCACCCTAGGTGTGGGCGGAGCTGACGGAGTAAGGATTACTGCAAGCTCGCTGTCCGCCGCTTGCGTCGCAAGGACTGTATTTCCGCAAAGTGCAAGCAGGGGCAGGAACAAAAGGGGCGTGAAATTACGAATGTTCATCGGGGTTCAAGGGGTTGAGGCAACGAGATTACGCCAAGAGCAAAGCGCCCGGCCTTGCATCTATAAGTAAGCCTGCAACCCCCGGATGCAATGACAAGAGCCGCTCGCACAATAGAACTAGCCTCCCAAACGCTCAAGCATCGCTTCGAGCGTGTCGGGCGTGACGGCAAGTATCTCATGTCTTTCAAACTGCTTCATCACAGCGGGGTCGAAACCTGTCAGGTAGGGCACGACCAGCACCACGGCGTCCACCTCGGGGTTGGCCCGCAGCAGAAGCCCCTGCCCCAGTGCGAGAGCGTAGTGCTGACGCACGTTGTGGCGGCATTCCACCACGATGCGGCGCGGCCCGTCCGCAGAGGCTCTTTCGATTACAAAGTCAACGCGAAGCCCCGACACAAGGGCCAGCCGTTCGCAGCGCGCCCCCTTTGCCAGTGCAAAGCGGGCGATGACGGCGGCGATGTCCTCCTCGAAGTCGATGGACAGTGTCTTCTTGGTCATGTATTCGCGGGCGCGGCGCATGGCGGCCTCTAGGTCCAGAGTCTCGTCGCGCACTATCTGGGAGAAGCCCTTCAGCTCCGCCTCGATGCAAAGAGTCACATACGGGCTGAACTTCAGCCCCAGAGCCTCGGCGCGCGCCTTTGCCCTCTGCTCAAGAGTGGGGTTCATGGACACACCCACAGTGCGATGCCTCTGCCCTGCCGCATTTTCCTGAATCTCGTCCTGCTCTGCCATATGTCACGCCTCCGTTTAAATCCAGATTGAAACAGCGCCGCGTTTTCCGCCTTCGCTTGCGCAAATCACTGATACGTCGCAGAACTTAAGGATAATTATTAAAATAATCAATAATAATAATTTTGCTTGCGAAAACGTCGACACGGGTGAATGCTTGTTCACATGAGATACAAATCAAGAAGCAACGCAAACGTGTCCGTCTCCATCTCTCTGCCCGAACACATGCAGGAGCAGCTCCGCCTTGCGGCAGAGGATGACAACCGCTCGGTGTCGAATCTGGTTTCGTCCATCATCGGGGCGTATCTGATTCGCGAGGGTTACCTGAACGCGAACGCTAACGGCGAATACGTCCACTCCGCCCCGCCGCGGCAGACGCGCCTGCGTCTTGTGGCGTGGTAGAGCGTGATTACTTGGGAAAACTAGGAATGGAAAGGAGTATGCAATGATCGAGACAAGAGTTCTCAGGCAGGAGAGCCGCCGCGTTCGGAAAGACCCCATCCTGCGGGTCCAGACCAGCGGGCGCAGCGTGGAGTTTGTAATCGACACCGGGCACGTCCTCTCAAGCGGTAAAACCTGGCTGGCGTTCGCGAAGCTGCCCTGCTCGAACGTCTACACCGCACAGACTCTGTGCGATAGTCTCGGAAGGCGCATCGGCGAGGCCGTGGCTTCGGCAAGGCGCGAGGCATATTTGAGCGGGTACCGCGCTGCCAGTCGCGGCGAGGCGCCTGTGCCACCCACACTGGGAGTACTTTAACACACGCACTTTTTGAATGCCCATGAACGTCAACATAGACAAACACCCGACGCTCTCGCCAATCGACAGGCTTCTCCCTGCGGGCAAGGAATGGTTCACAGCCAAGGAAGCAGCCTGCGTAATAGGGCGCAGCGCCCAGTACGTGCGAGACTGCTTTGACAACCAGAAGCTGATGGGGCACGCCATGAACGCGCGTGGCAAGTCGGGCAGCGAGCAGCGGCGCTCGTACCAGATTCCCCGCGCGGCCCTGCTGCTGTATCTTATGGAAACGGCGAACTACCAACCCGGGGACTACGCGGGAAGGGTCCGCGAGCTTCTGCGCGAGTTAAACGCAGCCGAAAAGCGGTCGATAGCTGAAAGCCTGCAAGCGGCGAGCGCCTCCGTATGGAATCGCTGAACAAAACAAGCCCGCATGAAACGCACAAAGCCCCGAGAGCGTATCGCCTCGGGGCTTTGCGTAAAACAAAGACTGCGCTCGCCTATTCTCCGATGAGCTGCCGCGCAGCCTCGAAATAGCGGGCCTTTGTCCCTTCGATAACGCGCTGGGGAAGCTCGGGGCCGGGGGGCGTCTTGTCCCATTCCAGCCCTTCGAGGTAGTCGCGCACGAACTGCTTGTCGTAGCTCGGCTGCGCTCCGCCCGGGTGGTATTCCTCCGAGGGCCAGAAGCGGGAACTGTCCGGCGTAAGGGCCTCGTCGATAAGGTAGAGCTTGCCCGCCTCGTCCAGACCGAACTCGAACTTGGTGTCCGCCACGATGATTCCGGCCTGAGCCGCGCGCTCCACACCCATAGCGTAAAGCTTCATGCTCGCATCGAGCACCTGCTTGTAAACGGACGGCGTAAGAAGCTGCTCGCACTCTTCGAGCGTCATCGGCTCGTCGTGGCCAGCCGTCGCCTTGCTCGTGGGCGTAAAGTAAGCGTGGGGCAGCTTGCCGCTTTCGACAAGACCTGCGGGCACGTCCTGACCGAAGAGCATGCCCGTTTCCCTGTATTCCTTCCAGCCACTGCCGGAAAGGTAGCCGCGCACAATGGCCTCCACGGGAAGGGGGCGCAGCTTCTTAACGAGCGTGCAGCGCGGGGCGAGCCAGGCGAACTCCCCAAGAATGGAGACGAGCCTTGCGTCGTGATTTTCGGGCAACTGGTTGGGCAGCCAAGAGGCTGTGCGATCGAACCAGTAGCGCGCAATCTGCGTGAGCAGTATGCCCTTGCCCGGGACGCCGTTGGGCATCACCACGTCGAAGGCGCTTATGCGGTCGGTCGCCACGAGCAGGAGGTAATCCCCCACTTCGTAAATCTCCCTGACCTTTCCGGAAGCGATTTTCCTGTATGGCAGCTCGGGCACCTGAAGAAGTGCCTCGGCTGGAATTATGGCCTCGATTTGACTTGCTGTAAGTGCTGGCATGGTATCGACCGGCCATACTGAAGAGAGCACCGGCCCCTTGCAACTTAGAACAGCGTAAATTAGGTAAAATAGCCATTTCCCAAGCCCGAGCGAAGCGAACAGAAGCACCGGATACAAAAAAAATCACAAAGCCGAACTATTCTGCTTGCACAGTGCGCCCAATTCACTAGTTTGGCCAACTTTCCGGCATGTCCCGTTCGTCTAGCCCGGCCTAGGACACCAGGTTTTCATCCTGGCGACAGCGGTTCGAATCCGCTACGGGATGCCACTTTTAATAGTGGCATCCAAACAAGAATCACCGCGTTCGGTGATAGGACAAGCCAAACAGCCCGCAGCAAAAGAGCAGGGCTTCGTATTTACCTTCAAACGGTTTATTTGGACAGCGCAGCAGTCCACGCAAACCGCACAGCGAAGGCCAAGAGCAATAAGCGCAATGACAGCCCTGCGCATAAAGCCAGGACACTCACGAGCAGCCCAGCTTGCATTCCAGTTGATTGCACAGGCCTCCCCAATATGCGTAAAAACATCTCAGACGGAATTGCCAAATTCACCAAGCTCTGGAGAAAAAACAGCTTTCCTAACAAAAAAGAAAGCAATTCGGGCCAAAGCCATGTACTCTCGGCTTTGTTAAAAAATGGTGGCCAGACCCAGATTTGAACTGGGGACACAAGGATTTTCAATCCTCTGCTCTACCAACTGAGCTATCCGGCCATTGCCGTTTCGGCGAAAGCGCGATAAAGCCATTAAGGGCCGCTTTCGTCAACAAAAAGAATCACGCAAAAGGCATTTTTTATCACAGCTCCCCCTGCCCTTCGCACAACAGCCCGCCCTTACGCGCAATCGGGCGTCCAAAGGATGCATGGCAAGCCACGCCACCCCTCGAACGCCCGATTCTTTTACATACTGCTTGTTTCCAACATAAACTCGCGAGGAACACATCTTGCCCCCATCAAGACTCCAAATGCGCCTTACAGCTCGTATTTAAGCTGAAGATACCACGCGTCGTTCTCCTTGGTATTGGCCAGAGTGCCCAGCCTGCCCCAGCCTGCGACAAGGGTCGCGTGGCTGTTGATGAGCCAGCTAACGTCTATCGCGTGCCAGTCGTCCTCGCGCCCGACGAGGCCCGGAATGCGGTCATAGGAGTCGGACTTTTGCCTGTATTCGTAGGCCAACAGGAGCCAGCTTGTGGGAATCCACACGACGTTGCCCTCGAAGGTCAACTCACGATCGTCCGAAAAGCCCAACAGGCCGATGTGCGAGGCTTCGCTGCTGCGCAGTCCCGCGCTGACGATGAACGGCTTGCCAGCGGGGGTGAACAGCTTGCTCGCCGTGAGTGTGAAGTCCAGCCCACGATCGTCGTCCAACCCGATGCTGCTCAAAGCGCCGCCCAGCTTGGCGTCGATATCCTCTATGCCCTCGTTCTTTTTGTAGTGAATGCCAGCCGTTATCGCGGGAAGCGTCTCGCTTTCGTTCAAGAGAAGAACGCGCAAATTCAGGTTGTGCAGGCCGACGTGGCCGCGCTCTATGTCGATGCCCGTCGCGTCAAGTATGTCGTCATCCAGCGTTCCAACGCCGAAGCGGTTGTATGCGTAGCCCAGCTCCAGCCTTCCCCACAGCGTTTCAGTCAGCGCAAAGGCTTGTAAGCTCTTCTTGCCGGCGTTGACGTATGAGTAGGATGCAGAAGGCAGCCCGAAGACCTGTCCCGCGTCAGGCGAGGGATTCACAAGATATGCGATGGGCGTTATTGCACCACCGCCATAGCCTTCGATTGTGTGGAAAGGAAGCGGAGGCGGAGCCGCTTTTTCCTCTACCGCGCCGCCCTCTTCGGCAAGGGCGGAAATGGTGAACGCGACAAGCAATGCCGCTGTAATCAGTGTTTTCTTGGACTTGGTTTTCATTACTTCTTATTTTCCAGTTTGTAGTTAAAAGCTATTTTACAAAGCGTTAGCCAACGAGGCGTCAGCCCGCGCTCAAGGATTCAGATTCACTTTGATGCAACGAGGGACTGGAGCACTGAGGCCCCGCGATTTCCCTATCGCTTGCAGTTTTACCCGCCTACGCGGCGAGGTTTGTATTCAAAGGTCGTGGCATAATTTGCCTGCCCTGTTTGGCGTGAACACTGTCACGCATGACCGTGCGCCATCCTATGATGCGGATAAAGCAACACACATGAAGCAAGCTAGGCCCGCATTCGACACATTCGCGAGCGGCGCGTGCAGCTCAGGCAAGGGATTGCGGACTTTGCCCGATCCTGCCTTTTGGAGCTGAACTCTGCTGTGTGCTCTTTCATTCTGTGCCTGTTGATGCAGGCGAATATCGGCACGAATCTATACTATGTCAACTACAATAGTATAGATTAAACGAAAAATCTGTTTCCTGCCGCTCCCCGGAGCCTCAAAACGCAGTGCCGTCGCCTCTCACACTGCGCGCACGCCGTTTATCACAAATGCGTTTGCATATATGGGCGTATAGGGAACACTTGTTTGATTACAACGCTCAAGCGCGCCTTTCCACACCACACACATATGAAAGCACTCGTAGTAATCTGCGGCATCACAAACATCGTCTTCACGGCATTTCACATATGGCTCGGCCTTCAGATAAGCCGTATGAGCGGAGTTCCCGAACAGCTACACGCCTTGTTGAAAATGCTCAACACTGGCGGAACGATATTCATCCTCTTCCTTGCCATGACCTTGACCTTCATGGCTGGCGAAGTGGTTAAAACCCGCCTAGGGGGCATGATTCTCCTTCTCGGCGCGGCGACCTACCTTGTCCGCGGCGCGGAGGAGTTCATCGTAAGCTCCGCAGTCAACGTGCCGATTCTCGCCGCCTGCGCCGTGGTGGGCCTGCTGCACCTTTGCGCATTTGTCATGCTGCGCTGCCCGTGCAGGCAAAAAATGCAGGATTCCCTGCCCGAGCAAAGCATGTAAGAATACTTGTGAAAAATTACACGCGCCAACCCCAAAGAGAATGGAGTTGGGCGAACACGAGAAAGGCACGCCGGAAGCCCCCGGCGTGCCTTTCGTATGTCAATCCACAAACCCTTGGTCCAACAAACTATACCATACACTACTGCCCATTTTTCATACGCTCGACCTGATCCAGCATCAGCCGTGCACGCGCCGCGGCGTCAGCCCTTTCCGCCTGCTCACGTGCCTTCTGCAAACGCTGGTAAAGATCTTCCTCTTCGGCGCTGGGAGCATAGCCCGGAATGTCCGAAGCGGTAATGCCCATCTCGACAAGGCTCTTCTGCGAAATGACATCCTTGTAGGTACTGCCCTCGGCGTTGAGAATCTTGGCCGTGATGAAAATGACAAGGTTACGCTTTTCATCGGTATCGGCATCGGTGCGGAAAAGGCGGCCAAGTAGCGGAATGTCGCCAAGAATCGGCACGCGCGTCTGCCCCTTGTTCTTGGAACTCTCCATCAGTCCGCCGATCGCGAGCGTGTAACCGCTTTTGATCGTAACGGTGCTGCTGGTGCGACGCTGGGTGATAATCGGGATCTCCGCCCCAGAGGCACCACCGAAAGTGACCGTGTCCTCCATGCTTGAAATCTCCGGCTGCACCTGAAGGTTGATAAGCCCCGTATTGTTCACCTGCGGAACGACTGCCAGGCTGATGCCGATGGGCTTGTAGTTAAAGCCGTTGACCTCGAACGTGCCCGTCTCCTCGTTGTAAGCGTAGTTCGGAATCGGGTATTCCTCGCCAATGTGAATCATGGCGGGAGTGTTGTTCATCGTCACGATCGTCGGGTTGGAAACAAGCTCCACCTTGGTGTCGGACTTGAGCGCGTTGAGCACCATGCTGAAAGAGTCCATGCTCAGGACTGCCGTATCCACCTTGGTCACATCGTCAAGAAGTGCAGGGCGAACGCCGTCGGCGTTGTTGTCATAGGTGCTGGTCCGGTTGCTTGTATAAGCGTAGTTGCCACCGAATTTTTCCAGCGAAGACCAGTCGATGCCCAGTTTTTCCATCTGATTGTCCGTAACCTCGATGAACTTGGACTCGATCATGACCTGCTCTGTCGGACGGTCCAGACGGGTTACAATACCTTCCACCTGCGCAAGCTGGGCAGGCCTCTCGGTAACGATGAGCGAATTGGTCCTTACGTCCACTTGCACGCGCCCGCCCATCTGCTCGTTTACAAGCGGGAGAACCGCAGGGCGAAGCTCCGCCGCCTTGGCAAAGTTGACCAGGAACACGTGCGTTTCCATCGGCTCTGCCATGCGTTCCTGAATGCTCAGGATGCGGATGATGTTGTCCTCTTCGACGTATGTGAAACCGCGCGGCTCCAACACCACCTTGAAAATCTGCTTCCAGCCCACCTTGTTGAGCTTGATCGAAACGTTGCCTACGAGCGTGTCGGGTATCACGACGTTTAGCTCGTACATATCCGCCACGCTGCGAATGATGTTGCGCACCTCGTCGTTTGGAAAATTGACGTCGATGAGATCAGATTCTGCCTTGGACGTAAGCGATGTGGCCTGCACCGGCTCGTCAAGAGACTGCATCTGCTGCGCAGGGGCCTCTTCCGCGACAAGCCCCGCCTCCTCCACAACAGGCGACTCCGTCGGGAGAACCCCATCTTCAGCCCAGACTCCGGCTGGAGCTATTAGCAAGGCCGTTGCAGCCAGAAAAGAGATGACGTTAAGTATGTGTTTCATTCTTTATAAGCTTGGGATTGTTAAACCTGACAGGAGATGGGCCGTATGTTGGCAGATGTATTGGTGTAACCGGATTATTCAGAAAGTGGTTTATCAGCGCCAGTAATCTGCGTGACGCCCTTGAACAAGACGCGCAGCGAGTCTTCGCCAATGGAAAGAGTGTAGCCGTCGGAATCCGCGGAATCCACGCGCACGGTGTGAGCCATGCCGCCGGAACTGATGCTGAACGAATCGCCTACCTTGTACAAGATACCGCGGGCACCAGCCACAAACATGCGCTGTCCGCTGCCCATCACCCCGGAAGCGCCGATGCGCTCCGCCGCCAGGCGCAAGACGACAGAATGCTCCTGCTGGGCCTGCATCTTTTCAAGGTCTTCAGACTGCACTCCCGGAACGGAGGCAATGACGAGCGCGGGCGGATAAAAAGGATCCCTGCATCCGGCGAGCAAAGTCTCGACTTGAGGGCGCTCCGAATCAAAAACCGCGGAAAGCTTTGCAAGGCGCTCCGAACGGACCTTGTCCGAAATTACCTGCGCCTGAAGCGCCGAGGCGGAAAAGAGCAAAGATATAAGAGTTAAAACGTAAACCTGCCTCATTTCTTCACCTCCGGCACTTTGGAAATGGTACTGAGCGTGATATCCGCCGCCACGACGCGCCCCTCGAGGACCTCCCCCTGACGAATGCGAATCGCGTCATAGCGAACAAGGAAACGATCGTTCTTTAGTCTGTCTATAAAGCGCACAAGCGAGGCGAAGTCCCCCTCCACGCCGATTTCGAAAGTAACATTCTGAAAGGACTTTTTTGACGCAATGGGCTTGCCCTTCTTATCCAAGCGAGCCTGATCGGAACGCAGCCGCTGGTCCGCCCGCTTCACCGGGACGCCGCAATAGTTACCCAGCTCGTAAAAATAGGCGAGGTTCGCCGCCTTGGCGTCCGGGTCCACAAGGCCCTTGTCTATGCGCTCAAGGTAGGAATCCAGCTTTGCAAGATCGTCCCCTAGAGTTATGGCAAAACGGTTGTTGCGCCGTATCTGATCAATCTTTTCCTGATTCTCACTCAAGGACTGCGCGATGCGCGTAATCTCGCCGTGGCGATAAATAGTCGCTCCGAATATGCAAAAGCTGGCCAAAGCCCCCACGATGATGAAGGGATACTTGCGAAGCGTCTTTTTGATGCGTTCCGATGTCATTTCCCCTCCTCGCTCTTTGCGTTCACGCTAATCTCCATCTGGTATTCAAAGGAACTGGATTCCTGACTGCGGCCGGAGCTTACAAGCTCCACCCTGCCGGAGTTACGCTTCACAAAGTCCAACTCGGAAAGAGAGGAAACAAAGGCGTCGATCAACTGCGGAGCGCCGCTGACTTCGGAAGGATTCATGCTGCCGCGCAGTATCGTAACGTACTGCGTTACGGGCTTGCCGTCCCCATCGACTGCGATGCGGTGGAAAGACTCAAGAGACGCTATCAGGCTCTGATCAGGCTGCGCCTTGGCGATCTGGACAATCATGTCCGCAAAGTCGTAGGGCTGGGCAAGAAAGACTGCCGCCTCCTCCGCCCGCTTGACTTCGCGCATGAAACGGGCGCTGTCTGCCCCGTTGCGCTTGTCGGACGCCTTGAACATGGAAATGTCGGAGATTAGTTCCGCCTCCTTTTCGGAGCTTACAGAAATCAGGTATTCCTGATAAATGCATCCGCCCGTGACCACCAGGAGGACAATGCCCACAAGAAGGTTCATGAGGAAGTGCGTGCGCACAATCTTCAAATCCGGCAGCGTCTTTACATCCCTGAAATCTTGCCTCCAGGGACGCTGCACAACTGATTTTTTCTTTCCTTTTGCCATGTGCTCCTAGCTGGCTGCGATAGAAAAGTCCGGCATCATGCCCAATACGCCGATCCACCCCTGATGCAGGGCGCCGAGATTAAGCCCGGGGGCGGGGTTCACCTTGCGCGAGGCAAGCCAGTCCGCGTAGTTGAACTCCATAAGCTCCAGCCCGAGCGAACGCGCGATGCAGAGGCGCGTCCAGTCGAGACTCTGGGGAATGAGGTGCACGACAACAGAGCCGATACTCTGCCCCGTCTGCACTTCGTAAAAACCTGTGGAAGCGCGCATCTCGCGCAACAGCTTGCCAAGCAGGGTCGGCCCCATCTCGGTAAAGTCGAAAGTGTTGGAAAAGAGCAGGTTTCTGGCCGAGGCGGCATCTGTGACGCCAAGCTCCTGCCCTAGAACGGGCAACATGCTGTCGATTCCGTGCGGAATCACGCGGCAAAGATCCACCCTCTCGGCGGAGACTATGAACAGGCTGCACGAGGCAAGGCCAAGCTCCAGATAGAGGACCGGCTTCTTCTTTGACGCAAAGCGCGCATAGTCCGTCAGAGAGCCAAGCATCGAAAGGGAGCCAAGCTCCATGCGCTCGGGGAAAATACCGCTGGCGAGAAAGTCCTCCTGCGCCGCCTTGAACTCCGCCACCGGCGCGCCGCAAATCATAAGTTCCCGCTGCGCGGAAAGATTGCGGGACGGGTCGAAGACCCTGCCGTCCGCAGCGTTGATGATTCCGACGCTGTTTTGCGCGACATCCACGCCCATGCTGCGCAGAAGCTCGTCGAAAAAGCCCGCCTCTTTCAGCTTTACGGGAGTCTCAACACTATGGCGCAAAAAGAAACGCCCCTGAGGGAACACGGATGTGAAACAAGATGCGTAGCGCGCATTCTTGCCCCCCTCGAACAAGGCGAGCATGCGCTCCCTCATAAGATCCCCGGACATGTCCCCGGGCAACTCTTCGAGTTTCTCAATTACGAAAGGCTCCACCGAAGAGGATGTGACCGCAACCATAGTGCGGAACAAGCCTTTCTCGACAAATATTCCCTTGGTTCTGGCAGAGAGCATGTCAGATGGCTATCTGGGGTAACTGACAGATTCCGCGTGTCATTACGCAGTTGCTTGTCATGAGGTTAAGCTATCTGCAAGAGGGCGGGTATTACAAGGTAAAAACCAAAGGTAAGCACCCTGTTCGAACCTAGGTAAAGCACTCCCGAAAGTGTAATAAAATTCATATGGAGAGAGCCTGCCACCTGCCCAATCCGTCCGAATTGTCTCGAATTAGCACGCGACTTGCTCAAGCTCCTGGCAAGGTCTGCTTTAAGGGGCGTTTGCAAATAGGCGGACCGAGGAGGGGGATGGATTTCTGAGATAAAAATCAGAACATGAGGCAATGTGAATCGGGATTCCCTGAGCCGAATGGGTTGGTTTTTAGCCGGAAAGACACCCGCATTCCGACGGGAGTTCTATTTGCAAACGCTCCCTAACAGTCTTCTGATCAAAAAAGACCATGCCACAGTCCCAGCAAGCACCAGAGAACCCCATACACAGCCGCATAGAGAAACGCGCAGTGCAGGCCAACCTTGCCGATGCGAACAGCTCGCTCAAGGATTACAAAGATTTTCTCAAACAGGAGAACACCCTCCTTGAACGCTACCACCGGCAGGGGCAAACGGGTTTGCAGGTGGCGAACATGCGCAGCTTCATGATGGACGTGGTGCTGAAAAGCCTCTTGCAGAGGGCAGTATCAAAAGGGGCCTTGGAAGAGGCGGACCTACGCAGCTTCGCAATTCTTGCCCTTGGCGGTTACGGCAGAAAGGAAATGTGCCCCTTTAGCGACGTGGACGTAATGTTCTTCTACCCGCTTAAAGAAAAGCAGGAAAACATAACTCGCATCCAGCAGGCGGTTACAGACCATGTGCTCTACCCGCTCTGGGACATGAACTTCAAGGTCGGGCACTCGTCCCGCGACATCAATCAGGTTATCGCCGAGGCGCGCCAGAGTGTGGAGAGCAAGAACGCCATGCTTGAAGCGCGGCTTGTGTGCGGAAGCGAAACGCTATGGAAACAGTTCGAGAGCGCCTACGCCCGCTTCATCAAGAAGGAAAACATATTAAGCTACATTGAGGACCGCATCGAGGACGAGAAAACGCGACACGGGCGCTTCGGCAACACGGTGTTTCTTCAGGAGCCTGATTTGAAAAACGGCGTCGGCGGGCTGCGCGACTACCACAACGCGATATGGATGGCGCGGCTCAAGTTCGGCATAGACTCCGTGCACGATCTGGCGAACATGGGCTACCTCAACACGGCGGAGCTTCAGGACTTTGTCAGCGCGTACAACTTCCTTTTAAGAACGCGCACCGAGCTGCACATCCAGTCCACGCGCGCGACGGACCTTCTGGACCTTGAAAAACAGGTGCAGGTTGCCTGGTATCTTGGCTACCGCTACCGCGACCAGACGCGCAGAGTGGAAATGTTCATGCGCGACTACTACCGCAACGCGGAGCAAATCCAGCGCATATCGGCCTATCTCCAGTACAAGATGCTCCAGAACAGCCGCACCAAAGTGAGCTTCCGCGAGGCGATAGACTCCCGCCGCGCGACGCGCGCCACGGACGGCTTCCTCGTCAAGGGAGATTCCCTGCGACCGGTGAGCGAAAGAGTGTTCGAAGAAGACCCCGAAAGACTCATCCGCGTATTCCGCCTTGCCCAGCAGACGGGGGCTGAAATCGACCTCGAACTGCGCCGCCTCATTCGCAACAACAGGCACCTCATAGACCGCAATGTGATCACCTCGCCAAGCGCGAGCCGCGCCTTTCTGGCCATAGTGAGCGAGGCAGGGAACGTATTCCCCTATCTCAACCTCATGAACGACTGCGGCATCCTGCACCGCTTCATACCGGAGTGGAAGAACCTGCACTGCCTTGTACAGCATGAGTTCTACCACCGCTTCACGGCGGACTACCACACGCTCAACACCCTGCGCGAGCTGGACAACATATTCCGCAACAGCGAGGAGCGCGTAAACGCGGACTATATCAAGGCACTGCGCGACTGCTCCAGCCCCACCCTGCCCTACATCGCGCTCATTTTCCACGACATAGGCAAGGGCGTGGGCATAAAGGGCCACGCGCATCAGGGTGCGCTCATTGCTAGGGAAGCCCTCATGCGCCTGGACTACAACGCGGAGCTGTCTGAAAAAATTATCGCAATCATCGAGCACCACCTCGACATGGCACGCTTCTGGCAACGTTACGATGTCGAGGACCCGCAGACGGCGGAATCGTTTGCCAAGGTCATCACGGACGTGGACACACTGCGCTACCTGTATGTGCTGACATACTGCGACGCGCGCGGAACATCGGGCGACCTGTGGAACAGCTACAAGAACACGCTGCACAGGCAGCTTTTCCGCGCCACGCAGGCGGTACTGGCGGGCAAGCGCGTAACCTATACGCCAGAAGAGATGATACCCAAGGAAGTCATACGCGACAAGTTGCCCGAGATATCGGAAGAGGAGCTGGAGGCACACTACAACCTGCTCCCCGACCGCTATTTCATATACAACAACGCGGACGAGATCGCCCTGCACCTGAAGATGGTCAACGAGCTTCTTCAGCACATTTCGCAGGCCGAGTCTATAAACGCCCTGGTCCCGATCGTGCACTGGCAGAACGACCTGAACCTGTCCCTTACCGTGGTAAACATCGTCACTTGGGACAGGGCCGGGTTGTTCTACAAGCTCGCAGGCGCGTTCAGCGTGGCGGGCCTCTCAATTGTGAGCAGCAAGGCCATAACCCGCGCCGACCACATCACGGTGGACACCTTTTACGTTGTGGACTCTTCGGGAGGAATCGTGCACAGCGCCAAGGCGCAGGCCGTGGTTGAGCGTTATCTTAAAAAGGCGCTTCTTCGCAACGAAGACTTGATGCCCGCAATTCTGGAACAGGAGGCAAGGGTCAAGTCCAGCGCGTGGATGCGCAACACCAAGGAACGCAACCGCGCCCAGGTCGCGCCAAACGTGGGCGTGTATCACGAGCTGTCCCTGCGCCACACTATCATCGAGATACAGTGCGAGGACCGCATCGGCCTTCTGTACCGGGTTGCAAAGTCGATTTTCGAGCACGGCTTCGACATCAGCTTTGCCCGCATCTCGACAGAGCGCGGCGTAGCCATCGACACCTTTTACATAGAGCAGATTGACAACCGCTCCACGGACTCGACTGACCTTCTCGAACTAAGGCTCCACCTTACGGAGATAGTCAACGAAAGCTCCTCGGGAGACGCAGGGCTTCTAAAGTCCGCGCAGTAGCTGCCAATACACTTGCAGCCGCCTCTAACAACTATGGATTCCAGCAACAAAACAGGTTGTTGGAGGTGGCCTTTTGAACATGTTGCACAATGCCGACCGGTTCGCATAGTATGAAGGAAATGAAACCGGTCAACAGGCTGAAACTATTCGAGGCTCTGTACAACATCAGCAAGCTGCCCGGTACCCCATGCACGCCAGAAGAGGCTCTGGAGGTAATACTCGACCAGATTCTCACGGTGCTGCCCGCCATCAGCGCGAGCATCAACCTGATAAACCCGGACTCGCGAATGCTGGAGCTTGAGGTGCTGCGCGGGATGCCCGAGCACTCCCGCCAGTTCCAGCTTAGCCTTGGCGAGGGCGTGACGGGCTGGGTGGCCCTGCACGGAAGGCCGATGGTCGTGCCGGACGTAACGCAGGAGCCGCACTACGTGCCCGTTTCGCGGCAGGTTAAGAGCGAGATTGCCGCCCCGATGATACGGCGCGGCGTAGTCATTGGCGTAATAAACCTGAACAGCGACGAGATTTCCGCCTACGGCGAATACACGCTCGAACAGCTCATGGGCCTGAGCGACGAGGCCGCGCGCGTCATAGGTCTTATCTGGCAGATGGACCAGCTCCAGAGCAAGGCCCGCGCCCTGCAAACACTCGTGAGCACATCGCGGGAGCTTGTGGGCCGCCTGGACATGGACAGCCTGCTTAGCCAGATAACGAGCGAAGCACTCGGACTTGGGCATTTCCGCCTCGCGGCGCTATTTCTATACGATCCATCCGGCCAGCGCCTGTCGGTGGAAGCGATAGCCGGAACGCGCAACATAGACTCGTACAGCGAAACGCTGAGCCTTGAGGAAAGCGCCATCGGAACGGCAATCCGGCGCAAGAAGCAGGTCGAAGTGGCGGACCTTCCCCGCAGCGAGGAGCATCACTTCGTCGAAGTGGTGCAGCGCGAGGGCCTAGTATCCATGCTTGCAACGCCCCTCATGTCCGAGGACGAAGTCATAGGCGTTCTAAACATCTACACATCCGAAAGGCACCGCTTCAGCGACGACGAGCGCAACCTGATGGCCGCCCTCTGCGGTATCAGCGCGCTGGCCATATTGAACGCCCGCCTCTACGACCGCGTTTTCCACACCGAGGACACTCTGCGCCGCAACGACAAGCTGACGACGCTGGGCCTGCTATCCGCAGAGATAGCGCACGAGATACGCAACCCGCTCACCGTCATAAAGCTGCTCTTTGGAAGCCTGAATCTGGACTTCCCGAGCGAAGACATGCGTTGCCGCGACGTGGAGATAATTGCCGAAAAGCTCGACCAGCTCGAAGGCATAGTGACGCGAGTTCTTTCGTTCAGCAAAAACAACGAGGGGCTGCATTCCAACTGGGATCTGCACCGCATCGTGGACGACACGCTCTACCTAGTGCGCCTGAAGCTGCGCCAGAGCGGCATAAAGCTGGACTACTCCAGCCCCGTGCGCCCCGTGCGCGTCGAAGTCAGCAAGGGCCAGCTTCAGCAGGCGGTGCTCAACATAGTGATGAACGCCGTCAACGCCATGCCCGATGGCGGAGAGCTGGACGTAAACATCGCGATAGAAAAAATTGACGAAATGGACTGCGGCATCATCCGAGTTCGCGACACTGGAACGGGCATTCCCGACGAAATACGGGCAAAGATTTTCGATTCCTTCCTAACAGGCAAGGCGAACGGGACGGGCCTTGGGCTTAACATCTCAAAGAGAATCCTCAAAAGCCACGGCGGAGACATCGAGGTGGAAGAGAGCAGCCCCAAGGGCACAACGGTAAAGCTCTGGCTCCCGCTGCTGCACGAAGCCTAGAGCTGGTTTCAAAAGTGCAAGTGGCGTAATGTGAAGATGGCACCCTAGAACTGGGCCAGAAAATCGTCCCTCCAGCGGTATTGTTCTAGCAGGGCCGGGCAATCCATGCCCATCAGGCGCAAGGCTCCGTAAAGGGCCTCGATTGTAGCGAGACCGCAGTCAGGGTCTTCCGTCATCTTGGACACCCTCGGATAGGCCGTCTTCATCGTAAGGGGCAGACTGCGCTCAAGGGGAGTTCCCTCTATCATCCTGCGAAGCCCGGGCAAGAGGCGCCATGTGCTGTCCAGAAGTAGAATCGGGCGAAGGGTGCGCCCTTGCGAGTCTTTTGCAAGGTATGCAGCCCGATCACCCGCGAACGAAGCCTCCTCCCCAGGTGTCAAAACGGCGTCTGCGGGGGAGATTAGCGGCGCATCCGGCGCGAGCAGTAGAAAGCCCGTGCCGTCCATGGAAAACCCGGGCTTGCCACGATGGAAAAAAGTCCCCTCCCAGCTCTCAAGAGGCAGCAAGGAGCATTTGGAACGCTTCTCCTTTGGATGGCGAATAACGACTATGCGCGGCAGTGACATCGGCAAGCAAGATTGATGCATATTGCCCGAGAGCTTGGCCAGCCCCGAGTTAAGACCGCTCACATTTGCAGGGAAGACAGAGCCTCGGCCACGGCCTTGCGCAACTCATCTCGATTGAAAGGCTTGCGCAATACGGCGTCGAACCCGTGCTCGGCTGGCTTTTGCATGGCCGGATCGCTCCATGCCCCGCTCATCACTATGCCTTTGACCTGCGGCGCCAGAGCGCGCATTGAAGCGAGAACCTCCGCCCCACCGGCAGAACCAGGCACGGAGAGGTCCAAAACAGCGATTGTAAAAGGATCTTCACGACGAATGGCATCCGAAAACACCCGCAGTGCCTCGTCCGCGCTCAGGGCTACATCCACGCGGTGCCCGTCACGCTCCAGAAGGCGGCGAAGACTGCGAGAAACAACCTCGTAATCCTCAAGCACTATTACGCGCTGACGCTTGAACGGCTCGACATTCGCCGCGCTTGAGGAATCAGGCTCGCAATCGGAAATGAACAGCACCGTCTTAGCAGCGCTCTCGCCATCGCCCAGCCGTTCGGCACTAATACTGACAGCTACGGGGCCGCTGGACAGGCAGTTCAACTCAGCACGAAGCCCCTTTGAACGCAGAATACTGCCAAGGTCCGCGACTTTGAACAGCTCGGAAAGAGACGTTCCCTGCTTCCAGCCAGCGCAGCCGAAACGTTCCGCAAAGGCGATGTTGCTCGCCAGCACCTGCCCCGCCTCGTCGCAGAGAATCGCGGACACGGGCATAGCGCGGAAAAGTGCGGATTCCCATGCCGCCGTAGCACACGATTGCCCAGCGCCGCTCGGTTCAGACACTCCGATGTCCCGCATCATGCGCCGCGCGAGGACTCCCAGATGCACTGGCGAAACAAGATAGTCGCTCGCCCCCTTGTCGAAGGAGCGGCGGATAAGCTCGTCGTCGTCATCGTCGCCAAAGAGGTATATGGGCGTGAAGGCACCGCCTGCCGAAAGCCTCAACTGTTCGCATAGCTCAGGCCCTTTGCCACAGTCGATGTCCGCAGCCATGAGAACGGCGTCGGGTCTGGTGGTCCTGAACTCGTTTACAAGCTCCTGCGCCGTGGAAGCGTGCGAATACTCGAACGCTCCGCCAAGCCCCATGCATAGCCCTTCGCGCAAAAAGCGATCCGGGCTGGCGACGAGAAGTCTTGGAATACTGCGAAGCATTTTACAGGAAATGTATGCCCATCGTACGCACGATTGCAACGGGCATCGACTGGCCGAAGCGAGATTTGCCGCGCAACGCGAGAAAACAAGCAATACAGGCTTGCGAAACAGAGAATCGACTAGCGGCCCGCGGTCGGGTGCTCGGGCTTCAAATCGCGGCTCATCAGGGCGGCAATCGCGTCAGAGGGCTTCATCCCCTTGTAAAGGAGCGCGTAAACCTGCGAAAGAATGGGCGCATCTATGCCCTTTTGCTCGCAAATCTGCATGAAGCTCTCGCAGGAGCGGTAGCCTTCCACCGTCTTTCCCGTGGCGAGCAATTCTTCGATGCCCATGCCGCGGGCGATGCTTTCGCCGAAGGTGCGGTTGCGGCTCTCCTCGCCATTGCAGGTCAGGACAAGGTCCCCAAAGCCGGAAAGGCCGAAGAAGGTCTCCATCTTGCCGCCTAGAGCGAGGCCCACGCGCACCATTTCGGCCAGCGAGCGCGTAAGAAGTGCGGCCTTTGCGTTGTCACCAAGGTCCAGCCCGTCGCAGCAACCGGCGGCTATCGCATAAACGTTCTTGATGCTGCCGCCAAGGCATACGCCGCTCATGTCGTCGCTCGAATACACGCGCAGCGAGGCCCCGCTCATCGCCTCCTGAAGCTCGCGCATGTCGTCGGCAGCATAGTTGCCCGCAAGAACGATTGCCGAGGGCTTCCCCTCCGCGACCTGGGTGGCGAAAGTCGGCCCGCTCCGTATTCCAACGCCGTACTGTGCGCCCAGCTCTTCCATCGCAACCTGCGTGGACAAAAGGAGCGAATCCTCCTCCAGCCCCTTGGTCAAGAGGACGACGTTTTTGAGCCGCTTCGCGCTCCCTTCCGCCGCGGCGCGAATGCTGCGGCAGACACCTCGCAAAAAGCGCGACGGAGCACCGATAATGCAACAGTCAGCCTCCAAAAGGGCTGGCTTCAGCTCCATACCTATCTGCATTCGTTCGGGCAGCTTGTGTCCGGGCAGGAAGGGGCTTTCCCGCTTTTCGGTCATGTACATGGCCTCTTCCATCTGGTATGGAACAAGCGTCACGGTGTGCCCCAGGCGGTCCAGATGGATCGCGATTGCGGTGGACCATGCTCCGGCGGGATATAGGCAGAAATTCACTTGGCTTTATTATAGGGGTTTGCTGACGGGGAAACGGCCTTCGCGCACGTCTGCCGCGTAGGCGGAAAACGCTTCGCGGGCCGCGCTGCCGAGGTCGGCGTAAATCTTTGCAAATGAGGGCGCTCCTCCTGGCGTAAGGCCGAGAATGTCCGTGGATACTATTATCTGCCCGTCGCAAGAGGTGCCAGCGCCAATGCCGATAAGAGGGACGCTCGTCGCTTTTTGCACGGCTTCGGCGGCGTCTGCGGCCATCATCTCGCCCACGATACAGAACGCGCCTGCGGCTTCGAGTGCCTTGGCGTCGGCCACAAGCTGGGCCTTTTCAGCCTCGGTCTTGCCGAACTTGCGGTAGCCGCCAAGCTCTATCACGCGCTGGGGCAAAAGGCCGATGTGGCCCATCACGGGAATGCCCGCCTGCACCAGACGGCGCACATTCGGGGCCATGTCCTCGCCGCCTTCGATTTTGACCGCGTCCGCGCCGCACTGCTGCATAAAAAGGGCACACACTTCGAGCAGGCGTTCAAAGGAACCCGCAGCCACGGCGAACGGAACGTCCACCACGACGAGGGCGTCCGTCTTTGCGCGGCAGACTGCGGCGGCATGATGCGCCATCATGTTCACAGTAACCGGAACCGTGGTCTTGAAACCAAGGTAAGTGGTTCCCAGCGAATCGCCCACGAGGATGAGATCCACCCCCGCCTTGTCCGCCAGAATGGCAAACGCGGCATCGTAAGCGGTTGTGCAGACCACCTGCCTGCCCTCCCGCTTCATGCGGCGTATGGAAGCTGTTGTTGCGCGACCCATATACCCAAAGACAGATACACCCGCAAAGGGCCTTCCTCAAGATTGAAAAGAAGTATGAGAAGTCCCGCGAAGAAAAACAGCATCAGCAGTTTGTGCACGGGCCACAAAGTCGATATGTAAAAGGAACCACAATTTTCCCAAACGTGCGATAGAGAGGAATTACATATCCCGCCTCAAGACTCTATATTAAACAGCGGGACGGGCGATTATCAAGGCGACACAAGACGCCCTTTGTCATGGACATCCGGCGACGATGCCTTTTCATAGAACACATACAAGATGAGTGTCTTTTCTTTCAGTTCAGGAAATTCGTCCGAGAAATCGCTCTCGGGGCCGGCACCTATTACAGCCAGCGAATACGAATTCATACGCCAAACAGTCTATGAACACAGCCGCATAAACCTTGGCCCCAGCAAGAAGGAGCTGGTCATGGCCCGCCTGTCCAAAAGGCTGCGCGCGCTGAACCTGGCCTCTTACGCGGAATACATCAGCTTCATCAAAAGCGCGGCCGGCAGGGAGGAAATGACCAACCTGATCGACTCCATATCGACAAACCACACGTATTTTTTCCGCGAGCCGCAACACTTCGACTTTCTCTCGCAGGTAATCCTGCCCCAGTTCTGCGAACAGGACAACGGCAGGCACGGCAACACGAGCGGCACCTTCAAAGTATGGAGCGCGGCCACTTCCAGCGGCGAGGAGCCTTACACAATATCGCTCATTCTGGACGACTATTTCACAGGCCGCAAAAACTGGAACTGGAACATCTTCTGCACGGATATTTCGACGCGGGTTCTGGCCAAGGCGCAGGAGGGCATATTCTCCAAGGACCGCCTCGGACCGGTGCGGCCCGACTGGCTTGTGCGCTATTTCGACCGCGGCGTCGGCGAAAGCGAAGGCTTTTTCAGGGTAAAGGCGAACCTGAGGCGCAACCTGAGCTTCAAGGCACTGAACCTGCTTGCGCCAAGTTACCCATTCCGAGACAGCTTTCAGGTGGTATTCTGCCGCAACGTTATGATATACTTTGACCGCGAGACGCAGGAGGAACTGGTCAACAAAATCTATCCTCTTGTCCAGCCGGGCGGCTACCTCATCATTGGTCATGCCGAAAGCCTGACCAACATCAAGCACCCCTTCAAACTGGTCAAACCATCCATTTACCGCAAGGTATAGAAACCTGAAGTGTTGGCATCCGAAAAAATCAAGGTTCTGATCGTTGACGACTCACTCGTTGTGCGCCGAATGCTTTCGCGCATCCTGAGCGAAGACCCGATGATAGAGGTGGTGGGCACGGCGGAAGACCCTTACGACGCGGAAGGGAAGATTCTTCAACTTAATCCGGACGTTCTCACTCTGGACATAGAGATGCCCAAGATGGACGGGCTGACATTCCTGAAAATACTCATGGAAAAGCGGCCCATGCCGGTCATCGTCATGAGTTCGCTAAGTCAGGCAGGCTCCTCCTACGCGATGGACGCGCTCCAGTACGGCGCAGTCGAGGTGCTCGCCAAACCCTACGGCCCATACTCTGTCGGCGGGGTGGGCGCACAGCTTGTTGACAAAGTGAAGGCCGCCGCAGCGTCGCGAAAGAGAATCGGCATACTCAAGCGCAGCTTTGCAAGCGCAAGCGCCGCCGCAAGGGCAAAACCCGCCGCAACTGGCGCTGCCCCCGCCGCTCCAATTTCACCCGCGGTGCCTGCGGCGCCTCCGGCACGCTTCCACTCCCGCCAGCTTATAGCCCTTGGAGCTTCCACCGGCGGCACAGAGGCGCTCAAGGAAGTGCTCATCGCCCTGCCCGCGGACATGCCGCCCATAGTTATCGTGCAGCACATCCCGCCCTATTTCTCCAAAGCCTTTGCGGACCGCCTGAACGGCCTTTGCGCCCTCTCGGTAAAGGAAGCCGAAGAGGGAGACCTCGCCAAACCGGGTACGGCGCTCGTCGCCCCGGGGGACTTCCACATGGTGGTCCAGTGGGGAACGAAGGGCTATCAGGTTTCACTAAAGAAAGGCCCGCAGGTCTGGCATCAGCGCCCGGCCGTGGACATTCTCTTCAAGACAGCGGCTGAAGCGGCGGGCAAATACTGCATCGGCGCGCTATTTACCGGCATGGGGCGCGACGGGGCCGAGGGCCTGCTCGCAATCAAGAACAAGGGCTGCATGACCTTTGCGCAAGACGAAGCCTCGTGCGTCGTTTACGGTATGCCCAAGGCCGCCGTGGAGCTTGGAGCAGCAGTCAAAGTTGCGCCGCTGGACAAGATTGCCGGGCTTCTGCGCGAAGCGTCGCTATCCGGCAGAGGACCGGGCGTTTAGGGATAATTCACTTGGCCACAAGAGAATGCGCATCGGACAGTGTTATGCATTGCTCTTTACAAGAATGCATTTGCGCACCTAGTCTGACAGCTTACTCCCAATGGAACAGGCAACATTTCCCAACTTCAGACTCTGCCAGTTCGTTCTGGACAAAAACGGATGCATCACAGGCGCCAGCGCCGACGCTGCGGACAGAATCTGCTCCCCCCACAAGGAGATAAGCGGCCTGCCCCTGCGCGAACTGCTCCTTTCAATCGAAAGCACTTGGGAAAGCCTGCTGCCCGAAGACGTCGAAAAATGGCCTGACGAACTGTTCCTACCTTGGGAAAACACCGGCACGCGCATGGCCGCAGGGCTTTCGCTGAACATTCTCCAATGCGGAGAAAGCTGGATGGCGACAGCTGCCCCCGCTCTCTGCCCGGGCGACGGCCTTGAACAAGCGTCCCTTCAGGACATCCCGACAAACGCCGCCACGGTGGGCCAGCTATTCCTGCGCCTAAGAACGGCGGAAAGCCGCCTGAACAACTACCTGCACAATTTCCCGGGCATATTCTTCAGCCAAAGGCCGGACTTTTCCTTCAGCTACATAGGGCCGGGCCTCTCGGACAAGCTGGAGATGAACACGCGCCCCCTGCTTCGCAACGGAAGCCAGTTTCTGGACCTCATCCTCAAGGCCGACCGCGCGGGCTTTTTGAAGGACATCGAGCAAAGCTCCATCCGCAGCGAGAGCTTCAGCCTGAACTACCGCATCAAAAGCCCCACTACGGGCAGCATCGTGTACATCATGGACGTGCGCACCCCGCGCCTGTCCCCGGGCGGGCTGCTGCTCGGCTACGAAGGCGTGATGATAGACGTGACGCGCCAGTCCATAGCCGAGGCGCGCCTGTCCCGCTCCGCGTGGAAGGAAAACCTGGCCACGATTACAAGCGGCCTAATCCACGACTTTTCCAACGTGATGGCAGGCATATTCTCGCTTTCGGAACTGTACTGCTCCTCGCTGGAAAAAGAACACCCCTGGCAGCGCGGAATGTACCAGATAATGGAATCCAGCCGCGAGGCGCGAAAGCTCGTCCGCCGCATCATAGACCTTAACCGCGAAGTGGCCGGGCAGAAGAATTACTTCAACCTCGAAAACCTGCTCGGCGAACAAATGGACCTCATCCGCGCGGTCCTGCCAAAGCATACGAAAATAGAGACCGAGATGACGGGCGAGGAACTGCCCGTGTATCTGGACGATGTCTCGTTCCGCCAGACAATACTCAACCTCGCCATCAACAGCCGCGACGCCATAGAGCGCGACGGCTCCATCCGCATCAAAGTCAGCAAAGTCGAAGCCGACGGCCTGATTTTTGAAAAAGCGCCGGGCTTCACCTCGGTGGCGCCCAAAGAGGGCGTGCTTATCGAGTTCAGCGACACAGGCTGCGGCATCCCGCAGGAGCTTCTGGCGCGCATCTGGGACCCCTTCTTCACGACCAAGGAAGCAACGCGCGGCTCCGGCTTCGGCCTGTATAACGCCCGCCTTTTCATCGCGCAAAGCAAGGGCCGCATAGCCGTTCACAGCGAGGTAGGCAAGGGAACGAGCTTTTACATTTACCTGCCCCTTGCGGACTTCAGTGAAGCGCTCGACGCTGAGGAAGAATCCGTCACCGCAGAAGGAGAATGCCCCCGCCGCCGTCACTGCGTGGCAATAATAGCAAGCGGCGACACGGCGAACTTCGACGTAGTGGGCCGTATGCACGAAAGGGAGTGGGAGCTTATCTGCTTCAAGCGTCCCGAGGCTCTGCGCCGCTACCTGCGCGAAACGCCGCGTAGCCCCGACCTGCTGCTCACAATACTGCTCGGCGCGGACAACGTGGACAGCGCATTCGTCAAAGAGCTGAAGGACGCGCACGAGAGCATGAAATTCGCCGTGCTGTCCAGCGGGCGCAGCCTTGACGAACTCCCCGCCGAAGACCTTGCTCTGATGAACCTCTCGATAGAGGACCACGGCGCGCCGGACGAAGTGGTGCAACAACTCGAAAAGCTGCTCCTGACGTAGATATAGCAAGAGCCGCCTTTCCACCGGGGCAAATAAGGGAACCAAGGGCTTGACGGCTTTTCAAATGCCGCGACAGCAAATACCCTTCAAGGGAACGTCTTTAAGTGGACGGACCGAGGGGGCGGGATGGATTTTTTGAGATTTTAACCGGAAAGACACCCGCATTCCGACGGGAGTTCTATTTTAAGACGCTCCTTAGCCTTGAAACACTCCGCGCGGAAGCTAGGCTGTTGCTGTTCTCCCTTTTTTTGCAACGCACTCCCCCATAGATGCGCGACTACTTCATCCGCAGATTCCTGCTCATACCGCCGACGATAATCGGCATCACGATACTGGTGTTCTTCATCGCCCGTATCATGCCCGGCGGCCCCCTCGAACAAGCACTCATGCAGGGGCAGATGATTCAGCAAATGGGCGAAGGGCGCCAGAGCGCACGCCTTGGCGAAGGCTCCAACATCACAAGCCGCCAGCGCGAACAGCTCGCCGCCCTTTACGGCTACGACAAGCCCTGGTACGCCGCCTATGCGGACTGGCTGGGCGATGTCGCGCAGGGAGACCTCGGCAAGTCCTTCCGCTACCAGATACCCGTCTGGCAAATGATACGGGACTGCCTGCCCGTCTCCATCTACTACGGCCTTGCGACACTTTTCATAACCTACGGCGTCTGCATCCCGCTTGGCATAGTAAAAGCCATACGGCACCGAACATGGATGGACACAACAAGCTCCATCCTCGTATTCGCAGGCTACGCAATCCCGGGCTACGTGCTCGGCGCGCTGCTCCTGCTCTACTTTTCCTTTGACCTTGAATGGTTCCCCAAGCGCGGCTTCATTGGCGAGGACTTTGAAGGCATGACGCTCTGGAGCGCCATTGCTGACCCCGACGTATCCGCCCTGCGCATGATGGGCAGCCTCCTCTGGCACAGCGCCCTGCCCCTTTGCTGCTACATGGTGGGCAGCTTCGCAGTACTTACGATGCTGATGAAAAACAGCCTCATGGACAACCTCGCCGCGGACTACATGCGCACCGCCGTCGGCAAGGGCATGGAGTTTCGCAAAGCCGTGGTAAAGCACGCCCTGCGCAACTCGCTTATCCCGATCGCAACAGGCTTCGGCAACAACATATCGCTGTTTCTCACAGGCTCGTTCCTGATCGAGAAGATATTCAACATCAACGGCTTTGGTCTATTGGGCTTCAACAGCGTCGTGGATTACGACTATCCCGTCGTGATGGGCGTCTTGCTCCTGTCCTCGATCCTGCTGCTACTTGGCAACATACTCAGCGACATGCTCGTTGCCGCCGTGGACCCGAGAATCCGCTTCAAATAACCCGCGATGCGCCTCAACCCCCTGACAGTCAAGAAGCTGAAACGCTTCCGCTCCATCCGGCGGGGCTACTGGTCGCTCATAATTCTGGGCGTATTCTTCGCGCTGACCCTCTGCGGAGAACTGCTTGTGAACAACAAGGCACTGCTGGTCAGCTACGACGGGCACTGGCACTTCCCCATTTTTCACTCCGGCATATACACGGGCGAGGATTTCGGCCTCGATTACAAGAGCGAGGCCCGCTATCGGGAGCTGGACGACTTCTTCGAGCGCATCGGCTCTGACAATTTCGTCATCATGCCCCTCGTCCCCTACGGCCCGCTGGAGCAAGACTTTCGCGCAGGCGAATACCCGCCCAATCCGCCCTCTTTCGAGCGCCAGCACTATCTCGGGACGGACTCCCTTGCGCGGGATGTTCTGGCAAGGCTGTTCTACGGCTTCAGGGTGGCCATGCTGTTCTCTCTGGCCTTCGTAGCGATAAGCTTTGCAATCGGTATAGCAACCGGCTGCGCGATGGGCTACTTTGGCGGAATTACTGACCTTGCGGGCCAGAGGTTCATGGAAATCTGGTCGAACATCCCCCTGCTGTATCTTGTCATAATCATGCGCTCGCTCATGCCCGCCGGGGCGAGCACCACGATGCGCATCACGACGCTGCTCCTTATAATGTGCGCGTTCTCATGGGTCGGCATGGCCTACCTGATGCGCACGGCCACTTACCGCGAAAAGGCACGCGAATACGTGGACGCGAGCCGCGTTCTGGGCGCAGGAACCTTCCGCATACTTTTCAAGCACATCCTGCCCAACACCGTGTCCATTGTCGTGACCTTCATACCCTTCATGGCGGCAAGCGGCATCACGGCCCTCACCGCGCTCGACTTTCTGGGCTTTGGCCTGCCTCCGCCCACTCCAAGCTGGGGCGAGCTGCTCGAACAGGGAACCCAGCGCATGGACGCGCCGTGGATTGTAACGAGCACCTTCGTCGTAATGGTGACTGTGCTCACCCTCGTGGCCTTCGTAGGCGAAGCCATACGCGAAGCCTACGACCCGAGAAAATTTTCAACGTATCAGTAGATAGAGACATCAAAACTCTTACGCACCCATTCTTTCCCAAATGAAGAAATCCAGACTCCTCCCCCTTCTGCGCCTGTTTTCCCTCACCCTTGCCGCGACTCTCCTTTGCGGCACCGCTCTGGAAGCGAAAAACGACTACGGCTACTCCACCGAGCCTCTCAACGCCGAGGAACAGGCAGTAATAGACGCCCATTACGCCTCGAAGCCGGATTTCTTCACATTTGCGACGCCTGCGGACATTCCCGACGGCCTCGACTGGCAGGACGGGCAGGATGAAAAACCCTTTGCCGACCCCAAGGCGAAACGCGGCGGCACGGTGCGCAGCTTCATGCTCTCATGGCCGCCGACATTGCGCTTTGTCGGGCCGGACGCGAACCATTCCATGCGCGGAGTCTTTCTGGACGAAAACAAGATGTCGCTCTGCGAATACCACCCGATAACGCACCACTGGATACCCGGGCTGGCGACGAATTGGGCCGTGTCCAAGGACAAGCGCACGGTGTATTTCCGCCTCGACCCGGACGCCCGCTACTCGGACGGAGTGCCCGTAAAGGCGGACGACTACCTTTACACGTTCTACTTCATGCAGAGTGAGCACATCAGCGCGCCCTGGTACAACAACTGGTACAGCAGCTCTTACGCAAACATCACAAAATACGACGACTACACAATTTCCGTCACCCTGCCCGAGGCCAAGCCGGACCCAGTGTATTACACTGCCCTTTCGCCCACGCCGTCGCATTTTTACCGAGTGCTGAACAATTACTTCATTGAAGATTTCCAGTGGAAGTTCGAGCCTACGACAGGCCCGTGGGAACTAAAGCCGCGCAACATCAAGCATGGCGAATACATCACCCTGACCCGCGTCAAAGACTGGTGGGCAAACGACAAGAAGTTCCAGAAAAACCGCCACAACCCCGACAAGCGCAAGTTTACGCTAATCCGCGACTACCAGATCGCCTTCGAGTCCTTCAAAAAGGGCGACATAGACATGTTTGCGCTCACTCTGCCCGAATACTGGCATGACCGGACAGCGAACATCGAGCCGGTAAAAAAAGGCTGGATACACCGCGCGACTTTTTACAACGACGTGCCGCAGGCCACGATAGGGCTGTATATAAACCGTGCCAACGCCCTGCTCGCGGACAAGTATCTGCGCCAAGGCATACAATACGCCTGCAACTGGCAGAAGGTGATAGACTTCCACTTTCGCGGCGACTACGCACGCCTTCAGGGCGAGGTGGACGGCTACGGAGAGTTCGACCACCCGACGCTGCGCCCGCGTCCATTTGACGTGACCAAAGCGCGCGAGCTGTTCGCAAAGGCGGGTTTTGACAAGGCCGGCCCGGACGGGGTGCTTGTAAACGCGCAGGGCCAGCGCCTGAGTTTTGCCGTAAGCATGGCGGAGTCGCCCAACACCCGCGTTGTAGAGATTTTGAAGGAAGAAGCCCTCAAGGCGGGGCTGGAGTTCAACATCGACGTTCAAGACCCGACGGCCAATTACAAAAAAGTGCAGGGCAAGCAGCACGAGATAGCCTTCACGGGCTGGAACGTGGGCCTGCCTTACCCGCGCTTCTGGGAAGGCTATCATTCCGTAAACGCCTACAACCCCGACGGTAGCATCAAGGAGCAGACAAACAACATCACATCCACTGCCGATGCCGAGCTTGACGCCATGATCGACGAATACGACCGCCTTGAAAACGTGGACGACATGATAGCCCTCGCCCACAAAATGGAAGAGTTCCTTTACGACGAGGCGTCCTTTGTCCCGGGCTACAAGATGCCCTTCTACCGCCTCGGTTACTGGGGCTGGATGCAGTTCCCGGAGGGCTTTGACGTGCCCCTGTCCGAAGGGCCGAACCAGTACGGCCTCTACTGGATAGACGAGGGCAAGAAAAAGGAGATTGAGAAAGCCGCCAAAAAGAAGACCGACCTTGGCGAGAGCACTGAAAGCTACGGCGAAAAACCCGAGTAAGGCCAGCGCACACCAAATACGCCCAACACGCGAATTATCACGTTTCCATCTTATTTTCCCCATGCCAGACAAGGTCCAGGAGCCTCTTATTTCGGTGCGAGAGCTTCGCGTCGGTTTCGACACGGAAGCGGGGCCGCTCGTCGCCGTGGACGGGGTCAGCTTCGACATTCCGCTCGGTGGGCGCCTTGGCATAGTGGGCGAAAGCGGCTGTGGAAAGAGCGTGACCGCGTTCAGCATAATGCGCCTTCTGCCCCGCCCTTCGGGAAACATTCTCGGCGGAAGCATCCTCTTTGACGGCGCGGATCTCGCAAAAGCGAGCGATGCGGACATGCGCAAGATTCGCGGGCGGCGCATAGGCATGGTGTATCAGGAACCGATGGCTGCGCTTAACCCCGTGCGCAGCGTGGGCAGCCAGATGATGGAAACGCTCCTGTTGCACCTGCCTCTTAAAAAGAAGGACGCGGCGGAGCGGAGCGTCGAGCTGCTCGCCAAAGTGGGCATACCATCCCCCCGTGAACGCATGGCCGCGTATCCGCACCAGCTTTCGGGCGGAATGCGCCAGCGCGTCATGATTGCGATGGCCCTTGCCTGCGAACCGGAACTGCTCATTGCTGACGAGCCGACGACCGCGCTCGATGTCACGATACAGGCGCAGATACTGGACCTGATCCTGTCCCTTCAGGCAGAGACGGGCATGGCGCTGGCCCTTATAACGCACGATCTTGGCGTGATAGCGCAGACCTGCTCCGAAGTGCTCGTCATGTACGCGGGGCGCGTCGTGGAAAAGGGACGAACCGAGGACATTTTCGACAAACCCGCCCATCTTTACACAAAGGGCCTCCTCGAGAGCATACCGAGGCTCGATTCCGAGCGCAAGAAACGCCTGCCCACGATCCCGGGCATGGTGCCGGGCCTCAAAGACCTGCCCGCAGGCGCCCGCTTCGCCCCGCGAAGCTGCCACCCCAAGGCGGCGCAGTATGTGCAAAGCGAAGCCTACCGCACGATACGCCCGGGCCTTGTCAAAGTGGGCGAAGGGCACTGGGTCGAGGATTGCGAAGCTGTTCGCGTATAACCCCGACTCCGCTTCAAACTTTTGTTCGGTGTTTTGAGGTCCAAAAGAAGCATATGCACATTGTTCTGCGTAACAATGTTGATTTTTTCCAACGCTCTGTTGATGCTTGTCCGACATGGAAGCACGCAAAGCCTACGCGCAAGCTGGTGTTGATATCGACCTGGCCACTAATCTGCTCGACGACATGAAGCCCGTCCTCAAGACGGCCAGCCGCCCCGAGGTGCTCGGCAGCATCGGCGGTTTCGGCGGTCTGTTCGACCTTGGCAAGATTGCCGGTTCCGGGCAGGGCATCCTCGCGTCCAGCACGGACAGCGTGGGAACAAAGGTCAAAGTCGCCGTGATGGCGGACCGTCACGAGGGCCTCGGCCACGACATCGTGAACCACTGCTGCAACGACGTGGCGGTGACGGGCGCGCGCCCGATTTTCTTCCTAGACTACTACGCGGCGGACAAGCTTGAGGCCAAGGCTTACAAGGAAATCCTGACCGGTCTTGCCAACGCCTGCCGCGCGGCCAACGTCGCCCTTATCGGCGGAGAGACGGCGGAGCTGCCCGGAGTGTATGCCAAGGGCCACTACGATCTGGTCGGCACCATCGTGGGCCTTGCAGTTCGCGAGGAGATGCTTTCCGGCGAAACCATCCGCTCCGGCGACGTAGTCATCGGCATCGGCTCCAGCGGCCTGCACACCAACGGCTTCTCCCTTGCCCGCAAGGTCATTTTTGAAAAGCTCGGCCTTGGCGTGAACGACAAGCTGCCCGGCTACGACATCACCGTTGCGGACGCGCTTCTTGCCCCGCACATGAATTACGCTGGCCTCATCGCAAGCATTTCGGCGAAGTACAACAAGGCCGGCAACGTGACGAGCGTTCGCGAAGGCAACTCCTTCTACGGCGCGGCCCACATCACAGGCGGCGGCCTCACGGGCAACATCCCGCGCATCCTGCCCGCCAACGTGGACGTGGAGATCGACACAAAGAGCTGGGAACCGCTGCCCGTCTTCAAGGTGCTCGCCGAGAACAGCGGTGCGGACTTCGAGGAAATCTACGAGGTCTGGAACATGGGCTGCGGCATGACCTTCATGGTGGCCCCCGAAGAGGCGGCAAACATCATGGCGGACATTCAGGCCGCGGGCTTCAATGCCTGGGTCGCAGGCAAGGTCGTGGAAGGCTCCAAGAAGGTCAAACTGCTCAAGTAGCATCCCACATCACAATAGCAATTGCTTGTATGGTCCGCAGATAAAGCGGACTGCTTTTCACATGTTTTACCGATGAGCGAACAGATTCGACAGACACCGCTTCGCGACTTTCACCTTGCCCACGGAGGGCGCCTTGTCCCCTTCGCAGGCTGGGAGCTGCCCGTGCAGTACACGGCAATACTGGACGAGCACAAGGCCGTGCGCGAAAAGGCGGGCATGTTCGACGTCAGCCACATGGGCGAGGTCACCGTGGAGGGGCCGCAGGCACTGGCCTTTCTCCAGAGGGTGCTGACAAACGACATCTCCCGCATCGACATCGGGCAGGCCATTTACAGCCTGATGTGCTACGATAACGGCACTTGCGTGGACGATGTCATCTGCTACCGGCGCGACGAGGAAAAGTATTTCATCTGCGTGAACGCGTCCAACGCTGCCAAGGACATCGCGTGGATGCAGGAAAAGTCCAAGGGCTACTTCTGCACCGTGGCCGACTGCTGCGACGATTACGCGCAAATAGCGATTCAGGGGCCGCTCGCGTGGGACGTAGTTTACGCCAGCGGCTTTGACGGCGAAGCCCCCGCCCGCTTCTGCGCCGGAGACGCCCGCGTGGCCGGTTGCGATGTGTTCCTAAGCCGCACCGGCTACACCGGCGAGGACGGCTGCGAGATTTACTGCAAGCCCGGGGACGCGATGAAGATTGCCAAAGCAATCTGGTATGCCGGCGAGCCGCTGGGCCTCGCCCTCTGCGGCTTGGGCGCGCGCGACAGCCTGCGCCTTGAGGCGGGGATGCCCCTCTACGGGCACGAGATTAGCGACGCAATCAGCCCATTGCAGGCGGGCCTTGGCTGGGCGGTCAAGCTGGACAAGGACACGGACTTTATCGGCAAGGCCGCGCTGGCGGAAGAAAAGGCCAGAGGGCCGGAGCGCAAGCTGTTGCACTTTACGCTCGAAGGACGCCGCATCGCCCGCGAAGGAACGGCAATCGTTGACGCGGACGGCAACACAGTCGGACAGGTGCGAAGCGGCAGCTTCAGCCCCACGCTAGGCAAGCCCATTGGCAGCGCCCTTGTAAACAGCGGCGCAGACCGCGATTCGCTACTTGTGGACCTGCGCGGCAACAAGGAAAAGCTCATTCCGGCAAAGGCACCTCTTCACAAGAACGCCCGTTAGCCGAAAGATAATAACACCGTAATACAATTTAATGGGCACCTCTAATAACCGGTTTCGTAGCGAGAACGAGGATTTGCCGATGGATGGCAAGGCTTTGTAAGCGAGTAGTATTGAATAAAATACGGCGAGCTTACGAAACGAAGCCAGACGCGGCAAAGACCGTTCGCAACAGAAATTCAAGGTTATTAGAGGTGCCCACTAATAAACGCCTCGCCATTGCAGGGTTAACACCCTACATGTCTAAAGACAGCTAATGAAAATACTCGTTGCAGAGGACGACTTCATCTCCCGCAAGTTGCTCACGACCACCCTCACCCACTTCGGACACGAGGTTGATGCGTACGAGAACGGCATGGACGCATGGAACGCCTATACGCAACGACGTTACCCGATAGTGGTTAGCGACTGGCTGATGCCCAAGCTGGACGGGCTGGCCTTCTGCCGCCGCGTGCGCTCGGTAAAAGTGTCCGACTACACGTATTTCATCCTGCTGACGGCGAACGTGCAGGGACGAGAGACTTACATGGAAGCCATGCAGGCGGGCATTGACGACTTTCTAGCCAAGCCGCTCGATCGGGACCAGATATGGATGCGCCTGCGCGTAGCGAAGCGAATCCTCGGCTACACGCGCCAGATTGTGCAGCTTGAAAGTATGTTGCCAATCTGCGTGTACTGCAAAAAAGTCCGCGACGACAACAACTACTGGGAACAGGTGGAGCATTACATAAGCCGCCTCACCGGCGAACAGATAAGCCACAGCGTCTGCCCGGACTGCTACGCAAAAATCGTCCGTCCCCAGCTGAAGGCCCTCAAAATCCCGCTCGAAGGCGAAGAGCCGGAAAAGAGCGAAGAGTAGAGCGATAGGCCAACAGGCTGCGCATTCCGGACGAAGCATCACATCGCTATATCGTCCGAACAGTGGCGCACGGACTACTTCGCAACTTGGCAAACAGCCCCCAAAGGCCCAGAATGTGAGCCAATCATGAACGAGGATGATATTCGAGCCATCGCCAGGGAACGCGCACGCGGAATCAACGCGCTAGAACGCCAATGGCTGCTGTCAATTGGCCGCCTCGCCTCGATAGGACTGGATGGCGACGTGGAAAAGACCATCATCGGCGCCTGCAAAGGGCCGGCATCACTCGACAGGCTCCTGCGCCGCCTTGGCAAGGACGCGGCTGCGGAACTGAAGCTGCTCATGAGCGAATGCGACCAGTCCGTACACGGACTAGGCGTCTGGATAGAAGCGACGGAAGTAATTTACGACTGGCTGGACGATAATAAACGCACTGCCAGCCTTGAACAGGTGCTCGGCTACCTGTCCTGCTGCGCGGCAGGCAGTCCCGATACCGACCTCAAATGGACAGCCTCCGAAATGCTCCGCCAATACGGAATGGACAGAAGATAGCCCGCGCTAACGACATGGCATTGCAACCCCATGTCCAAGGGCCTGAGGCGTAATGTGCCGTAAAACAACGCCTTGTGCCCGATTCATAAGCCGCTTGCGAAACAATGCCTCGCGGCGGGGTTTTACCACTGTTGCACAAGCGCACAATGCGATTTGTAATCATACAGGACCATCTCCGCATGGGAGGCACGGAAAGGCAGAGCATCTTTCTGGCCGACTCCCTGCGCAAAGCGGGGCACGAGGCGCATCTGCTACTCTTTCGCCCGGGCGGCGCGCTGTGGAACGACATACTAGGGCATGAAATCCCGCACAGAGTCCTGCAAAGCGTGGACACGAGAATCTGCTTCCTAGCCCCGGGCATTATGCAGGCGCTGGAGGAAATGTCACCTGACGCCATTCTCTGCATGGGGCGAACGGCGAACTGTTACGCAGGCTGGATTCAGCGCCACTTTCCAAACATCGGCGTAATAGCGACTCTGCGCACCGGCAAGCTCATCCAACCGCTCCATCACTGGTCGCTCGGACAGGTGCGCGCAGTACTCGTAAACAGCAACTGGTGGAAAAGACGCATGTTGGAACGCGGCTTCAGCGAGGACAAAATCCGCCTCATTCACAACCCTGTCATGCTGCGCCACGGGCTGGAACACCGGAACGAATGGCGCGCCGAAATGCGAACCAAAACCGGAGCCGGGGAGCACACGAAGGTGTTCCTCGTGCTTGCTTCGCTTAGGCCGGGCAAGCGCCACATGGAACTGTTGGACAGCTTTGTACGCTACGCCTCCGAGACGCGGGACGACTGGCAACTCTGGATAGTGGGCACGGGCAAGGAACTGCCGCGCTGCCGCCGCTTCGTCGAAGCCAACGGACTTCAGAAGCGCGTACTGTTCTTCGGGCAGCAGGCACAGACAGGCCCGTATTACGCAGGGGCGGACTTTGCAGTGTCTGCCTCAAGGGAAGACTCTTTGCCCAACTTTCTGATAGAAGCACAGGCGATGGGCCTGCCGCTTATAGCAGTGGAATGCCGCGGGGTATGCGAATGCTGCATCCCCGAGCGCACCGGCATAATAGTGCCGCCGGACAGGCCCGCGCTCTTTGCCGAAGCCCTGCAAAGAGCAGCGAACGACCCGCTTCTGCAAACGCTCACGATGAAAGAGGCCCCCGCATTTGTCGCTGAAAAGTTCGGAGCTGAAAAGCAAGCGGCCCTGAGCGTGGCCTTTCTTGAGGAAATCGCCAAAGCGACGCGCTCAAGAGCGACAAAAGCCGCAGCCCAAGCGGACGCATCAGACAGGTGCGCGATTTAGGACTTGGAGCTTTTTGAAAATTGGCGCTCCCCTGCGTGTCAACTTGGCCTCAGCAGCCTACTGCACGCCACCTGCTCGGTCAAGAAACACGGCTAGCTCCCGCTTGTGCATGGCGAGCGACCCCACTGCGGGACTCGCGCTCTCCTTGCGCCCTGCGTAAACGGCCTTGCGTCCGAAAAGCTCCTCAAGCCTTGGTGCGACAAAGCTCCATGCGCCCATGTTCTGCGGCTCTTCCTGACACCACACGATGCTTCGCGCCGTATCGGCATAGCGCCCTGCAACGCGCAATAACTCGTCCGCGTCAAAGGGATACAACTGCTCAATGCGCACTATCGCCGTATCCCCCCAGGAAGCATCCGTACGGCGCCGCTCTGCAAGGTCGTAAAACACCTTGCCGGAACAGAGAATGAGCCTATCGGCCTTCGCTGGGGCGAGCGGATCGTCCAAGACCGTGTTAAAATGCCCGTCCGTCAGGTCCGCCACCGCGCTGACGCATTCCTTGTGGCGCAACATGCTCTTTGGCGCCATGAGGATCAAGGGTTTGCGAAAATCCCGCCTCATCTGCCGCCTCAGCGCGTGGAAATACTGCGCCGGAGTGGTGAGGTTGCACACCTGAATGTTGTCCTCCGCGCAGAGCTGAAGAAAACGCTCAAGCCGCGCCGAAGAGTGCTCCGGCCCCTGCCCTTCGTAGCCGTGCGGCAAGAGCATCACCAAACCGCTTATGCGCTGCCACTTGGACTCGCTCGACACGATGAACTGGTCGATCATGACCTGTGCGCCGTTGGCAAAGTCGCCAAACTGCGCCTCCCACATGATGAGCATGTTGGGATAGTCGAGGCTGTAACCGTAGTCGAAGCCCAGAACGCCAGCCTCTGAAAGGAGCGAGTTGTGTATGCAGAACTGCGCCTGCCGCCCTTCCATGTGCAGAAGCGGTATGTACGGAGTGCGCGTTTCCGAATCGTACAGCACGGCATGGCGCTGGGAGAAAGTACCCCTCTCGCTGTCCTGACCGGAAAGGCGAATCGGCGTCCCCTCCAAAAGCAGGCTTCCCCAAGCGAGACTCTCGGCGAAGGCCCAGTCTATGCCAGCGCCCCCTTCGTAGGCGGCCCGCTTGGCATCCAACTGGCGCACGATCTTCGGGTTTGCCTTAAACTCGTCCGGCACCCGCGTGAGCGCCCTTGCGATGTGGTCCAGCTTTTCCTTGTTTACGCCCGTGTCGGCAGGTTCAAACGAATATGGCGGCTGGTAAATTGCGGTAGAACCGTGGAAGCGGCCCTTCCAGCCGTTTTCCTTCGCACTTGCGCCGCTCTTGGTCTCCCGCTCACGTTCGCGCTCGAAGGCCCTGTCGAGCAAGTCCTGATAGCGGCTGCGAATGACCTTTTCCTCCTCCACGCTCAGGAAGCCGTGCTTTTTAAGGCAGGCGGCAAACACTTCGCTGACGAGCGGATGCGCTTCGATTTTCCTGTACAATGTGGGCTGCGTGAATGAAGGCTCGTCCGCCTCGTTGTGCCCGTGGCGGCGGTAGCAGTACATGTCCACCACCACGTCGGCGTGGAACTCCTGCCGATAGCGCAAGGCAAGCTCTGTAACCCAGACTACGGCCAGCGGATCGTCCCCGTTTACGTGGAAGACCGGTGCCTCGATCATCTTGGCAACGTCCGTGCAGTAGCGGCTGGAGCGCGCTTCGGACGGGTCCGTTGTGAAGCCAATCTGGTTATTGATGACGATGTGGACGGTGCCGCCCGTCGTATAACCCTTGAGCTGCGAAAAGTTGAGAACTTCTGCAATTACGCCCTGCCCCGCGAAGGCCGCGTCGCCGTGAATTAGAAGCGGTATGACCCGTGAACGCTTCTCGGTGTCTCCCAGCATGCGCTGTCTTGCGCGCACGCGCCCTTCTACGACGCTGTTTACCGCCTCAAGGTGGCTCGGGTTGGCGGCGAGTTGCAAAATCATGCTCTCGCCCTTGCTGTTGCGAGCAATGGAGTCGAAGCCGAGGTGGTATTTCACGTCCCCGTCGCCGTGAATGGTGTCGGGTATGTAATTGGCACTGAACTCGTGGAAAATGTATTCGTAGGATTTGCCAAGGATGTTGGCCAATACGTTCAGCCGCCCGCGGTGAGCCATGCCGATTATCATTTCCTCCACCCCGAGCGAAGGGCCGGCCTCAACAAGCGCGTCGATGGCGGCAATGAGCGTCTCCCCGCCTTCCAGACCGAAGCGTTTCTGCCCGACGTAGCGGGTGTGGAGGAACTTTTCAAAAGTCTCCGCCTGCACCACTTTGTCCAATACGTGGAGCTTCTTTTCGCGGCTCGTTTCGGGCTGGTTCAGGATTGGCTCCATGGCGGCCTGAAGCCAGCGACGGCGAGGCGTTTCCTGAATGTGGATGTATTCAACGCCTATGGAGCCGCAGTAGGTGTCGCTCATGCGGGAAATCATCTCCCGCACGCTCATTTTCATGCCGCCCATGTAGTTACCCGTGTCGTAAACTTCGTCCAGCTCGCCTTCGTCAAAGCCGAGGCGGGCGAGCGACAGGCGCGGGTTGAGCATAACTTCCTCGTCGAGCGGGTTCAGGTGCGCCTGAGTGTGCCCGATGGAGCGGTAGGAATATATCGCGCCGACAAAGCGGGCCTGCTTTCGCGCATAATCGGACAGCGCCGCAGCGTCCTGACCGGCTTCCTTTACCGCGCTTGCCGGAGAGGCATCCCCGCGGTCCATTGCCAGCTCGAAACCCTCGAAAAACGCCTGCCACTTCGCGTCCACGCTCTCGGGATTCGCCTGCCATTGGCCGTAAAGCGCGTCAATGAGGTCGAGGTTCCATCTCGTCGCAAAGCTGGGATTTTTCATGAGAAAACGTGATTGGCAATTATGACGGGGAGGTATCCGGAGTGTATGAGATTCTGTCGGGCAGACAGGCGGAAGCGTATGATGCTTCAACGCATGTTCATAACTTATCTTCTGATGCGTCTTTTACAAGAGAGCCTGTCGTAAATGTGATGTGGAGGCTTTCCGTAGATAGTCCCTTGTTGTTAGCCCCAAGGCGGGGGCCAGATGCCGCAAGCGGCAGGACTACTTGCCTGAGAAAGCCTCCACATCACACTCACTTAAAATTACTGCATTCGTAACTGCCTGTAAGACACCTGTGAACGCCTGCTTAATCCCGAAAAGAGAGCGAAACGGATACGATTTTTGACAAAAAAACGCCTCCGGCTTTTGAAAGCGGAGGCGCTTGGGGGAAAAATGAGAAACGGCCCTCTTAGGCGCGGCCCTGATAGGAGCCGTCGAGAGTGGAGATGCGGAGCTTGTCTCCGGTCTTGATGAAGAGCGGGCAGTTCACGCGAATGCCTGTCTCCAGTTCCACGCTCTTGGTCGCACCCGTGGCGGTGTCGCCCTTGATGGCGTCGGGGGCGTCCGTAACCACGATTTCGACAACGCTCGGCAGTTCCACGTCCACGGGGTTGCCGTCAACGTAAAGGATTGTCACCTGCGCGCCGGGCGTAAGGTAGCTCTTCGCCTCGCCGACCGTGGCTTCGGAAATGTCGAAAGTCTCGAACGTTTCCAAGTCCATGAACGTGTAAACGTCCATGTGATGGTAGCTGAACTCGACGTTCTTGGTGTCGGTTTCGAGTATCTCGACCTGCTCGGCGGGATTGAAGCGGGTGTTGCCGCTCTTGCCGCTGCGCAGGCTGCGCATCTTAACCTGAACAAAGGCGTGCAGGTTGCCCGGAGTGCGATGGATGACTTCGAGTACTAACTGGGGCTCGCCGTTGTAGCGGAATACGCGGCCCTTGCGGAGGTCGTTTGCTAATGCCATGTGTAAATAGGTGTGAAAAGGCAAGGTATTAACAAGGAGCAAAGCCGGATGGCAAGCCATAACAGAAAACTCTGCTTGCGCCTGCCTCTTGAGGCTGTGCAAAGAATGGCCTTGGGGAGAGCCTGACACTTTGCGGACCGATGGCACGGGATGGGTTTCTGAGATAAAAAACGGGATATGACGCGAGCTGAGTCGGGATTCTCCTAGCCGAACGGCGCGTTTTTTAACTGAAAAGACGCCCGCATTCCCGACGGGTGTCCGTTTTTTCACACACGCCCAAGAGGCACGATTACTCTATTGACCTTTCCATGCTCCTCCTGCATAGCTGTCCCCCGCCCTCTGCTGTGCGCGGAACATCAACGCAAGCGCTCTTCCCTGATAACCAATACTACGGGAGCCATTTCATGTCGGGTAGCTGTCATGCCGCACAACCGGAAGACAAAGCCCGACAATTGAGGCGCCCACCTTGACTCAAAAAGGATCAAGAGCTTGTTGACCAGTTCCGGCATTTGCGGAGGGCACTTTTTTGAGTCTTCCCCTCATGTACAAAGCGTCAAGGCGCGGCGAACACGAGGCTGGGTTACTCATGTCCTTGACAGAAACGCCCGACATACGTAAAAAAGTTACTTTACCAGTCTCCAAACCACGGGGAGTGGGCAATACGCCCGCTCTTTTTTTATCTTTACGAACTTCAATCCGACACAATGAGCCACGAAATTCTTTCCGTCCTCGAGTATATGGAAAAAGAGAAGGGAATCCCGCGCGATTCCATGATTCAGGCCATTGTGACCGCAATCAAGGGAGCCGCCGCCAAGGGAGTGAACGCCGGGCAGGAGCTGAAGATTGAAATCAACCCCCGCACCGGTGCCCTCAAGGCATGGAGCCTGCTCGAAGTGGTGGACTCTGTTAGCGATAACCGCTCCCAGATCCACATCGACAAGGCGCGCCTCATAGAACCCACTGCCACCATCGGCAGCGTCATCGAGCGCGAGATAGACCCATCCGCCCTTGGCCGCATCGCCGCGCAGACGGCGCATCAGGCCATCGTGCAAAGGGTGCGCCAGTTCGAAAAAGAACGCATTTACGACGACTACAAGGACACAATCGGCGACATCGTGACTGGCACCGTACGCCGCCGCGAAAGGGGCGACCTGGTCGTGGACCTCGGCAAAGCCGAAGCAATCCTGCCCCAGCGAGAACGCGTCCCGGGCGAGGATTACGAGATTGGCGAACGCATTCGCTGCCTTTTGTCTGAAATCGAAGTCACGGCCCGCGGGCCGGAGCTTATCCTTTCCCGCGCCAATGTTAAGTTTGTCCGCCGCCTGTTCGAGCTGGAAGTGACCGAAATCGCCGACAACACGGTGACAATTGAAGCCATTTCCCGCGAGCCCGGCTACCGTTCAAAGATCGCCGTCTCCAGCAGCGACCCGAAGGTTGACCCCGTCGGCGCCTGCGTTGGTGCGCGCGGCGCTCGCGTCAAGAGCATAGTGCGCGAGCTTGGCGGAGAGAAAATCGACATCATCCGCTACCGTGCGGACCCGATTGAAATGCTCGAAGAAGCCATCAAGCCCGCCATCCCGCGCAACGTGAAGATGGATCAGGTCGGCAAGAAAATTTACTTTGAAGTCAGCGAGGAAGACCTCTCCATCGCCATTGGCCGCCGTGGGCAAAACGCCCGCCTTACAAGCCGCCTCATGGGCTGGAAGCTCGACATTGCCAAGGAGCAGACGCACGAAGTGGGCTTCGACGCCCGCGTTGCCGAGGCAATCAAGGGCTGGAACGGCGTGGAGGGCATCTCCAAGGAAGTGGCACAGTTCCTCGTTGAAAACGGCTTTACCAGCCCCGAGGCCTTTGAAGGCGTCGGCGCGAACGACTTGATGAACCTCGGCTTTAAGGAACAGGATGCACGCACCCTGCTCAAGATTGTCCAGATTCATCGCCAGAATCAGGCCTAACGGTGTGGCGCACTACGCGCGATGCATAACAGCCTTTCACATTTTTTCTCAATTCTTATCGCCCATAGGGACCGAGGCGGATAAATAACGGACCCCTGCAAGAGACGCCTTATCATGAGTGTTCGCATATATCAGCTTTCCAAGGAAATAGGAGTGGACAACAGCGAGTTGATCCAGATCCTTCGCTCACGCGGCCACGACGTGAAAAGCGCATCGAGCACCGTGGACAATATATCCGCGGACAGCCTCAGGGAGGAGTTCTCCGACGCAAACCGTAAGAAGCCTCAGGCAGAGGCCAAACCCGTCGAAGAGGCCAAAGCGGAGCCGGAAAACGAATCCGCAAGCCCCAAGGAAGAATTGCCCGAGCCAGCCCCCGCCACGCCGGAACCTGTTGCC
>JAFGLA010000071.1 GCA_016928295.1 Opitutales bacterium
AGAAGGTGCGGATCCCCCACTCCCCATATTAGGTGCGGCCTGAGAGCACATACGCGCAGGCGTCCGGCGTCGTGCGCGGACAACGCGAGCTGCTCTGCCTCGGCCTTGCTCTCGGCATACGCACAGGCGAAATTGTGCCCGTACGGCAGCCTCTCGTCCGCGCCCTCGAAACTGCCCCCCGTATATACTACGCTCGGAGTGCTGGTGTGGACCAAAATGCCTACGCCCTCGCTCTGACAGGCGCGAAGCACGTTGCGCGTGCCCGTCACGTTGGCGGAAAAGAAGTCCTCCCTGCGGCCCCATACTCCTGCCTTGGCCGCGGTGTGAACGACTGCGTCCATTCCTCGGCAGGCTTCGCGCACGGCGGAATAGTCCGCAATATCGCCGGAATTGACGAACATGCCAAGAGCCTGAAGCTCCGGCTTGGGCGTACGTCCAAGGATGGCTACGCTATCGCCCCGCTCCAGCAGACGCCTGACCACTGCGCGCCCTAGAAAACCACCGCCACCTGTCACCAATACCTTCATCGCAAGCCAAGATTAACTAACGAGGCCAGACCGCTTTACAAACGAAAAGAGAAGAGAGTGAATGTTTACAAGGGCATTTGTCTAACATAATGGAATGTGCGATTGTTACCATTACTCTCGCATCAGTCATCTTAACGCATGAGGGAAAACATGAAAAAGTGGACAGTTAAAAAGAGAATTGTAGTTCTTGCCGCAATCCAATGCGCTCTGCTCGTTCTTGTCATGCTGATGGGCGTGGCAGGACTGCGCAGCATTGAGAAGCTCGGGCTTACCGTAAGCGAAAAGAACCTGCCGGGAGTCATCCAGACAAGCACGATGAACTACCTGCCCATGATAAACATGGTCCGCCTTTACCGCCTGCTGGAAACTACGGATCCGGCGGAAATAAAGGCCATCGAAGACGCCACGCTAGAAGACACTCGCGTGTTTCTGGAAGCTGAAAAGATTTACAAGGCCACTTTGCGCACGCCGGAAGAATTCGCGGAGTTTGAAAAGCTCGGCCACATTCACGAAGCATACCTGAAGCTAAGGGCCGAGTTCCTTGAAAACCTCGAAAAAGATCACGCCAAGGCCAAGCGGATACTGACCGTGGACATGGTCAAAGCCCTGAACGATTTCTCCGACCATACGCTGAAAATTCTCGGCACCAACGCGGCGGACGGCGAGCGCGGCGGACAGGAAATGGTGCAAAGCGTAGCAACGACGAGCATGTTGATGATCGTTGTAGGACTTGGCGGTCTATTTGTTGGAATAGCACTTGCTTACTGGATAGCCAGTGGGACGAACAAGACGCTCAGCGAGGTTGCCGAAGCGTTGAACGCAATGGCCCGCGAGGTCGGTTCAGCCGCCGAACAAGTGGCCTCTTCGAGCCAGTCCCTTGCGGAGGGTGCCAGCGAACAGGCCGCATCCATCGAGGAAACCAGCTCCTCGCTTGAGGAAATGTCCAGCATGACGCAGCGCAACGCCGACAATGCGCGCAATGCGAACTCTCTTGCCCAGCAGACCCGCATGGCTGCCGACAGGGGCGTGGAGGACATGAACGAGATGAATCAGGCAATGGATGGCATCAAGGTGGCAAGCAACGAGGTTTCCAAAATCATCAAGACCATCGACGAAATCGCCTTCCAGACCAACATTCTCGCCTTGAACGCCGCAGTAGAGGCCGCCCGCGCGGGTGAAGCGGGGGCGGGCTTCGCAGTCGTCGCCGACGAAGTGCGCAACCTCGCCCAGCGCAGTGCCAAGGCAGCCAAGGAAACGACCGAGAAAATCGAAGGCTCCATCACCAAGACGGCCCTCGGCGTCGAGCTTAGCGGCAAGGTATCCAGCGCGCTGAACGTAATCGTCGAAAAGGCCCGCGAGATGGATTCACTAGTGCACGAGGTGGCCAACGCTTCGCACGAGCAGTCCCAGGGCATAACACAGCTCAACACCGCGGTCATGAGCATGGACAAGGTGACGCAGAGCAATGCTTCGAGCGCGGAAGAAAGCGCCTCCGCCGCAGAGGAGCTGCACAGCCACGCAGAGTCCATGAACGAAGCGGTAATGTCGCTGCTCCAACTTGTAGGCGGGAACGTCGCGGATGGGCATTCGCACCAGCATGAAAGGCACGTGTCCGCCCCGCTGCACATGGATAGGCCGCACGCCGCGCACGCGGGTGGCCAATCCCACAAGACGCAGAATGAAACACGCTTTCTAACCTAGACGGCGCACCCTCACTGAAAAAGTCCGCTCCGCCGACTCGGAATACGCGAGTCCGGAGCGGGCTTTGCGTGTACAACAGCGGTTCTCCCAGCAAGCGCCGGAAATGCATTTCAGACTTTGTCGGAATGCTTTCTTGCCAGTGTCAGGCGGTGTATCTTGGCGTTGTGGCGAACATCCACGGGGAACTTCCGTTCGAAAAAGAAGGTGTCAATTTCGCGGGTGATATCCCTCTCTTTTCCAAGAACTAGCAACTCTTCGACAAGGTCTGCCTTCGCCTTTCTTGTCAGCGGGAACTTGCCCTTTTTCGGCTCCACGGCGATTGCCGGCACTATCTTCCCGCCCTTGCGAATGCCGATTAATGCCGTTCTCAGGACATCGGGGTGAGCGTTGAACACGCCCTCGCAACAGTCTGTGTACAGGGTGCCAGTCTCTGTAACGACGCGCTCTGCCTTGCGCCCGCAAAACCATAGCCGTCCCTCTTCGTCAAAGCGGCCAAGATCTCCCATGCGATGCCAGACGCGGCCCTGTGCGTCGCGCATTTTTGCCGCCGCCGTAGCCTCGGGCAAGAGGTCGTATTCGTGCGTCACAACGGGGCCGGTGGCGACGATTTCACCGATTTCGCCAGTGCGAACGCGCATCGTGTCAACAAAGCTCTCCAGCGCGCCTTCGTACACCGGTATGCAGGCAAGCTCGATTTCCGGCGCGGGCATCCCCACGCAGGAACCGGCGCCCAGCTTTTGCGCAAGCTCGGCATGGTCGAGTATTTCGCTGCCGCTAATGCTCGCAAGGGGCAGCCCTTCGGTGGCCCCGTAGGGCGTGAAAACCTCCGAATAGGGCGCGATGCTCTTCATGCGGCGCACAAGCTCGGCTGGCACGCTGCAACCGGCCATTAGTATCGTTCGCAGCGCGGGAAGGCGTATGTCGTGCTTCTCGCAACAATCGGCAATAATGCGCCACAGTACGGGGCTTCCAAAACTGTTGCTCACGCGGTTCTGAAGCAGAGCGGCAACGAGCTTTTCACCGTTCGCCTTAGCCGGACGCGAGGGGTTAAGGTCCGGTATGACGCTCGTCATGCCGAGCGCGGGGTTGAAGAGCGCGAACACGGGCAGAAGGGGCATGTTTACCTCTCCCGCCTCGAAGTGGTACAGCTTGTCGAGCAGGCGGAACTGCGCCTCGAACATCCCGTGCAGGTAACGCACGCCTTTGGGCGCGCCGGTGCTGCCGCTGGTAAAGAGAATGGCCGCCAGTTCGTCAGGCCTTGTGCGGGCCATGGCGAAGGTTTCGCTAGTGCGGTTAAGCGATATATTGCGCCAGAAGGCGTCCCCGTCCACGCTCAGGCGGCTGCGAACGGTGGAAAAACTCTTGCGAAAGAGACGGGATATGCGCTGCGCAAGCGGGATGCCGACAAGAGCCTCCGGCCCTGTGCGGCGCACGCAGGACAGAAAGCTCTTCAGTCCCATGCCAGGGTCGATTATGACAGGCACGGCACCGACTTTGAGCATGGCAAAGGTGCACACGATTAGTTCCAGCCCCTGCTTTACCATTAGCAGTGTCCGCGTGCCCCGCGTGATGCCCTCCCCTTCCAGAAGCCGTGCGCAGGCATCCACGTCGGCATTCAGTTCCGCGAAGCTGCGCTCTTGGTACAAGACCTCGCCCTTTCGCATTCCGCAGGGGACGCGGATGGCGCACATGTGGGGATTCTCGGCAGCCCGCAGTGGAAGAAAGCGGGCGACGTTGGCAAAATCTTCGGGCACGTCAAGGGGAGTATGTGAGGGATGATAACGATGCGGTCTTTACGCAAACGAAGGCCGTTGGGCGCTGGCTTTTCAGCGTTGGTCGAGGCTTTCGCGGTAGCTTTTGCCGCTGGCAAAGAGGTTGTACAGCTCGTCGTAACGGCCAAGGACCAGCGACTCGCGCATTCTGTCCAGTTCCTCTTGAAAACCGTCGATGGCGCGCAGTATTTCGTCGCGGTTCTGCTCGGATATTGCCCGCCACATCTCGGGGCTTCCGGCGGCAACTCGCGTTGTGTCCCGCAAGCCCGGACCTGCCCACTTCTTCCAGTCCGCATCCTTTCGGGCAAGCCAGTTGCAGGCGATGGTCGCAAGATAGTGCGGCAGGTGGCTTATGTTTGCCACGATTTCGTCGTGCTGTTCGGGCGCGGAAAGGACTACGTCCATGCCCAGAGCCTGCCAGAAAGCGCGGACTTTATCGACAGCTTCAGCGTCGCTGCGCGGTAGCGGGGTAACAAAGCAACTGCGCTCGCTAAAGAGATCGCCACGGGCGTATTCCATGCCGCTCTTTTCAGAGCCAGCCATCGGGTGACTGCCCACAAAGTGCACATCGCGGGGCATGACAGCGTGCGAGAGCTTGCACACCTGCCCCTTGGTGCTGCCTACGTCGGTGATTATCGCGCCTTTTTTCAGGCCTCCGGCCACGCGGCGGGCAAGGCGGTGAATAGTCTCAACCGGCGTGCAAATTACGATAAGGTCGGAATCCGAACAGGCTTCCTCGGGTGTGGCGAACACGGCGTCGCACCAGGGCTGAAGGGCACACTTGTCACGCACTTCCTCGCGCCTTGCCCAAATGTGTATGCGCTCAGCCAGCCCGCGTTCGCGCGCGCCAATGGCAAGGGATGCGCCGAGAAGACCGGGGGCAAGAACCGTGATTTGCGTAAAGTGGCTGGCCATTGCAGGGAGTATGAAAAAAGGCTGCCAACGACAAAAGCATAAAGCGTTGGCAAAGAAAAGGCCCGAAGTACCATAAGCACCGGGCCTTTTCATTTTTGGGAGCGTTTGCAAGCCTGCGTCTTTGCTATGAGACGTGTTCGAGCAGCTTTGTCATGCGCTTTAGCATGTTCTGCGGGCTGTCGAGCATTCCAGCGGCCATGAGCGAGGCGTCGAAGAGCTGCTCAAGCACCTCCTTGCCAAGCTCGGGGTTACTCTCTCGCAATGCGTCCATCTTGGCGACCAGGGCGTGCTTCGCGTTCAGCTCGAAGTTCGCGTTCACCTCGTTGACCGGAGCGTCGCTGCCTTCGCGCTCTCGAATGGCGCGCATCATGCGGCGCATGGCGGGCGTCATGTAAGCGTCGGCATTGACGGCCAGCGCCGGGCTGTCCACAAGGCGCTTGCTCGCCTCCACGCTCTTTACGCGCTCGCCGAGGGCCTCTTTTGCCCAGTCGCAAAGGGCCTTCATGCGCTCTTCGGGCAGGGCCTCGCCCGCGCCCTGTGCGGACACGTCGTCGAGCTTGAGGTCCGCGGAGTCGCCGCTTTTTAGCTCCTTGTCGTCAAACTTGTGCAAGTGATTCATCACGAACTCGTCAGCAGGCTCGTACAGGTAAAGCACCTCGATGCCCGCGGCCTTGAAGCTCTCGACAAATGGGCCGGACTCTATGGCGGCACGCGAGGCTCCGTAGAGGTAGTAAATCTCCTTCTGCTCCTCCTTCATGCGGCCCACGTAGTCGCTTAGGCCGATGGTTTGACCCGCTTCGGTGAGGCTGCTTTCGTAGCGCAAGAGCTTGCCCAGCTTGCCGTGCTGGGCACGGTCCACGGTGATGGCTTCCTTTATGAAGATGCCGAACTGCTTCCAGAACTTGGCGTATTTTTCCGGCTCCTTCTCGGCCTGTTCGGCGAGGAACTTCAGGAAGCGGCCCGTCACTACGTCGGAAATCTTCTTTACGAGGCTCGAATCCTGCATCGACTCTCGCGAGATGTTCAGGGGCAAGTCCGCGCTGTCAACCACGCCCTTGAGGAAGCGCAGCCAGTCTGGCAAGAGGCCCTTGGGGTGCGCGTCGATGAGGACTTTCTTGCAGTAGAGCGATACGCCCGGGTCCATGTGCATGAAGCCGAAACGCTCGGGGTTGTTCTCCGGCGTAAAGAGCAGGGCGTTGATTGCCAGCGGAGCATCGACGTTGAAGTGCAGCGTGAAGAGCGGCTCGTCGAAGGCGTCGGCCTGATACTTGTAAAACTCCGAGTATTCCTCGGGTTTAATCTCGTTCTTGCTGCGTGCCCAGATGGCTTGCACGGTGTTGACGCGCTCGCCGTTCAAGAGAATCGGGAACGGGACAAAGGACGAGTAGCGGCGGAGCAGTTCGCGGACGCGCTCGGCCTTGGCAAACTCTTCGTATTCGTCCTTCAGGCTGAGGACGATTTTTGCGCCGCGCTTCTCGCTGATGGCGGACGGCTCTATCTGGTAGCTGCCGTCCCCGTCGCTGCGCCATACGAGGTGCTCGCCCTCGTTTTTCCAGGAGTGGGTGTAAAGGTCCACGTGCGAGGCCACCATGAAGGCGGAGTAGAAGCCCACGCCGAACTGGCCGATGAGCTGAAGGGCGTCCGTGCCCTCCTCGCCGCTTTCCTTCGCGTTTTTGAGAGCTTGGGCAAAGGCCTTGGAGCCGCTGTGCGCGATGGTGCCGAGGTTTTCGACGAGTTCTTCGCGCGTAAGGCCGATGCCGTGGTCCTGCACGGTTATTGTGCCCGCGGTCTCGTCCGTTGTGATGTTGATTTCGAGCGGAAGCTCCGCGTCGAAAACGTCCTTGGTCGAGAGCTGGTGGTGACGCAGTTTCTCAAGAGAGTCCGCGGCGTTGGACACCAGTTCGCGCAGGAATATCTCCTTGTCCGTGTAGAGGCTGTTGATGACTATGTCCAGGACTTGGCGTACCTCGGCCTGAAACTCGTGCTTCTCCACTGTATTCTGTGTCATGGGTAATGAAGGATTTATTAGGGAGCATCTTTAAATAGAACTCCCGTCGGAATGCGAGTGTCTTTCCGGTTAAAAATCAACCCATTCGGCTCTGGGAATCCCGATTCACCTCGCCTCATGTTCTGATTTTTATCTCGGAAATCCATCCCGCCTCCTCGGTCCGTCTATTTTAAGACGCTCCCAAGTGTAATTCGGAAAAGCTGCGCATTCTATCCGTCAGGCTGGCGCATTTCAAGACCCTCTGCGTCACAAAGACGAATCGGCGAATCCGGCAAAGCGTTGCATTCGCTCTACCGGGAAACTGGCAGCTACTCCGGCAGCAATGCCATATTAAGGCGCAATGGGTAGCTCTTGAGGTTTGACTTGCACGCTGTTTGTCATGAAACTTCGACGCTTTCCGCCGCCTTATACCAAAAGAGATGAACAACCCCGA